>CACZHC010000012.1 GCA_902780865.1 uncultured bacterium
CGACTCGGAGTACGCAGAGCTTGCCGCGAAGATCAAGTCCGCTTTGTGAACGCCGTAGACGCTGCTGCAGGCCGTATCGGCGGAGCGTTGCACAGTGCCCGAAGGGTGCGCCGAGGGTTGGAAGGATGAATTATGTCTGACATCGTTATTCGTGGAGAGACGCCGGCGGACTATGCTGCGGTTGAGAACCTCGTTCGCGAATCGTTCTGGAACGTCTATCGTCCGGGCTGCCTCGAGCATTTTGTCCTGCACCGCTTGCGCGATGCGCCGGAATTCGTCCGCGAGCTGGACTTCGTGATGGAGAAGGGCGGACGGATAATCGGGCAGAACGTGTTCGTCATGGCAGAGATCGCGCTGGACGGAGGCGGCGAGCTTCCAGTTCTCGCGATGGGGCCGATCTGCATCGACCGAACGCTTCAGCGCAAGGGGCTCGGAAAGAAGCTCCTGGACTACTCGCTCGACCGGGCGACGGAACTTGGCTTTGGCGCGGTCTGCTTCGAGGGAAACATCGACTTTTACGGGAAGAGCGGTTTTGACGTCGCCTCGAAGAAAGGCGTACGCTACCATGGACTGCCAGAAGGGGCCGACGCCTCGTTCTTCCTCTGCAAGGAGCTGCGTCACGGCTACCTTGCCGGCGTTCGAGGCGAATACGCCCCGCCGCGTCCGTACTTCGTTGCGGACGAGAATCCCGCCGAGTTCGAGGCGTTCGAAGCCACTTTCCCGCCGAAGGAAAAACTCGTCCTGCCTGGGCAGATATTTGTCGGCCAGTGACTTTGGCCAGGCGGAGTCACCGGCGGCGTATACAGCATCCGACGTTTCGTGTATTCCGTGGTTAACCATCCGCATATTCCCCAGCCGACGGTCATCAGCTTATGATAGCGTTTGTTGCAATAGCGGGGTGCTTATTGCATTAAGTAGTATGGGTTATTGCAATAAGGCGACTGGAAATGCTATAATATCGGTGTTTCAAGGAGGATCAACATGGGCAGAAGTCTGAAAAAGGCCATACAGGAGCAGAAACTTGAACTTGAGCGTCTTCAGGCAGAGAAGATGCTCGAGCGAGCGCCTATGGGAAAGGTTGAAGTCAACAGTCCGTTGGCACAGGCGGTCATCGGCATGAGGCGATCCGGGAAATCCGTTGTCTGCCGAAAGGCAATGATGGATTCGTCTGTCGCGTACGGATACGTTGACTTCGACGACGAAGTGCTTGCCAAGATAGACGCATCTGAGCTGGACGACGTTCTTCAGTCGGTTTACGAAGTATATGGCAATGTCGATCATTTCCTTTTTGACGAGATACAGAATGTCGAGGGGTGGCATCTTTTTGTGAACAGACTGCTGCGGGCCGATAAGCATGTCGTGATAACCGGCTCGAACGCCCGCCTCCTCACAGGTGACCTTGCGACGCATCTTACGGGGCGACACGTCCCCATATCTGTGTTCCCGTTTTCGTACGCGGAGTACTGTGCGTGGAACGGCGGCGACTCGGAGGCGGCGTGGAAGAAATACTTTTTCAGCGGTGGGCTCCCCGAGACGTTCGCCCTTTCCGACCAAAGAGGGTATGTGTCCGCATTGTACAATTCCATTCTATCCAGGGACATTCTCGGCCGTCGCAAGGTGAGGAACGCGCAGCGGTTCATTGACGCGGCATACGTGCTGATGCAGCAGTTTTCGCGGGAGGTGTCATATGACGGACTGGCGCGGAAGGCCGGAATCTCGAGCGCGCACACGATGCAGACCTACATGGGATACCTGGTCGAATCGTATCTCGTCTCGCTCGTCCGCCGATATTCGACGAAGCCGGCGGAGCGCATACGCAACGAAAAACTGTATGTGTCGGACCCGGCGTTCATCTCGTACTTCACCGGCGTGCTCGGCTCGGACGAGGAGCTTGGCTGGCGGCTTGAGAACATCGTATATCTCGAGCTCCTGAGACGGAGGACGGACGACGACGCGGAGATATACTATTACAAGGACCAGACGAGCGACATCGACTTCTGCTGCGTGAGGCATGGAAAGATAGTCCAGTTCGTCCAAGTCGCATATACCATAGACGGCGTAAAGACGCGGAAGCGCGAGGTTGATCCGCTGATCTACGTCGCGAAGAAGACAGGTTGCAATGACCTGCTGCTGATAACCGACCACGACCATGACACAATTTCGGAAGACGGCGTTACAATCAAAGTAGTGACTGCCCGGGAATGGCTCCTTGGATTGTACTGAGTCCTTCGGTGGCGGTGACATTGCGGAGGCTTTCCGCTTCAAGGACGGGCCGGAATGTGGTATCATATTCCTTCATGACAATCTGTAAAAGGGTGCAGAGAATGAAGAGAATGTCATTTGTCTTTGGATTGGCGGCGGTTGCGGTGAGCACGACGCTCTCGGCGGCGACGGTGTCCGTGAGCAGCTTCAGGGGGACGGTGTACGGTCCCGGCGAGGCGACGCTCGCGTTCACGGGCGTGGATGCCGAGCAGGAGCTGTGGGTGGCGTGGGGCGCTGCTGACAAGGGTGCGGACATCTCGCAGTGGAGTAAGAGCGAGCAGCTGGGCACGATCGCCTCCGGCACGACCTCAGTCACGAACCGTCTGCCGGACGACGCGCGGCTGGGGCGCGCGGCGCGGTTCTTCCTCTCCCCGACCGGCGCGGCGAGCGACCAGCTCGACCTCACGGCGGCGCGCAGCGAGGACGTGTTCGCGGACGCCTACATCTGGATGCGCGGCATGGCGATCGACAAGAACGGAAACCACATCCTCGATGATAAAATTGGCGAGATCACCAACTCCCTCCACACCGTCGCGCTCAGTACCGGCTCCTACGGCGCGGCGGGGCACAAGCCCGTCATATCCAACGAGTTCGTGCGCCTGCCCGGACGCGGCGTGGGGCGGCAGATGCAGACGCTCTACTTCCCGCAGGACGTCGTCTGGACGAACGAGACGCAGACGCTCGGCTATGTCACCCCCTGCGCCGTGACGTGCGGTACGCCGCTTAAGGATTTCGTCAGCCACTACACCTGGATCGTCCGCTTCCGTCCCGACTTCTCCGAGCCGCTGCTGGACACCCAGTGGCTGCTCGGATTCGGCTACTACTCCCAGCGCGGCATGATGTTTGGCCTGGCCGAAACCAGCACGGAGCGGCGCAAGCTCCAGGTCCACACGTACAACAGCAGCTGGGATCTGGGCGAGAACTTCGTGATCTCAAACGGCTGCGGCTGGGTGGACTTCGCCGTGACGGTGGACGGCCAGAAGGTGACGGCATATCTGGTCAAGGACGGATTGACGACGCCGGACGGCAACACCGACATCGGCCTTCTGAAGCGGGTGTCGCGGACGTATGCGGACTCGGTGAACCTCGTGCCGAGTTCCGGGGGGTTCTTGCGCTTCGGCACGGAATCCCAACAGAACGGCACGTACGCGATGCCCGCGCCCAGTTCGGGCAACAACCACTACAAGTGCTTCAGGGGCAGCATCCAGCAGTTCGCGTGCTGGAAGCGGACGCTTTCCGAGCAGGAGATCCTGGCGGCGCTCGGCTGGCCGCGTGCGGAGACGTGGCGCGTGGGCGTCGAGAACGACGCGACGACGGAGCTTTCCGCCGACACGGCGCCGGAGGGCGGATTCGACGTGGACGGCGAGCTGTGGCCCGTTCCGAACGGCGGCCTCACGAACGGGGCGTCCGTCTCGTTCAAGTTCCCGATCGAGGCCGGGTATGACGACGGCCGCGCGCAGATCTTCCGCTGGAAGGCGACGAGCGACTCGGCGGAGGGCCTGCTGGGCGTGGCGGTCAACGGCAAGTCGATCGGCAAACGTTCAATCAAGGCGGGCGAGACGCAGAGTTGGGTCGTGCGTGCGGCGGCGCTCATTGTCGGCACGAACACGCTCACCGTCACGCGCATCGACAGCGGCACGGGTGTGGTGACGCTCGATGCGGCGGCGCTCGGTGGCGGCTGGCAGGTGGGCAGGCGCGACGACGACTGGACTGACTTCGGCCACGAGGGGGCTGTGTCCAACGAGTACCACGTGGTGGACGGCAACATGCGCCACGTGCCGCGCGCGATGCTGTACACGGGCGACGGCAACCACACGAGCTGGCACGCGGTGATGCCGCAGTCGCTCGCGGAGGAGTACGACTGGATTCTCCATTTCCGCACGGGCCCCGAAGGCGGTGGAGCGGGAACGCGCCTTTGCATCGACTTGAACGGAGAACGCCTCGCGACGAAGGACGCGCCTGGCACGAAAACGGACCATCCTTTCGCCATCCCACGCGAGCTGCTGAAGGCGGGCGAAAACGTGTTTTCGTTCCTCAACGACACGCAGTCCGGCACGGACTCCATCTCCATCGACTCCGTCTGGCTCGAGCCGTTCGCCCCGCGCAACGGCATGCTAATGATGGTGCCGTAGGCATGCCGCGGACTTTTCGTGTATTTCGTGGTTAATCCTCCGCGACGGATTTGCCGCGCCGCGCGGGTGTGCGGGAAGAATGGGATTTGGTATAATGTATGTAGAAACGAAAGGAGTCATGGAATGAAAAGACTGATGGTTGTTGTTGCGGTTGCGCTTGCGTCGGTGATGGCGATTGCCGCGCAGTGCGAGGGCAAGACGCAGAAGGGCGAGCAGTGCAAGCGCGAGGCCGCCGAGGGCTCGAAGTTCTGCATTGGACACGCCGACCAGGCGAAGAAGCCCGATGTTAAGAAGCCCGACGCGAAGGATCCCGACGCGAAGGAGAAGGACGACGGACAGTGCTGGGCCGTGACGGATGCCGGAACGCGGTGCAAGCACAAGAAGGACGGCGAGAGCGACTACTGCAAGCTGCATGCGCCGTCCGTGAAGCCGTCCAAGCCCATCACCCAGTGCCGCGCCATGACCTACGAGGGCAAGCAGTGCACACGCAAGCCCGAAGAGGGCAAGCGCTACTGCGCTCAGCATGGAGAGAAGTGAAAATAGACCTGCGGGGACAGGCCCCGCGAAACGCTGATTTTTCAAGGGGTTTGCTGCGGATGCGCTAGCAGGGGTGCGGATTTGCACCCCTGTAGCCACCGCCTTCGGCGGCTCCTCCCTTCTGTCGTCGGGGGATATGCGGTTGAGGTTCAGGGCGGCATTTGGTACAATCTGCGTAGGAGAAATGCATGGGGTTTGTGAAGATTAGACAGCGGAAACCGATTGGGAGGATTTGGCCTCCCTTGCTGTGGATTTGCCCGTTTCTGTTAGTGGCCGTTGTCTTTATGCTGGTGGATAGCTGCAGTGTGCGTGAGAGAGCGGCGGCATCGGAAGAAAGCGCAGTCGACGATTGCGAAGTCGTTGGCGACGAGCATGAGCTGCTGGTTACCGGATACTGCAACTGCGGGAAGTGTTGCGGCTGGCGCAAGAAGTGGTTCTTCTTCGGCGAGCCGGTCTATGACTACGGCAATCTAAGAGGCACGCCCAAGAAAGTCGGCGTCACGGCTTCAGGTGCGGTCGCGGCGAAGGGGACGATTGCCGCCGATCCGACGGTCTATCCCTTTGGAACAAGAATCTGGATTCCCGGATATGGCTCGGGAACCGTCCAGGACATCGGCGGATCGATCAAGGGCGCCCACATCGACATATGGTTTCCGTCCCATGGGGAGGCCTTGGCTTGGGGGGGCCGCAAGCTCAAGGTTAAAGTCGCAAAGAAAGAAGCAAAAGAGAAGCAAATGGGGCGGGAATCTGCGGGGACAGGCCCCGCGAAACGCTGATTTTTCAAGGGGTTTGCTGCGGATGGTTGGTGCGCGGCGAGCAAATTGGATTTTGCTATAATATGTGCATGTCACGAAAGGTCTAATCGAAATGATTGTCGCCATACTATTATTGCTTATAGTTGTGAGCATTCCGGCGTGGTGTAGGCGCCGCAATGTCGGCATCATGACATGGGCGTTCCGCATGATTCCACTGTTTGCGATTCTTGATCTCTTGACTGGCTGCCGTTTGATCGGTTTTACATGGATGATGGGCCTCGCCCTCTTTTCCCTGATCAGGGGATCGCTTTTGCTGGCCGGTGCTGTGCTGCTTCTGCTTCTTGTGATATGCGGCATGATCGTGTTCTGGCCAGGTTGGCGGTTGAAGATGCCCGGAAACAGGTTGCTGCGCGGGATCCTCTTGGGTGCTTATTCCTGCTGCAGCATTCTCATGGCGGCTGGATTTGCATTGTTCGCGATGGCATCCATTTCCGCCATGTGGATGTCCTGGCAATTCCGCGTCATCGACTGTCGGTATGCGACCAAGGGCGAAATGGATGGCGGTTTTCGTCCCCGTGCATTTGCCAGATGGCTCCCGCCTGGCGTGAAAGACATCCACTATCGAAGCGAGGCGAAGTTCGGCCAGGTTGAAGAGCGGTTGACCTGTCATTGCGAAGAGGCTGATTTGGTTCGGTTTGCCGTCGAGCACTCATATCCGCTGGTGACGAATTCGTTTATAATGCTGGACTATCCTATACCGGAGCAGGGGATCCCGCAATACGTGCAGGAACAGATGGAAAAAGACGCCGAAACGCAGCAGAGGCTTGTTTTCGGCGAGAGGCCGCTGCCAGAGCGGTTCATCTCGTTGACTCAAAGCCATGCGTTTGACGGCGGGGCCTGTGGCGGCAGCTGGCGAGTCATCCTTGTGCTCGACCGGGATACAGGTGAGATGTCAGGCTATCACTGGAACAATTGCCTGTAGTGCGTACTACTCCCTGCCGTAATTGTGAATGATAGAGATGCGCAATATGCTATAATATGCATCGAAAGGAAGACTGACATGGCGACAAAATGCAGGCATTGCGGTTCGTCGAGCTACGGTCACGGCTGCGCGTACGGCCCGGACAGGCTTCACGAGCATCGCGACGACGAGAAGCACTGCGAATGGTGCGGTTCGTCGAGCTACGGTCACGGGTGCGCGTATGGCCCGTACAGGTTGCACCGACACGGCCCGGGCGGCAACAAGTGCATCTGGTGCGGCTCGACGTCCAGCGGCTCGGGATGCCCCTACTCCCCGACGCGCCGACATGAGAAGTGATGGCGTTGCTGCCAAAGCAGGGATAGATCGCTGCCCGAGCGGTTCATCTCGTTGACTCAAAACAATGAGTTTGGCGGCGCGCTCGTCTTCCCGATCCTCAACCTCGGATTCTGATCGGGCCGATTGCCCGAAGGACTTTGGGCGCGGCGAGGCGGGCCCCGCGAAAGGGGGCTTTCACGGCGAAGTGACGGCGACTACGTGGTCGTGCCCGTCCGGCGCGAACACGCGATGGTAGGTCCTGCCGTCCGCCGCGGCGCATTCGACGCGGACTTCGTCGCCTGCGAGCGTCTCTGACCTGAAGACGACTTCGGCATGCGCGGGGCATGCGTCGCCGCACGGTTCGAGCATCCACTCTATGTAGTGGACGTTGTTGACGTGTCCGTTCATGTCGATGTGCGACTTCTGCGCGCGGAACGAGCACGCCGGCATTCCGGCGACGTCGGGGAACTTGAACTTCGTGAACGGCATTTCCCCGAGAAGGGGCGTGTCTGCGGGATCGGCCGCGTCGAAGACGGCTTCCGGAATCTTGACTACCTTTCGCGTCGCAAGGTCGATCAGCATCCATTCGCTCGAGGCCACGCCGAGGCGCTTGCCGTCGGAGTCCTTGAGCTCGAAGTCGCGCCAGGCCACGATGCGCCGTCCGCCGCGCGGGAACGTCTCGACCGTCACCTCGTCCTCCCACATCGGATAGCGGTCCATCTTGACGACGAGCCGAGTCAGCACCCACGAAATGTTCTCGCCGGCGGAATCGAAGTCGCTTTTCGAAAAGCCAAGGTGTTCGGCGTTGACGCTCGCCGCCTCCTGGAGGTAGTTGCAGATCGTCGGCAGGGTTGCGCGCGAATCGGCCCCGCACTCGTATGACCTTACTTTGAAAACGGTTTTTCCTCTCATTTTCGCCTTTCTTCCTTTGGCGTAGATTATACCATAACTCCGTCCTGGGCCGCAGAGGGCGGTTTTATGGTATAATCTACGCCATCAGGCGGACATGCCTGGACACGAAAGGAAAGGTACAAAAATGAAGATTGCCACACTTGCCGCGGTCATTGCGGCTGCCTCGGCCGCATTCGGAGAACTTGCCGTCAAGGACGGCGACACGCTCGCTTTTCTCGGAGACTCGATTACGCAGCAGGGGCAGGGAAGCCCCGACGGATACGTCAACCTCGTACTGCGCTCGCTCGCTCTCGAGGGAGTGTACGTCAATCCTGTGAAGGCCGGCATCGGCGGGAACAAGTCGAACGACATGTTGGCGCGGCTCGACAGGGACGTCCTCTCCCGGAAGCCGAAGGTGATGACGCTCTCGTGCGGCGTCAACGACGTGTGGCACCACGACTGGAACAAGGGCGTGTCGCTCGAGGACTACAAGAAGAACATCTCGGCGATATTCGACAAGTGCGCTGCGTCGAACTGCCAGGTCGTCGTGCTGACGGCGACCATGTTCGAGAAGCCCGAGATGGAGAAGTTCAAGCACAACGTGATGGTCGCGCCGTACAACGAGTGGCTCCGCGAGGAGGCGAAGCGCCGCGGATATCCCGTAGCGGACCTCAACGCCGACATGTGGAAGGCGCATGCCGACGATCCGTCTGTGAAGCTCACGCGCGACGGCGTGCACATGCTCCCCGCGGGCAACCGCCTGATGGCCCGCGGCGTCCTGCGCGCGCTCGGCATGGCGGAGGACCGGGTCGCCTCGCTCGACTGGGAGAACTGGAAGCCCGTCTGGGTGCTCTGCCGCTTCGACCTTAAGCCCGACGCAGACAAGGCCGACTACCTCGCTAAGACGAAGTCCGTCTTGGCGGCCGTCCGCGCCGAGCCCGGCTGCTGCGAGTACCGGCTCCTCGGCGACGCCGAGACCGACTGGGACAAGCCACAGCGCTTCGGCGACCGCACTCTCTGGATGCTCGAGAAGTGGCTTTCGGTCGGCGAGCTCAAGGCGCACCTCGCGACGCCCCACATGAAGAAGTTCGGCCCGTCGGTCGCCCCGATGCGCACGTCGTCCTCCTTCCACGTGCTTGAAGACGTCCTTCCCTGAGTTTTTGGGAAGGACCGGAGGTCCACGGCTTAGGGTTGGGCTTGATGAGCGTGAAGCCAGTAGAACAGAGCCTTTTCTCCGGCCGGACGGATGGAGAGCCGGACGAAAGCGTCCCGCTTGCGGAACGCCTGCGGCCACGCACGCTTGACGAAGTCGTAGGCCAGTCGCATCTCGTCGGCGAGGGGAAGATACTGCGCGGGATGATCGAGCGCGATGTCGTCCCCTCGATGATCTTCTGGGGCCCGCCGGGCGTAGGGAAGACGACGCTCGCCAACGTGATCGCCCGGACGACGAACGCCCGGTTCATCACATTCTCCGCGGTGACGAGCGGCATCAAGGAAATCAAGGAAGTGATGCACCAGGCGGACGAAGACCGTGCCTTCGGGCGCAAGACGATTGTCTTCGTCGACGAAATACACCGCTTCAACAAGGCGCAGCAGGACGCGTTTCTCCCGTTCGTCGAGCGCGGCAGCATCATCCTCATCGGCGCGACGACGGAGAATCCGTCCTTCGAGGTCAACGGGGCGCTGCTCTCGCGCTGCAAGGTGTTTGTCCTCAAGGGGCTCGGCGAGGACGATCTCGTCACGCTTCTCAGGCGCGCCGTAACCGACGCTCGAGGCTTTGGCTCGATGAAGGTCCGCGTATCAGACGACCAGCTCCGCGCCCTCGCCGTCTTCGCGAACGGCGATGCGCGCGCGGCGCTTTCGTCGCTCGAGATGGTCGTCTTGAACTGCGGCGGAGATGGCGGCGAGCTTGTCGTTGACGATGGCGTTCTGGAGCAGTGCACGTCCCGCAAGTCGCTTCTCTACGACAAGGACGGCGAGGAGCACTACAACATCATCTCGGCGCTTCACAAGTCGATGCGCAACTCGGACCCTGACGCGGCGGTATACTGGCTCGCGCGGATGCTGGAAGGAGGAGAGGATCCGCTCTATGTCGCACGGCGCGTCACTCGCTTCGCGGCGGAGGACGTGGGGCTCGCAGATCCGCGCGCGCTGGAAATCGCTGTCGCCGCGCAGCATGCCTGCCACTTCATCGGCATGCCCGAGTGTTCCGTCCATCTGGCGGAGGCGGTAATCTACCTCTCCATCGCGCCGAAGTCCAATTCGTCCTACATCGCCTACGAAAAGGCGAAGAAGGACGCGCTTACCCGCACCGCCGAGCCGGTCCCGCTCTCGATTCGCAACGCCCCTACAAAGCTTATGAAGGAGCTTGGCTATGGGAAGGGGTATCGCCTTGCGCACTACGAGGAGAACAAGATAGCGGACCTCCAGTGTCTTCCCGATTCCCTCCAGGGCACCGAGTACTATGTCCCCACGAGCGAAGGCGTCGAGGCGCGCATCAAGACTCGCCTTGAGCAGATCAAGGCCTGGAAGGCGGAGCTCAAGAGGAAGAGGCAAAATCAAGGGCCGTCCCCCTCGTCGCCCTAGCGCAGCCGCCTTCGACGCGTCAAACTTCCCGAGTCCCTGTCCCCACTTGCCGCAGGTTCGCGCGATGTGGTATACTACGACAAAACACCTCTCCATAGGAGTCGCCGACAAATGAAAGCCATAGCAAAGGTTGCGCCCGAGAAGGGCGTCGAGCTGGTCGAGAAGCCGATGCCCGAGATGGGCATAAACGACGTCCTCATCAAGATCAAGAAGACCGCGATCTGCGGAACCGACGTCCACATCTACGAGTGGAACTCCTGGGCGCAGGAGGAGATCAAGCCGCCGCTCACCATCGGCCACGAATACGTCGGCGAAGTCGTCGAAGTCGGCTCGAACGTAAAGAGCGTCAAGGTCGGCGAGCGAGTGAGCGGCGAAGGCCACATCGTGTGCGGCCACTGCCGCAACTGCCGCGCGGGCCAGCGCCACCTCTGCCGCGAGACGAAGGGCGTCGGCGTAAACCGCGACGGCGCTTTCGCGGAATATCTTTGCATCCCCGAGTCGAACGTGTGGCACTGCGATCCGTCGATCGACGACGAGCTCTACTCCATCTTCGATCCGTTCGGAAATGCGACTCATACGGCGCTCAGCTTCAACATGGTAGGCGAAGATGTCCTGATCACCGGCGCGGGCCCGATCGGCATCATGGCGGCCGGGATCTCTAAGTACGTCGGCGCGCGGAACGTCGTCGTCGTGGACGTGAACGACTATCGGCTCAATCTCGCGAAGCGCCTCGGCGCGACGCGCACCGTCAACGCGAAAAAAGAGAAGCTCGAGGACGTGATGAAAGAACTCGGCATGGTCGAGGGCTTTGACGTCGGCCTCGAGATGAGCGGCGCCGCGCCATGTCTCCACCAGATGATCGAGACGATGAACACCGGCGGCAGAATCGCGCTCCTCGGCATCCACGGACCCGATACGAAGGTCAACTGGAACCACATCGTCTGGAAGGGACTCAAGATAAAGGGCATCTACGGGCGCGAGATGTTCGAGACCTGGTACAAGATGGGCGCGATGATCCAGGGCGGGCTCGACATATCTCCCGTCATCACGCACCGTTTCAAGTACACCGACTACGAAAAGGGCTTCGAGGCGATGATCTCTGGGAAGTCCGGCAAGGTTATCCTCGACTGGGAATAAGAAAGGGAAACGAAAATGTACGGCAAGTTCCAGACATATCTTCAGGAGACTATTTCCGACCTCAAGGCGAAGAGCCTCTACAAGAACGAGAAGATCATCGCGACCCCGCAGGGCGCGAACGTCGTCCTCGAGAACGGCACGAAACTTCTCAACATGTGCGCGAACAACTACCTTGGGCTCGCGAACCATCCCGAGATAATCGAGGCGTCGCGCGAGGCGACCGCGAAGTACGGCTACGGCATGGGCTCCGTCCGCTTCATCTGCGGAACGGACTCTCTCCACAAGCAGCTCGAGCGCGCCGTCGCGGACTTCACGAAGACCGACGACTGCATCCTCTTCGGCTCGTGCTTTGACGCGAACGGAGGCGTCTTCGAGGCGCTTCTCGGGCCCGATGACGCGATAATCTCGGATGCCCTCAACCACGCGTCGATCATCGACGGCGTCCGGCTCTGCAAGGCGAAGCGCTTCCGCTACGCGAACGGCGACATGGCAGACCTCGAAAAGCAGCTTCAGGCCGCTGGCGAGGCAGGCGTTCGCTTCAAGCTCATCGTCACCGACGGCGTCTTCTCGATGGACGGAATCATCGCGCCTTTGAAGGAGATATGCGATCTCGCGGACAAGTATGAGGCGCTTGTCATGGTCGATGACTCGCACGCCGTCGGCGTCCTCGGCGAGACGGGCGCGGGCTCGGTCGAGGACTGCGGCGTGACTGGGCGCGTCGACATCATCACCGGCACGTTCGGCAAGGCGCTCGGCGGCGCGTCTGGCGGCTATGTCGCTGCGCGTCAGGAAATAGTCGACATCCTTCGCCAGAAGGCGAGGCCGTACCTCTTCTCGAACGCAGTTCCGCCGCCTGTCGCGGCCGCGTCTATAAAGGCGATCGAGCTCGTGAAGACGAGACCCGAGCTCAGGGCGCAGCTCAACGCCAACGCGAAGCGCTTCCGCGAGGGTATGGCGAAGCTCGGTTTCGATCTTGTTCCAGGCCACCACCCGATCGTCCCCGTCATGCTCGGAGACGCGGTTGTCGCCGTCAAGATGAGCGAGAACCTCTACAAGAACGGCGTCTATGCGACCGCGTTCTTCTATCCCGTCGTGCCGATGGGGAAGGCGAGGATCCGCACGCAGATGTCTGCCGCGCATACGGCGGAAGACATCGACTTCGCGATAGACGCGTTCGCAAGGAGCCGCTGAAAACGACTTTGACATGATACTCCTCGCCGCGAGTCTCTTCTTCACGAACCCGTCTCCGCTGGAGATGCCGCGGGCGCAGGCGTATCTTGTGAAGGAGAAGGGCGTCTACCGCCTTGAGGACCGTTTCGACAAGACAGACCTCTGGATATCGCGCACTGTCGACGGCTCGTGGCGCGACGACTACGGGCGCGAGTTCCTCTTGGCGACGCTCGCCAATGCCGTTCCTCCGCTTGAGAAGGACGCCCCTGTGACTCGCGCCGGCTATGTCGCGGCGTTGTCGCCAATAGGGAAGAAGGACTCAGGCTCGCTCTTTTACGCAGTCGACATGCTTTCCCCCGTTGCCCCGACGGAGGAGTTCACCCGTCCGCACCAGACGCCGCGCGGCTACAAGGAAGTGCGCTACTACCAGGGAACAAACGAGTCTGCGATCGTGTGCGCGTACCTGCCAGAGAAGTCGGAGCGCTGGTCGTTCGCCGCGTGGACCCTGGCCGACGGCGATGACTTTGGCGAGATGATGAAGACGTTTGAGGACGAGTTTCTTGCCAAGGAACGCCCCGACCTCGACGAGCGCCGCGCATCCGAGGGCAAGGGCCGCGCCAGGAAGAAGGGCGAAATGCCGGGCGAGCGCGAGCTCCTTCGCGCCGATGCGCGGCACTCGGTCGCGCTTTACGACACGTGGCGCGTCACCGACGGCGACGAGTTCACCGTGCTCGACGACATTGGGAGCGCCCATTCCTTCACCGTCGCGGTCACGAACGACCTGAAGCGCATGCGCGCCGCATACGCCGCGGCAGTGCCTTCGCCAATTGACGGCTCGAACGTCCTCTGCGTCGCGCGCATCTTCGCGTCGCGCAAGGAATATCTCGACGCGCTCGAGGCCAACGAGCACGACGACATGGAATGGAGCGCCGCGTACTGGAGCCCGAAGAGGCGCGAGCTTGTCGCGTATCTCCCGCCGGACGGGTCGGAGAAGCTTCTCGAGACGATCCGCCACGAGGCGTTCCACCAGTATCTCTCCTACGCGACATCGATGATATCGGCGTCGCCGTGGTTCAACGAAGGGTATGCCCAGTATTTCGAGAATGGGCCGAAAGGGCCTGACTTCGTCGATCCCGCGGATCTCGACATGACGCTTGCCGAGCAGTTGCCCGCGCTTATGGCGATGGGCTACGACGAATTCTATGCAGGCACGGATCAGGAACGGCGGCTGAAGTACCGTCTCGCGCTTACGATTGCAGTCTTTCTCGAGAAGGGCGCTCCCGAGGTCCGTTTTGAGCCGTTCAAGGACGTGAAGCGCGACTATGTGGACGCGCTCATCAAGACGAAGGACATGAGGAAGGCGACTGCGGCAGCGTTCAAGACCGAGGACAACATGAAGCTCTTCGTCAACGAATGGGCCAAGTACTGGAAAAAGCAATGAAGTACGTCGGCCGTCTTGCGCCGAGCCCGACTGGGGCGCTGCACCTCGGAAATGCGAGGACTTTCTTGATTGCGTGGCTGCGCACGCGCTCGCTCGGCGGCAAGATGGTCTTCCGCATGGAGGATCTCGACCATCCGAAGGACAAGCCAGGCGCGGCGGCGGACGCGGTTCGTGATCTCCGCTGGCTCGGCTTCGACTGGGACGAGGAGTACGTGCAGTCCGAGAGGAAGGACCTTTACCGCGACGCGATTTCCTCGCTCGTTTCTCGCGGCCTTGCGTATCCGTGCGTTTGCTCGCGCCGCGATGTCGAGGCCGCGCAGTCTGCGCCGCACGAGGGCGAGCAGCTTTTCTATCCCGGCACCTGCCGCAATCGCTTCGCTTCTTGGGGCGAGGCATACGACTATCTCAATCCACTCTCCAACTCCAACTCAAAACTCCAACCACCCCGTTCTCCCTGCTGGCGGTTCCGCGTCGCCGAAGGCTCCCGCGTCGCGTTCTACGATGTCTTTGCGGGGCATTTCGAGCAGGATGTCTCCGCGACGCTTGGCGACTTCCCGCTTGCGCGCGACGAGTTTGGCGCGGGCTACACTCTTGCCTGCGCGGTTGACGACATAGCGATGGGGGTGACCGAAGTCGTGCGAGGCGACGACCTCCTTGCCGCGACTCCCGCGCAGATTCTCGTCTCTCGCGCGCTTGGCGCCGAGCGCGAGATTTCCTACTGCCATGTGCCGCTTGTCGTAGGGCCGGACGGCAAGCGCCTTGCAAAGCGGCATGGCGATACGCGTATTGCCGCGTATCGTGCGGCGGGCGTTCGCCCCGAGCAAGTCATAGGGCGGCTTGCGGCGAGCTGTGGCTGGGCGGAAGATGGCGAGGAGATTTCGCTCGCGGCGCTTTTGCCGCGCTTCGACCTCTCGACGGTTCCCCACGCGCCGTATTTTTCGAGCCGCAGCGAGACTGAGATTTTGCATCTCAAATAGGATTTTTCTGATTTTTTTGGTATAATGTCACCATGAAGAATGGCATATATGGACATGCCATGCGCATTTTCTGCGTAGGGGTACTTTTTGCGTTTGCCGGCTTTGCTTCGCATGGCGCGGCGCATCGCTTTACTGTGACGCTGAATGCTGGTGCCGCGGCCGCTGAGAATGTGCCAGTAGCTCTTCGGCTTTCGCCGGGACTTGTCCGGGGTTTCGACTACGCGGTAGCAGGGGACGGTACTCACTTCGAGATTTCAGAAGAGAACGGCGCTATCCTCCCCTACGAGATCGACACTTGGAATCCAGATGGAGAGTCCCTCCTTTGGGTTAAGGTCCCGTTCTTCGTAAAAGGCAGGAAGCTGACCGTTGTATACGGTCGCACGAACGAGGACATGACCAATGCGGCGCAGGTTTGGTCGAACTACATCGGCGTCTGGCACATGAACGCCGTGAATGCCGCCGGCAAGTATCCAAACTCCACGGGTGACGCGCTGTTCGACGGCGAGGTGTCGTCATTCTCAAAGGTTGGCGAGTCGGGCAAGTTTGGCCAGTCCGTCCTGATTTTCACGAACGCGATGCACTCCCTGAACAACGTGCCCGAAGCGAAAGAAAAGGGGGGTATGTTCATTCCCGACGGCGGCAACCTCAATCTGGTGAATAACTTCACGGTGTCCAGCTGGTTCAACCACGCGACGGTCGACAACCCCGCCATCGGCGCGGGCGATGACAAGACGCGTGCCTTTCGCTTCGACACACTCTTTTGCAAGCGGAAGCATCCGAAGGCGAATAACGCCCTCAATAATGGTTCGAGGGCCGGATTCTCCCTCCGTGTAAACGAAAACAAGCCCACGGCTGTGAATCTTGTCGTCAATGGACAAACGGACGCCGACAACGAGTCGCAGCTTCCTCGCTCGATCGAGAACGGCGCATGGCAGCACCTGGCCTTGTCGTTCGATGCCGAGGGACGCTCTGCTACATGGCTCAACGGTGTCTGCGTCACAAACCACAACGTGACCATACAGGACAACGACGAGCCGCTTGTCATCGGAAATACCTCCGCGGCCTATCGCGACAACGAGGGCAACCGAGCCTGGGGTGGGCATGCGGACGAAGTTCGCCTCCTTCGGGGAACACCGTCCGCTGCCTATCTCGCCGCAGAATACGCGGCAATGGCGAACGAGCATGAATATGGTTCTGAAACATGCCTGCTTACGATTGACAAGAACGAGCATTTCGACGATTCTGTGACTGTATCTAGCGACATCCCGCCAGCCGCGGATGGCGCATACTACGTCGGTACGACTATCACGCTTACGGCCGTTCCCAACGAGACTGGAACCTTCCGGAAATGGTACGGCGATGTCCCGCGGGAGGGTTGGACGAACGCAACGGTCTCTTTCGTCATTGAGCGCGACAGCTGGGTCTACGCGCGATTTGTTCACCCGTGGACGCTCTCCGCCGACAAGACCACGATGAGCGACGGCAACTTCACGGTCTATGTCTCGGTCCTGAACGAGGGCGCGCATACGCTGACGGTCGGCAAGGCAGCGGAAGCCGGCCTTTCCCCCGAGAGCGACACCGGCATCGGGACGATTGATCTCGGCGGGCCGATCCGGCTTGCGGGTGACGCGACGCCCTGGACGATCGACAAGTTCGGGGGAAGCCGCGGATCGCAGTCCTTCCCGGTCTCCCGCACGAATGAAGTCCCTTTCCGCTATCTTTCTCCTGGAACCGTGACGACGACAGCCACGCATGGAACCCAGTTGTTCCACCGAGGTGACACTGGCGAGGACAAACCGCCGCTTTTTGGAGCTCCTTACACGATGATTGTCCTGGACGAGCCGGCAGGTTCGGCTTTGATCTGTAACTACATGTTTAGCAGTCAGGCCGATCTTACAAAGCTCATCATCCAGGCGCCGAACGTGACAGAGTTGTTCCGGTCGGGGGACGTCAACAGTGTTCTCGCCCGGGTTTTCTCCGCTCAGCCGTTGGTGGACACCCGGTTTGACTGGTGGGACCTACCGTCCGTATCCAGGATCCAGCACGGTTTCTTCGTGAAAGAGTGGGGGACCGACGGCTCGTTGCGTATACGCATTCCGGCCAAGGGCACACTCTCTCTCCCGAACCTGCGGGATATCGACTGGCTCGCTGAAACAACCGATTATGACGGCGGATCGCCGTTTTTATTGATGCCGAATGTGGAGGGGATATCTCTCGGTGGCGCGACCGAGGAGACAACGGTCACCAACCTCTGCACCTATGCGTTCGCCGGCGATTCGTCGCTTCGAAAGTTGACGCTCCATGCATCGCCCGACATGACGGTCGGGACGCGGATATTCTCCGACAAGTCATACAACACGAGCAATGGGGTGGAAGTTATCGACGGTGTTACCTACAGCACTGGTACACGAACCTCTCGGGGTCGCGTGCCGGACGTGATACACTTTACGGGGCAGGCAGTGTCGGAGGAGGCGGTCTCGAACCTTCTTGCGGATGTGTCTACGGTCTCGGCGGGCGCGAAACCGGTTGCAATCTACGCTTCGAAATATCAGGCGGGCTGGTGGGGCGTCGGTCGGGCCGAATGGATATCTACGCCGACTGCAAAAGAACGCGACGCATATCCCGGCAAGAAGCTGCTCGGCGTTTACCGCGCAGGTGCCGCGGCGCCATCCGGCAAGGCGGTGATAATCCACTGCGACAATGATTGGGACAGGGGAATGGAACCGGGGCTTTTCATTCGTCTGCGGTAAGAAAGGGAAGATTGCGATGAACAAGTTGTCCGCTGTCGTGTTGATGCTCGTTGCGTGCAGGACAGCCGCTGCTGTCATTGAACCAACCGCGCCGAACGCGGTTGATCACGCGCATGTCCGTGCGCCGCTGCAATTGGCCATCTTTTCAAGTCATGTAGAGGACATAGCACGGCAGAAAGGCGTGTCTTTCGCGGAGGCGGCGGCTAAAGTGCGCACGGCAGGCATAAGTGGAATTACGGTGATGGATGGACTTGCCGCCGACAGGATCGCCGCGGCGAGGAACGCGGGACTTGCGGTTGCGTGCGTCGTCGGATGGCCGGAGTTCGAGAAGGGCTACGATGAGGCGAAGTGCGAGGCGCTTGTGTCGCTTGCCGTATCTAACGGTTGCCATCAGGTGATGCTCGTGCCTGGGTTCTATCCATCGGCCGCCGAGGACGCCGCTCTTTTCGACGTGATCGTTCGCCGGACGAGGCGGTTCGCCGCCATGGCCGCAGCGCGTGGGGTGGAGACGCTTGTCGAGGACTTCGACGACGAACGATCGCCGACCTGCGGGATCCGGCGCACAAAAGCGTTTCTTGAAGCCGCGCCTTCTGTCGGTTTCGTCTACGACACCGGCAACTTCAACGGCCCGGGGGAGCGTGCCGAGAGCGGGCTTGAGCTTCTGCCGCGAACGCGGCACTTCCATCTTAAGGATCGCCCGTTCGGCGACAGCCGCGGTTCGTGCGCAGTGGGGTCTGGCGTTGTGCCCGTCGCGCGGATAGTCTCCGCTGCGCGCGACGCCGGCTACGGCGGGTGGTTTACCATCGAGCACTTTGGCGCGACAAATATGCTCGAGTGCGTCGAGGCCTCAGCGTCGTTTCTCCGTGCGCTTTAGCCCGCGCCGGATGTGCCGCGGCTGGAAGAAGGCGGAAACGAGTGGCGGCTTCTGAATTCCCGCATCGTCATGCCGTAGCGCTGGCGGAAGAGTTTCTTCGGATGGTTCTCGCTGCCGAATCCGCAGCGCTTGCAGATTGTAGAGATTGGCAGGGAAGAAGACGACAGGAGCTTTCTCAGCGCTTCGAGCCGCCGTTTCACTATCGCCTGCCCGGGTGGGGTCGCCCCGTGTTCGCGGAACCTGAGGTTCAGCAGACGGCGTGATATCCGCATGTGCGCACAGACGTCCGCGACGGTGATCCCGGACGTGGCGTTCTTCTCGATGTACTCAAGCGCCCTGTCAATGACGTTGACGCCAGGATTTTCGGAGAAAGTGGTGTTTCGTGCGACGAGCCGCCGGAAGCCGCAGCGAATCGACGGCGAAACGGGCTGTCCCGAAAGCATTCTTATGACTGCCTGCATCGCCTCGTAACCTTCGCGCTCAAAATCCGGCTCGATGGATGTAAGCGTCGGCGACACGCTTTCGCAAAGGAATTCCTCGTTGTCTACGCTGATAATCGACACGTCTTGCGGAACGGCAAGCCCGTTTTTTGCGCTGATGTTCAGCACCTTTGCGGCGTATGTGTCGTTTGCGGCGAACACGCCAATGGGCTTCGGTAGGGCGAGAAGCTGCTTTTCGCATTCGGCCTCGGAAAGTGTGACACATGGACAGTGTCCGGATTTCTTGACTGCCTTGCGAAACTCCCTGTCGCGTTCCTGCGACCATATCGGATCATCGGTTGCCGGGTAGTAGGCGAAAGAAGCGAAGTGACGCGTCTTGGCGAGCGCCCGCAACGCCTCGCATGCGACGGACTTGTTGTCGGTAAGGATTTCGCATGAGTTACGGTACGGTTTGTCTATCTTGAATATTGTTACCATCGGAAAGCCAATCCGTCCCAGATGCGTGACTGTCTTCTCCACGTTAAAGGCGCCGATTATGAACGCCTTTACACCCTCTGCGATCTCCCGGTCGGCGTATTTCGGCGTGAGGTTGCGGCCCTCGTCCATCAGCTTGAGCTCTATGCCGCCGTGTTCCGACGCCGCGCGGAATATTCCGCTCAGCTTGCGAGTGCGCGAGATAATCGATTTGTTGAGCGCGACAAGAACTGAAATCGGTTTTTGGGCATTTTTCATATTGGATAGTATATCATATTCGTTGCCGATAATGATATATCTTTATTCCTATTATGATTGGTAAAGACTTGTATAATATAGGCATAAATTGACAATAGTGCTGATGGCATAGAAAGAATACTTATGAAGTTCATGTTTCTACACAACATGTCGAACGGCTTGCGCTATGGCATGGTAGTGGTTGCGGTTTCGTTTATTGCAGGAATAACCACCGCGGCATCCCTCGACGTAGCGAGGTTTGGGAAGGAGCTTGCCTTCACGACGTCTGGCTATGATGGTTCGAGCGAACTGGAGCATCTGCCGGTTCTCGTGCGGCTGTCCGAGGAGATACCAGGATTTGCGTACGCCGATGTCGGTGCGACGGTGTCCGACGTTTATGGATCGCTACGCTTTGCCGACGACTCCGGAACTTCCCTCGACTACGAGGTTGAATGCTGGGACACTTCTGGCGAGTCGGTCGTATGGGTGTCACTTCCGAGGGTCGACGGAAGAAACGTCAAATTCACTGCCTACTGGTCGGTACGTTCGAATTCCGCACTTCCAGAGGTGTTTCCGACAAACGTATGGATTTCCGCAGGCTATGTGGGCGTATGGCACTTCACGAATACCAGCAGCGATAAAAAGTATATTCCTGACGCGACCGGAAGAGACGCACGGCTTGTCGCGTCAGCCAGTCATGAGTCCATACAAGGTGTCGGCTCTACAGTCGATTCGTTTCCGCCGGGCATCAGAGAAAAGAAGGAAAGCGCGAACGGAACGCCATTCCGTCAGGCGGCATGGCCGAGACTTTCCGCCGCAAATACTTCTGATTGGACCTTTTCCCTGACGGGGTACAGCACGGAGGTGTGGTACAACTCGCATGGTCTTGGCTCCACGGCGAACAGCTATATATTCGCTTCTGCTGCTCAAACTAAATATGGCGCTGATGTGAATTGGAACCCCCACAACGGGATTCAGGTTTACGAGAAGCATGCCTTTCTTGTGCCGACAAAGGTGGTTTCAAGCGATGGTGCTGCAACGAACCTTGTGCAGGTTTTTTCGACCAAATCGCCGCATTGGGCAGATGAAGCGACGAATTGCTGGCATTGGCTTTCGGCCGTCTGGCCACCCGTAGGGTCCGACCGCGCCGCAGTGCTGTACGAGGGCGGCGAGGCTTACGGTGGCGGATTGCGGCAGCTGGCCACCCATTCGTCAGTCGTCCACGCAATCGATTTCACTGCGCCTCCAGATGCGGCTTTCTATGGCGCGATGGGCATTGTCGGCGGTGCGGATAACAGCGGGAGTGCCAACATTTGCTGCGACGAGGCGCGTGTTCGCCGCGGCATTTCCAGCGAGGACTGGATCCAGGCCAACTGGGACACGCAGAGAGTGGGGTCGGATTTCTTGACGGCAGGAACGGTGAAGGTTCGGAATCTTGCGTTCTTCATCATAGTGCGCTAAGTACAGGGAGAATACAGGATGAGCAGGCTTTCGGTTGTCGTCTCTTTGTCTGCTGCGTGCGCGGCATGCGCGGCGTTTGCGGCGGTCGCCGTCGAGATGGCGGAGCCGAAGGACGTGCCGCCGCTGTTCGCCGAAGGCGAGGCGCGGACCGTCGAGGAATGGCGCGACGTGCGCAGGCCCGCCGTAAAGAAGCTTCTCGAAAGCGAGGTCTACGGCCGCCGCCCCGTCGAACGTCCGCCGCACCTCGCTTTTTCCGCGCTTGAGCCGGACGCCGTGATGATGGGCGGCGCGGCAATCCGCAAGCGCGTGCGCGTCGAATACGGCGGCGCGTTCGGCACGAACTCGTTCACGTTCACGGCGTTCATCCCGCGGCAGGAGAAGCCGGCCCCGTCGTTCGTCTTCGTCTGCAACCGCCCGCCGGACGAGGTCATCGACCCGACGCGCCGCGTGAAGAGCGGCTTCTGGCCTGCCGAGGAGATTGTCGCGCGCGGCTATGCGGCGATAGCGTTCGCGTTCGACGAAGTGACGCCCGACCGCGAGCACGGCAACACGCTTGGCGTCTTCGCGGCGTTCGAGGACGTGACGGCGAAGTACCGCCCCTATGACAGGTGGGGGGCGCTTTCCGCATGGGGCTGGGCGGCGAGCCTCGTTCTCGACTGGATTGAGACAGAGCCGTCTTTGGACGCGAAGCATGTCGCGGTGATCGGCCATTCGCGCGGCGGAAAGACCGCGCTCGTGGCGGCGGCGTGGGACGAGCGTTTCGCGATGGCGTGCTCCAATGACTCGGGTTGCGGCGGCGCGAAGCTGCATCACGCCGACTTGCCTAATTCGGAGATGATCTCCCATTCGATCCGTTCGCGCGCGTTCTGGTACTGCAACAGGTACAGGATGTGGGCGAATCGCGACAAGGAGACGCCGTTCGACCAGCACATGCTTGTCGCGATGATTGCGCCACGGCTTGTCTGCATCGGCTCTGCGACAGAAGACCCCTGGGCCGGGCCCTGCGGCGAATACCTGACTGCGCGGCTTGCGTCTGAAGCGTGGCGCGTCTTCGGGCGGAAGGGGCTTGTGTCTGACGGCTTCCCCGCGCCAGAGACTCCGCAGCAGGACGGCGACATTTCCTACCATCTTCGACGCGGTGAGCACGACCTCACCCCGTACGACTGGAACGTCTACATGGACTTCGCGGACCGCCACGGCTGGCGGTGCGCGCGTGGGCAAGGCAAGGAGGAAGCTGGGGAATGAAAAGCCGGTGCATTTTCTTGGCAATGTGCGCTGTGGCGTTCGCCGCAAGCGGAGAAGTTGTATTGGATTCTGGCAAGCCTCGCTCTTTTGAAGCCGGGCAAAGCAAAGGCTGGAAGGTGAAGCTCGCGCCAGACTGGGCCGTCTTGACAGTCAAGACGCGCGTCAAGCCGACGGACGTCGTTGTCGGGAAGGACAACTGGATGAACGCACGTGTCCCGATGAGCTTCCACGACGCGGACGGAAAGCAGGTCGGCGGCTGGCCGAACGTCTTCGGCTTCGAGGGGACGCACGACTGGATCGACTGCGAGCGCGACTACGCAGTGCCGGCGGGCGCTGCAAGTCTCAACATCGCGATAGGCAACTACGGGAAGTCCGGAACGGCCGAGTTCGCGCCGCTCACGGTCTCGGTGAAGCGTCGCCATGTGAAAGGGCCATGCAACGCGCCGTTGCCAGATGGCGTGAAGGGCGATCCGTGGGGGCTTGACGACGCATGGTGCCAGAAGACGGCGACTCGTTCGCGCTGGTCTCTCAACGGGCTTTGGGGCTGGCGGCCGCCGCTTGTTGACGACAAGGAGGGCTTAGTGCCGGGTCCGGAGGACAACTGGGGTTGGGGCAAGATACCGTCCGTATGGGACCGCGGCGACGAATGGCAGCGCGACGGGCAGATGGTCTATCTCTCTCCGTGGCTCGAAGACAATGGCGTCAAGCCGGGAATCGGCGACCGCGCGTGGTATCGCCGCGATTTCACGATGCCGAAGGAGGCGGCGGGGAAGCGCATAGTCCTGACGTTCACGATGCTTCAGACCCATGCAGTCGTCTATGTCGACGGGAAGCGCGCGGCGGAGGTGTCGTTTCCTGGTGGCGAGGCGGACATCACGGAGTTCGCGAAACCCGGCGAAAGGCAGTCGATAGTCCTCGACGTGACGGCGTATCCGCTCAATCCCTTGACGCTCGATTTCAACGCGCCGGACCGGGCAACCGAGCGGAAGAGCGAAGTTAAGTACCGCGGCGTGACAGGCGACGTCTATCTCGACGTGTTGCCGAAAGGTGCGCGTGTCGCCGACGCGACGGTGGAGTGCGACGTCAAGGGCGGCAAGGCGACGTTCGTCGCCGACTGCGAGGGCGTCTCGGGCGAAGTCGAACTTGAAGTGCATGTGTACGACACGGCGGATGTGGCGAAAGTCGGGTCGCTTAAGCCCGTATTCCGGGCCTTAAGCACTGGCACGAGGCCCGATGCGGAGGGGCGCGTCGCATTTGCCGCGGACTTTGCCGGCGCGAAGAAGTGGGACGTCAACACCCCGCAGAACCGCTATGTTTGCGCGATGGAGTTGAAGGACGCGAAAGGGCGGACGCTCGATGCCGCGCTGCCGTTTGCGTTCGGGTTCCGAGACGTCCGCATCAATGGGCGCGATCTCTTGCTGAACGGCACGCCGATCCATCTCCGTGCGCTCTACAACCGGTCCATCAATGCTTCTGCTGGCGTTGCTTGCCGCGAGTCGTCGCTCGAGTTATGCCGCCGTCTTAAGGAAGAGGGTTTCAACTACGTCATTGCTGGCAACTACAACTTCTCGCCAGGCGAGGTTTCCTATATGGACGACTTCCTCGATGCCTGCGACGAGACGGGAATGCTCTTCTCGTTCTCCCTGCCGCATGTGCGCGACTTTGGAATGAAGCTCGAAGACCCTGCGGTCGCGGCGCGGTATCGCACCCTCGCCAAGTGGTGCATCCGCCGCGCCAGGAACCACCCGAGCGTCGTCACCTACGCGATGAACCACAATTTCGCGGGCTATTCGGGCGACATGGATCCGCAGAGGATCGACGGGAAATACGACTTCGAGCCAGAGTCCGGCAACGGACGCGTGGAGGCTACGATCCGCACCCGTCGCCGTGCGCACGAGGCGTGGGCGATTGCGAAGTCGATAGATCCGACGCGCCCGATCTACCACCACGAGTCTGGCAATCTCGACGACTTCCACACGGTCAACATCTACCTCGACTGGGCTCCAGTGCAGGAGCGCAGCGACTGGCTTTCGCACTGGAGCGGAGAAGGGGTGAAGCCGCTATTCTTCGTCGAGTGGGGCATGCCGCACATCTGCTCCTGGTCGAGCTACCGCGGACCGCTCTTCATCTGGCGCAATCCCGGCTACATGAGCTTGTGGGCGAGCGAATACGCGGCGGCGTTTCTTGGCGACGCGGCCTATTTCGGAAGCGACCCCTTGACGGTCAAGGCGCTCAAGAAGGAGGAATCGCTTTGGACGCGCCAACGGCCTTTCATGTGGACTGAGCTCAATGGGCCGCTCAGGGAAATGGAAGACCGCTACACCGGCGTCCAGTCCATTTACATGGCCGACAACTGGCGTAGCCACCGCGCCTGGGGCATCACCGCGATGCTGCCGTGGGACCAGGGCAACTTCCATCGTGGCGGAGGAACGCCGACGCGCGTCAATCCCCGCCGCTGGGAAGGGCTTAAACGCCCAGGCATCGTTCCCGACACGATCCGCGACGAGGGCTGGGACACTGGAACTGGCGACGCCTCGCGCTACGCCTTGAGCGCGGTTGGCGAGACGCTTGTCAGGTGGAATCGCGAGGACTGCGCGTTTATCGGCGGGAAGGGCGTGTTCACGGACAAGGCGCATCATTTCCGCCCTGGCGATAAGGTGGAGAAGACGCTCGTAGTCATGAACGATCGCCGCGTTGCGCAAGATGTCGAATGGTCGTGCGAACTCGTCGGCGGGAGAGGGCGTATCGGCGAGGCGCTGCGTGGCAAGGTGGCTGTGCCGCCAGGGATGCGGCGCGATGTGCCGGTTTCGCTCGCTCTTCCAGATCGCGCAGGGCGCTATGTGCTTCGCGCGGAGTTCCGCTTTGCCGACGGCGTTGTGCAGAAGGATGAGTTTGGCGTAGAGGCCTACGCTGCCGCTGCGGTTGACGAGAAGTCAAAGACGCCGTTCCTCTACGATCCGAAAGGGATGACGGCTAAGGAGCTTGACCGGCTCGGGGTGAAGTATGTCCGCCTCTCCCTTGACGAATTTAAGATGAAGGCGTCGGACGCGAATCTCGAACCAGAGACGCCGTTTGTCGTTGGCAGGGAGTGTCTCTCGCGCGAGCTAATGTACGGCGTCCTTGTTCCAGCTGCGCGGAAGTCACGTGCCCGCGTCCTCGTCTTCGAGCAGGACAAGACGACGCTTGAGGCGGTGGGTTTTCGAGTTCAAGCCTACGGACTCAGGACGACTTTCCCGCGCTTTCGCGACGACCGCCTCGGCCTTTCTCTCGACACCGCCATGCTGCGCGACTGGAACGGCGAATCGACTATAGTACCGCCTTACTTCGCAGACATCCCGAGGAACGAGCTCAACTACCTGACGGACACATGGGCGGGCTACCTCAACACGCGCGTGTGGCGGTGCGGCAACCGTGGCTGCGTAGCGACGGTCATCCCGGAGAAGCCGACGGTAGGCGACTGGCGCGCACTCGTGGACGGCGGTTTCGATCTCCAGTATGCGCCGCTTCTTGACTGGACGATAGGCGACGGGCGCATCACGTTCTGCCAGCTCGATGTCACCGCTCGGACGGCGGTCGATCCCGTGGCGGACGATGTCGTGCGTCGCCTTGTCTCGCGGCTTGGCGATGGCGTCAGGATCTGGTCGAAGAATCCCCGTGCGTTTGGCCGCACGGCGTGGATAGCGACGCGCGATCTCGCGAACGCCCTGAGGCAGCACGATGGCGACAGAGAGAGCGGTCTATACAGTGTCTATGTCGCCGCGTCTGGCGCTGAAAAGCCGAAGAACTTCCTTGACCGCGTTGCGAATGGAGCGAGTGTCCTCTGTCTCGGCTTCACGGCGAAGGAAGTCGCTGAGTGGAGCCCTGTGCCACTCGAGATGGCACATACGAACGGATGCCTCGCTTCGCGCATAGAGGAACTGCCGGGGGTGCTGAACGGACTTTCGAACGCCGACTGGTCGTGGCATGGCGAGATGGAATTCGATGCGTTCACTAAACCGGTGAAGGACGGCAACGAAGCGTTCCGTATAGTCAGGCACGGGAAGGGGAAGATTGTGTTCTGGCAGGTTCCGCCGTGGGCCATAGACGACGAGGCGAAGCCGTATCTTAGGACGACGAAGCGCCGTGCGCAGTATGTGCTCTGCAGGATTCTCGCCAATATGGAGATGGACTTCGCAACGGATGTGGTGCGCTATGCGGACGCCCCCATCCCGGAGGATGACCCGTATCGCTACTACAGGTGGTGAGAGATTGCGGTTCCTAAAAACTTTGCGTACTCTGCGACTTTGCGTCTCTGCGTTAAGCTCATGAAAGGAAACTGAAAATGGAAAGAAGAGAGTTCATAAAGGCAAGTGCGATGATGGCGGGCGCGATGGTTGCGCCGAAGGGCGCATTGGCCGACTCTGTCCTGAGAGCGCCGATGAAGGCGATCACGATCTCGAAGACGAGCTGCGGCTTCGAGCGCGAGCCGATGGTGAGGCCGTTCGGCTTCAAGGGCGGGTACTTGACCGAGGAGTGGATCGTCTCCGCTTTCGTAAAGTCGACTTCAGGGAAGCACGGCATAGGACTTGGCACGCAGAATTGCCTCTGGTCCGATGCGAAGGTGTTTGCGTCCAATTCCGAGGCGGGCGGCAACGCGATCATGTTCTCGATGACGCAGTATGCGCTTAAGCTGCTCGTCGGCAAGACCTTTACCTCTCCTGTCGAGCTCAACGACTGGCTCTGGCCGCAAGTGTGGGAGTACGGCAAGAAGGTTTCGGCGAATCCCGACCTTCGCGCGACTTACGCCTTGAACGCGCTCGTCGCGGTAGACAACGCCGTGTGGGTTCTCTTCGCCCGAGAAAACGGGCTAAAGTCGTTCGACGAGATGATTCCGGGCGCCTACCGCCCAGCTCTTGCCGCGCATCACGCGAAGTGCGCGTCGATTCCGCTCTTCTCCTACAAGGTTCCGGTCGCGGAGATCAAGGAGGCGGTCGACTCGGGCTACTTCTTCATGAAGATCAAGATCGGCCAGCCAGGGACTCAGGAAGAGATGCTTGCAAAGGACATGGCCCGCGTCTCCGAGATACACGCCGTCCTGAAGGACTGCCGCACTCCCTACACGAAGTCGGGGAAGCTCCCTTACTACTTCGACGCGAACGGCCGCTACGAGAAGAAGGAGACGTTCCTCAAGTTCATCGACCACTTGAAGAAGATCGGCGCGTACGACCAGGTTGCAATCGTCGAGGAGCCGTTTGACGAATACGCCGACATCGACGTGAACGACATTCCGCTCCGCCTCGCGGCGGACGAGTCGGCGCATACGGTGAAGGACGCGCTGGAACGCATCAAGATGGGCTATCGCGCGATGGCCCTGAAGCCGATTGCGAAGACGATGTCGATGTCGATGAAGATTGCCGAAGCCGCGTATGAAAAGGACATCCCCTGCTTCTGCGCGGATCTGACGGTATGTCCCGCGATGGTCGAGTGGAACAAGGCGGTTGCCTCGCGACTCCCCGCGTTCCCGGGGATTGGCGATCTCGGGCTCGTCGAGACGAACGGGCACATGAACTTCCGCAACTGGGAGACGATGCGCAAGGATCTCGCCTATCCTGACGCGCATTGGACGCGCACCGAGAAGGGCGTCTTCGAGTGCGACGCGGACTACTACGCGAAGTCGGGCGGGATCCTCGAGCCGATGTCGCGCTACGAAAAGATGTATGAGAAGGTTTAAGGTTTTTTAACGCAGAGGCGCGGAGACGCAGAGAAGTTGTCGTCCTTGAAAAACTCTGCGCACTCTGCGACTTTGCGTCTCTGCGTTGAGATCATTAAAGTTTAAAGAAAGGAAACTGAAAATGGAAAGAAGAGAGTTCATAAAGGCAAGTGCGATGATGGCGGGTGCTATGGCCGTGCCGAATATCCTGAGGGCGCAGGGCTCCAGGGGACGCGTGCGTATGGGATTCATCGGCGTCGGGAACCGCGGAACGCAGCTTCTCCACATTTTCATGAAGAACCCGCTTGTCGAGGTGACGGCGCTTGCAGACATCTACGAGCCGTACCTGAAGCGCGACGATTCCGCGTTCGACCCGAAGTTCCTCGAATGGGGGCTTAAGGGGCGGCTTCCGAATTTCCGCAACAAGGACGGCTCCCTGAAGAAGCAGGAAGTCGAGCTTGCCGAGCGCATCAAGGCGGGAACGTGCAAGCTCTACAAGGACTACAAGGCGCTTCTCGCGGATCCGAACGTCGACGCCGTCTGCATTGCGACGCCCGACCACTGGCATGCGATTCAGACAATCGACGCGATCAAGGCCGGGAAGGACGTCTACTGCGAGAAGCCCCTCACGGCGACTGTCGCCGAGGGGCGCGCGATGGTGAATGCCCAGAAGAACTCGCGGCAGATCGTCGCCGTTGGCCTGAACCGTCGCGGCAACGACGCGTATCGCGAACTCAAGAAGGCGATTGCGACGGGGAAGTATGGCTTATTCCGCACGGGCCGCGCCGCGCGCGTCTCGAACATCTGCCCGAACGGAATCGGCAAGTGCCCGCCGTGCGAGCCGCCGAAGGGCATGGACTGGGACGCGTGGCTTGGGCCTCGCGCCTACCGACCCTACAAGTACACGATCGCGCCGTACTACTTCCGCTGGCAAGTCGACTTCTCGAGCCAGGTCGGGAATTGGGGCGTCCACTATCTTGACGCGATGCGCTGGATGATGGACGAAAGGGCGCCTTCCGCGATCACGGCCGTCGGCGGCAAGTACTACACGGGCGATCGCTCGGACGCGACGATTCCCGACACGATGTTCTGCATCTTCGAGTTTGCGAGCGGCAAGGCGATGGAGTTCAACGTCTTCGAGGGCGGGCGCTCCAATCCGATCAAGCAGGGCGAACTTGAGCTCGCCTCTGGAGACGCCACGATCTTCGCAGACCAGCAGGGCTGGGAGATACTTCCTTCGAAGAGCAAGGAGTTCAACAATCCCGTAAACACCTTCGCGCCGCAGAAGTACGTCTTCAAGGAGGCGCTTCTCGACGACGGTTCTGCGGAGAGCGCGACGAAGAACGTGATAGGCGACTTCGTTGACCGCTGCATCGACCGCAACCCCGCCGTCCTCTGCCCGCTCGAGGAAGGGCATCGCTCGACTTGTTTCGCGCATCTCGCCAACATCGCCTACAAGCTCGGCCGCCGTCTCGAATGGGATGCTGATGCGGAGCGCTTCACGAACTGCGACGAGGCGAACGCGCTGCTTCACTACAGGTACAGAGACGGCTACAGCCTCGGCTGAGCAGCCGGATGCGAAGAAGGATTCGGGCTATATGGAGTTCTTGTAGAAGGAGGTCGCAATGGTCTTGTGTGTATTTGCCGTGTTCTCCGCCGCGTGGATATTCCGCTCCGCGCCGCTCGCCGGCGATCCGGCCGTGGGGCGCGAAATCTCGCCGGATGTCCACGAGCTGCGCATCCCTTCGCGCGGCTCGTGCGGCTGGTGGGAGACGAAACGCGGAATAGTGCCGCTTGGCGAGGTTCATGTCGGCGCGACGGCGGAAATCACCCTCGACGACGCCGGCGACTCGGCATACAACGACGTGATGATGCTCGTGAGGTGGAATTTCCCGGGCGACGGCGTGGACAGGTCGCGCTCCGGCAACGGAATCGACAGGAGAGAGTTCTACCAGCGCGATTTCGTCGCCTACACGGACAGGACCGAGGGCGGAAAGACGGTCAGAACGTTTTCCGAGACCTTCCCCGTCCCAGGTGAATGCGATTCGGTGGAGATCGAGTTCATCGCCAAGTGGCACCCGATGACGGTGACGGTGCGCGACGTGAGCTGCGGCGTCGCGAGCCTCGGCTCGAATCCGCGCGTTGTCCGCTGCGTCGTCGGCAATCCTCACGAGGCGACAGGAAACAGGATCATCGCCGCGCGGCGCAGGGCGGGCGAGGAGATGACGGGTGAGAAGACGATGGCCGTGCAGCTCGCGCAGATGGAAGCCTGTCTCACGAACATCTTCGCCAACGTGGAGAAGCCCGACATCGTCCTTTTTGCCGAATGCCTCTCTACGCAGGGCGCGGACGATCCCGCCTCTGTCGCGGAGCCGGTGCCGGGCGGACCGAGCTGGCGCCTCGCGGAGAAATACGCGAAGATGCACCGCTGCAACATCGCGATGAACGTGAGGGAGCGCGACGCAGACGGGCTGTGCCACAACACGCTGTTCGTATGCGACCGCGAAGGGCGGCTCGCCGGACTCTACCGCAAGACCCATCTAACGAGCGGAGAGTACAAGATGGGGCTCGTGCCTGGCGATTCGTTCCCCGTTTTCGATCTCGACTTCGGACGCGTCGGCGCGCTCGTGTGCTGGGACAACTGGTTCTCAGAGTCGATCAAACTCGTCAGGCGCGGCGGTGCGGAGCTCCTGCTCTTTCCGCTCGCAGGCTGCGCTCAGGATCACATAGACACGGTCTTCCCCTCGCGCGCGATCGACGCGGGGATTCCGATCCTCGTCGCGACACGGCAGGGGAAACTGCCGAGCGGCATGATCGACCGCGACGGGAAATGGATTGCCAGGACTTTCGAGGACTGCGGCTTCGCCGTCGCGGACATAGACCTTAAGGACCGCAAACGCACGTTCTGGCTGTCCGTCGGGCCGGGCATGGGCGATCCATACGAACTCTACTGCGACGAGAGCCGTCCCGAGCTCTACGAAAAGTTCAATTGGCGAAAGCCGAGGAAATGAAGACATGGACAGACGCGAATTCCTGACATCCGCTTCCGCCGCGGCGCTCGTCGGGTGCACGACCGGCGGACGCATCGGTGACGCACAGACTGCGGACATCGAGTACCACGTGTTCTCAAAGATGTTCCAGCCGCCTGTGACGAAGAGCCCCGAGGAGCTGTGCGAGCTCATGAAGAAGGCGGGGTTCGACGGAATCCAGTGGACCGTGCGCAAGGGCGGACACGTCGACCCCGCGAACGTCGCGGCGGATCTGCCGCGCCTGTGCCGAATAGCCGAGAGCTTCGGCCTCAAAAACAGGTCGATCTGCACAGACATAACGTCCGACGCCTCCGGTCGACCCGGCCTTTCTGACGGCGCCGAGACGGCGCTCAGGGTCGCAGCGGACTGCGGCATCGGGATGTTCCGTCCGGCGTACTTCTTCTACGACGCAAAGAACGAGTCGTTCGCACGATCTCTAGAGCGCATCCGCCGCGGCTTCGCCGGTCTTGCGCGGCTTGCGGAGCGGACGGGCGTGAAGGCGACGTACCAGAACCATTCGTCGTGGGGCCCGAGCGTGTTCGGCGGGCTCGTCTGGGACGTTTACGAATGCATCCGAGACCTTGATCCCCGACATGTCGGGCTTGAGTATGATCCGATGCACGCTTTCTTCGAGACGAACCTCTCGTGGACGCACGGATTCGACCTTGTTGCGCCGTGGATATCGTCCGTCGACCTCAAGGATTTCCACTACTGCCTTGACGCGAAGAACGAAAAGATGATGAAGAAGGCGATGGTCGCGGCAGGAGATGGCGTCGTTCCGTGGAAGACGGTGCGCGACCTTGTCGCGGCCCACGAACTGCGTCCGCTCTACATCGTCCATTTCGAATACGATTTCGACAAGTCAGACCTCCTGAAGGCGGTCAAGACCGAAGTCGACGCGTTTAGAAGTGTTCTCGCTCTGGAATAGTGAAAGGAGGAGCATCCCTGACGGTTTTTGCCGTCAGGCGTAGACGATGTCTTCGGGCGGCGGCGCGGCAAATGTGACGCGCTTGTGTGTCACGGGGTGGAGGAACGACAGCTCCACGGCGTGCAGCAGCTGCCGCGCGGGCCGGCGCTTCATGTGTCGGTCCTTTTCGGCGTTGCCGTAGGTCTTGTCGCCCACTATGGGACAGCCGAGGGATGCCGCGTGGATTCGTATCTGGTGCATGCGCCCGGTATCGATCTTGAACTCGACGAGAGAGATGCCGTCGTGCTTCCCGAGGGTCTTCCAGTGCGTGACGGCGCTTAGGCGCTCGCGCCCGACGGGCTCGTCTATCGTTCCGCTCTTTGGCTTTGGGCTTCCGTGGACGACGGCGAGATAGGTCTTTTTCACCGTCTCGTGCGATTCGAACTGGTGGCGGAGATTGAGATAGGCGGCTTGGGTCTTTGCGAACACCATGACGCCGCTCGTCTCGATGTCGAGCCGATGGACGACACCAGGCCTTTCCGCCGAGCCGACGTGCGCCATCTGGGGGTAGAGCCGCACGAGCGAGGCCGTAAGCGCGCCTTCTTCGTGACCAGGCGCCGGGTGGACGATTGTGCCAGCGGGCTTGTCGACGACGACAATGTCCTTGTCCTCGTAGATTATGCCGATATCTGGCGATTGTCTTTTCATTTTACTGGTTTTCGGCGAGTATGCCGGCTCAAGGTCGGGTATTCTACTGAATTGATCTTAAAGCTGTCAACAGCGGCTATTTTGGCGTTTTAGATTTTCATGGCGACCCCCTTGCATTCCAGAGGGGAAAATAGTATACTATTACCCGTTTTCCGATTTTGGGGCTGTAGCTCAACTGGATAGAGCATCAGACTACGAATCTGAGGGTTGTGGGTTCGACTCCCGCCAGCCCCGCCAGTCGGAGAAGCCAGATTGCGGGGTGGAGCAGCCTGGTAGCTCGTCAGGCTCATAACCTGAAGGTCGTTGGTTCAAATCCAGCCCCCGCTACCAATCTAATCTGGCACGCCGTCGGACCGTAGCGCAGCCTGGTAGCGCGTTTGCTTGGGGTGCAAAAGGTCACGAGTTCAAATCTCGTCGGTCCGACCATTTCTGTTCGATGTGCCACTGTTTGACTTCATTTTACAACACCAAAAGGGGGCACAGAAGGGGGTACGGGAAATGGGCCGCCGCTCCCATCACACTCTGGCGGTAAATCCCAGCACACATCTTGTGTGGCGTCCGAGCTGTCATAGCACGAACATCAGCTCGTTTTCCAGCCTCAAAAATTTTTTACGATTTAAGATTAGATTTAAGATTCGTTTGGTATAATGGTCGTAAACTCAACGACATAGAGTGATACGTGGAGACTTGGAATCCCCGTGGCGCTTTCTGGCGGGGTTGCGATTTGGTATAATAAATAAAATTCTTAAGGAGCCGAAATGTTGTTAAAGGAGACACCGTAATGGATGGCGCCATGTGTGCTGGCATGGTGCGCCTTTGGACGGCGGGAACGCGGATTGCCTGTTTTCTCACTGTGGTGATGCCTTTCGCCGCGCTTGCCCGGACAATCCTCGTGCCGACTCAGCCTGTGTCGCCCTATCTTGACACCGAGGTTTCGACGAATTTCGCGTTGCATGCAGGGCGCACTGACACATGGGGGGTCGACCTCCGAATCCAGATAGCCAGTACGCCCACAAACGACCTCGAGGTCGCCTTCGGGGTCGATGCAAACACGAACGGAGTTCTCGAAGTCGAGGAGATTGAGACGGTCTACGGCTGGCGGGGAGGGCGCTACTTTGTCGAGAACGTCTCTGGATGGGACAGGATCGAGACGGAGGCCGCCACAAACGCCTTGTGCAGCGTTCTCGAGGTCAGCCTGCAAAACAGCTCGTCCGCCGTTCCAAGGCGTTTTGCGGCAACGTGCGGCGGAGAGGCGGCGTTCGCTTCCTTGGCGGCCACACCGCCTCCTGCTTGGCTCTTCAGGCGCGAGTGGGACATGGTGCGCGTCGTGCGGCGCGGCGCGGGGATCCCGTCGGAGTGGGTTCGCTGCGACATCGAGTACCAGTCGTTCTCCATAAGGCTGAGGTGACGCCATGCTGACGAAGATGTGGACAGGTTCCTTGCTGTTTCTCCTTTTCGCCTCGCTCGTGGCGCTGGCGGTCGCCGTTGCATACGAGAAGGACTTTCATCCCCTGTGGGACTTTGCGGCTAGGTTCAGGCGCTTGCCTTTCGGGAAGCGGCTGGCGGTAATCGTGTTCGTCTGCGCCATGTGGGCCTATGCGAGCATCAAACCGGGCGACGGCGGCGGCAACGGCGGCGGAGGCGATGGCGGTGGCGGCACCAACAACGTGCCGCAGATGGTGCCGGGACCGGGCAACCTCGACCCGATGTCTCTGCCAGGCGGAGGGCTTCAGGGTTTGCAGGGTCAGGCACACCTGAACCCGGAGCTGCATCCTGTCAACCAGCCCGTGGGCGGCGGGGCGACTTTCAATCTTGTCGGCTTCGAGCCAATCACCTCGACGAACACGACCCGGACGCTGGAGGCGGCGGACTTCGAGCGCGGATTCGTGATGACCCGCATCGGCACTGACGAGGAGTTCGACTTCACGCCACCGCCCAATGCGACCATCGTCTCCGACTGGCGCTCGTTCGGCGCGGCGACGGACTGGGTTTATGTCGCGCTGACAAACTGGATGTTCACGGTCGGCACAAACGAAGTGGAACGGTTGCGCGTCTATTCCTTCGGCAAGGTTGCTCCGCTTGTCCGCGATGCTGCCGGGACGATAGCCACGGACAACTGGTTCGCCCCGTTCATGGCGACTCTCGGCGTCGTGCCCGAGGCTAGCTGGGGATTGCTCGACGAGGCAGACGCGGGCTCTTGCGACCGCTTCGCGGCTCGCGCTTCGCGCTCGGCCAACCTGATCGCTACGCGACAGGCGCATTTGCCAAGCCAGGTGTGGTATGCAGTGACCCAGGACAACACGCTTGTCGTCACCTGGCAGAACGCGCTTCTTGACCGCGACACCGGGAAGCCCGTCTCGTTCCAGGTAGAGTTCTTCACGGACGGCAGGTTCATCTTCCGCTACGACCTTTCACGGCTTGGCGGCGGGGAGGCGGCAAATGTCCTCGCGGGCGCTTCGTTCTGCGGCAACGAGTGGGCCACCAACTCCCTGCCGACGAACGTCACCTCGATGGCGTTCTACCCGCTTTCGGAGGACGATGCATACGACCAGGACCCCGACGGTGATGGGCTTCTCACCATAGACGAGCTGTTCTTCTACGACACAGACCCCCACAACGCCGACACGGACTACGACGGCCTTGCAGACGACGCGGAACTGCTTGTCTACAATTCCGACCCGCTCGACCCTAACTCCATCAGCGCCGCCTACTGCGACGGATTTGCCGCGAAGCTCGGCGACCTCGACCCGTTCTACTGCCCAGAGGGCTCGACGAATACCGTTCTCGAACACATCTTTTACTCTGGCACGACCAATGGCGTCTTCGCCTACCCGACCTCGACGGTCGAGACGGCGGTGTTGAAGATCATGGTCTCTGGCGAGGGTACGGGGCGGCTTGTCGTGGGAGATGCTGTCGTGCCGCTTGTTGCGCCGCCTCCAATGCGGAGTGGAGCGCAGACGAACACATTGCTTCTTGCCGTTGGGAAGGGAGTCCGAAAGTCGCTATGGTGGGACAAGCCCGATGGGCTTGACGTTGCCCTTCGTTCTGACGACTTGCTCATAGGCAGGATGCCGACATGGTACTTGCCTCATGGCTGGCTCGCGTTCCCGCACACAGACGCGACCACTCCCTGCATCCACGACTTTGTTTCAAATGGCAAGACTGTCTCGCTCGTGCATGGAGAGGAGTTCCCTGGCCTCACCGCTACTTGGACCAACGGCAATGCCGATGTCGAGATAGAGAACCTGCCGCCGGACTCTGCCGAAATCCATGGCCATTTTGCGAGGAACCAAACCCGGCCCATTTCCTACACCGTAGATCACCCCAGTCGTCTCAACGAAGAGCCAGTGGCGTTTGCGCAGACGCTCCGCTTCTGCCCCAACCTTGCGGACGAGGACGCGCCTCCAGGGGTGGAGGACGAGGATTATGATTCGAGTGAATGGCCAATGCAAAGCGGGATGCCTGAAGTGGAAGACACGACGAGCGAGTACGAGGCTGCGGCGGAGTACGCGCGTATCGCCGGGCTCCCGCTCGCGCAGGGGGTTCTCCAGCTTTACGGCCCGATAGACCGTGAGGACATGGTCTCCCTCACGGTCCCGACGGGGGCTCCGGTCCGCTGTTGCGACTGCCTAGACCACTGGCAGAGCAACTACGTCGCCGCCGCGTGGACATCGCCCCGGCTTTCGGTTTACGATGTTGCGGACAACCACTTCGACATTTCCTACGAGGACGTCATGGTGTCCGTGCGCGGAGAATACCCGAGCCGCGAACCATACGGAGACGGAGTCCTCTTCGTCACGAACGGAGCGCCATCGTTTACAAAGGCATACACGGTTCTTGGCGTGGACATAGAGAACTTGTACGGCCCGGCGCTGTCGGAGTATGCGTCGCTCAACGCGTCTTTCGGCTTCCCGATTACCGTAACCACTAATCTTGACAATGCGACAGAACTTGAATTCCAATCAGATGTATTGCTCTCCAATGGAGTGTTCAAAGTTGCCATAGATGACGCGACTGCACCTTTCGAGATATGGATTGGCGGATGCTGGACGTGGGACGACGATCTTTGCGAGAATGTATATCATCCGCCGTTTTTGCTGGTGGATAGCGCACGTGCGGACGGACGGCACTTCACCGTTCGCCAATGGCGTAAATTGGCAGAAGATCGTGGGTACGGGCGGTATTTGCCTTTTTACATCCTGTCGTCTTCGACGGGCCGTTGCGATCTTGTGTTTTCGTATGTCTTTGACCAAAATGGCTCTGCGATACGCTCGGCTGTCCGTCGCCGCATTACCTCGGTCAACCCGCCGTTGCTTGTGGACTATGACAGGGACGGCCGGATAGATTCATCTGATGCGTTGGCTTGGATTGACGGGAGACTCGCTTATTTCTGGAAGAACGACGACAAATTCAAGGGCGATGACGCATTCAGATCCTCCTCTGCGCTCAACTCCGGAAATGGCGTGGTAGATGGCCGGAATGATCTCGTAAACTTCCTTACTATTGGTGTTGATGTTTCTGCGTTTGCATCTCGCTGGAGCGCCCTTGATGTCGATTATCGCATTGTAGCGTATTCAAGTGGTTTGAGAAATGCCAAGCTTGCTCTTGCGGACATACAATGGTCGCAGATTGGCGATGCCGCATTTGGAGAAGACTTTGACATTCACGGCAATGCTCTCTACGAAGCGCCTATAGCCACGCTCGGCACGGGAACCAATCTGCCGCCTTCGTTTGTCGCGTTGTCTCATACCGGGAGAAGTACGCTTTTTGTGGAGTTCCCTGACGAACAGCGAAATGACAGTCTGTATCTGAGGATATACTCGAAGTCGGACGGCTCCTGCCTTTACTCGCAGGCGATGCGGCTCCACGTCGGCAACGTCTCCGGGATGATCGGCTGGCTGAATCTCAGGGGGGCGGCAGGTGGATCGGATGGCGTTCCGACACGGCTGTCGACTCCGGACTGGCCGGCCGATGCACATGGGCCGGGCAATGTCGTGTTTGTCCACGGCTACAACATGGCCGAAGATGCGGAGACTCCTGACTGGGCGAAAAACGTATTCAAGAAGCTGTGGTGGTCCGGCCTTGATAGGGGCTTTGTAGCCGTTCAATGGCGAGGCAACGAGGGTCAGTACTATCAAGTCGGATATGGCTGGGTATCGCCCAACTACTACGGCAATGTACAGAACGCATTTGCGACGGCTTCAGCATTGAAGACGGCTATGGACGATGTGCAAAGCCCCAAGTGGTTCATTGCCCACTCACTTGGCAATATGCTGGTATCCGCTGCAATTCAAGATTACGAAATGCCTTATGAAAGGTACTTCATGCTCAATGCGGCGGTTGCTATGGAGGCTTACGACCCGACATTTGGAATCTCGCAGGAGTCACATGATAACATGACGCCGGTGGCTTGGACGAACTACGTGGACATGGTTCGAGCGACGCATTGGTTTGAGCTATTCCCGGAGGGAGACGGACGTCGGCTGCTCACATGGAAGGGGCGCTTTTCAAATGTAACGAACATTGTCAACTTCTATTCCACACAGGAGGATGTCGTCTGCAATGGAGACGGAACGCAGATGCCGTATGGCAGGCCCTATTCTTGGTACAACCAAGAGTATCGCAAGGGGTCGTGGGCCATGATGCTTCACGAATACGAAGGCGGCTGGGAATTCAATCCATATCATGACACGGTTACCGGTTCATGGGTTGGTAACGAGTACGTCGAGCATAGACAGAGGATGTCGCCGCAGGACGCGGCCAACTTGACTGGTGAGACCCTCCGGCAACATCCGTTCTTCCTTGATTTTGCAAATCCGGAGATGTACACTTCATCCAACGGATTGATTGTCGCTTCCAATTATCTCTACCGAGCGAAAATGCTTGCCTACGCCATTCCTTCGGAGTCGTACGCGGTTGGCGCGAATCCTTTGCCTGGACTCAATGCCTATACAAATGCGATTACAGGTGCAGTCGTACCTTCGCGTAACCATAATATGGCCGCCGAATACACATTTGGCCAAGATGACTTGCCGCAAAATGGAAGTGAATTTGAAGATAAACATAGGGACTGGCAACACAGCACTTTTGTCCAGCGCTCATACAAGCGTGTGCATCAGTTGTTCAAGGCCATAACACAGACCATTAAGGAGGAATCCAATGAATAGACCTATCATAGCAGTGTCGCTCAGTTTGTTTGCTAGCGCTGGCTGTGCTAGTGAACGATTGCATGTCAACGTTGTTGATAATTATGATGAGCCTGTCTCAAATGCTGTAGTGCAAGTAAGTTTTACATCGGGGCATGTGGTTTTTGGGAGAGGAACCCCACGCTATTATTCAGATAAAACGGATGTGGCTGGAAATGCGATTGTAAAGTTTGACTGTGACAATTCGGATGTCCATTGGTCGGTAAAGGCCGATGGCTATTATCCTAGCGACACCTATAAAGAGAAATTCAAAATCGATGTAGTGCAGATTCCGCCAGCATATTACAATGTAGTCATGCTTGAGCATGAGAAGAAAGGAAAGGCCAAGCTCTGGAAAAAGCTAAACCCGCAGCCGATGATTGCACATGGAGTTGGCTATATGGAGGATCAGCGTTTATTCCCTACAGCGAACGGCAAATACGGCTTTGACATTGTGAAGTTTGACTGGCTTCCTCCTTTGGGGAAAGGTGAGATTGCCGACTTTTATCTCGTCCGGCGAATCGGAGAGGTGGTGCCAGACGGGATTGTCGGCTATTTGGAGTTCGCCGACAGGTGCGGGATGTACATGGCAAAACAGACGGGCAGCAAGACGTTTCCGGCGACTTATGAGGCAAACACAAATGCGTTGTTCAAGGCACAAATTCCTTTCATATTTGACCATGCGGATGACGGCAGCAAAGCTGTGACATACAAAGACATAGTTGGTGAAGACGAGTATGGTGTGCTGCGAACGCGGGTTGTCTGCGACGAACATGGGAATATCATCAAGGCAAATTATTCAAAAGTTCTTGGCCCATTCCGTGCGGGACATGCTTATCGGGGATGGGTTTTGTATACACCTTGCGCGGTTTTCAACCCCCGTGTAAACGACCCTAATCTCGAATCCGACCCTGAACACAGTTATGACCCCAATCTTAAACGTCCATCACTCGCACCGTAATGGCGACCAGCCTGTGATATTATAGTGCTAACCGTAAATGAAAGTGGCTTGAAATGAATCAAAGGGAGCGCAACGAGAAGCATTGTTGGATTTTTCCGCTTGTTGTCATGGCGGCATTTGCTGCGAAAGTCACTTGCGGTGCGCAAATATGGCCGTGTCCTGGGATATGCTTTACGGGAGACGTAAATTTCCCAAGGTTGGAGAAAGGGGTGGTGCTCCTCGACATGGGAATTCCGCAAACAGAACGTCCCTCTGTATATGGACTGAGCTTTTCGTTTTGGCGCAGCCACTATGAAGAGAAGATGATGGGCGTTCAATTTGGGCTTGTGGAGGCTGTCGCCGCAGATGCATACGGCATTCAGTTGGCATTGGCCAATGACGCAGGGCGTGGAGCGGGCGTTCAAGTGGGCTTGTTTAACATCTATGACGATGCTTCGTTTCGACTTCAAGCAGGCCTTTGGAATTCCTATCGGATTTCTCTTAATTGGAATTACAGTAGGCCAACAAATTCTGGTGGATACGGCGTACAACTTGGGCTTATGAATATGTCATCGAAAGGAGGGCATCTTCAATTAGGTTTTCTGAATTTTGCCGATAAGTCCACGGTTTTCCAATTTGGGTTTTATAACAATATGGACAAGGAATCGCGCGGATTACAAATAGGAATCATAAACGAGGTTGGCAATAATGGTTCTCCGTTCATAGGTTGGAATTGGTAGGTTGGTATGGTGCCACAATAAGGAGCGTCCCATGAATAACATTACAGGCATGAATATCCTGATTCTGCAAGGTTCGCCGAGGGCGAACGGAAACACGGCGTGGATGGCGGAGGAGTACCGCAAGGCGGCGGAGGCGGCCGGGCACAAGGTGGCGCTTGTCGACGTGTCGCACAAGAAGATCGCCGGGTGCATGGCCTGCGGGTATTGTCGCGGCAAGGGGAACGGGGCGTGCATCCAGAAGGACGACATGCAGGAACTCTACCCGCTCCTGGCCGAGGCGGAGGTTCTCGTCCTCGCGTCGCCGATCTACTACTTCACCATGTCCGCACAGCTTCAGGCACCGATCCAGCGAATCTACTGCATGAACAAGCCGGGCAAGCTGAAGAAGATGGCGCTCCTCGCGTCCTCCTATTCGCCCAACGTGTACGACGGCGCAATCGGGGAGTATCGCGGCATCCTCAACTATTGGGGCGTCGAGGATACGGGCATCGTCACGGCCAAAAACGACGAGCAGAAGACGGACGCCACCCGCGGCCGCATCCTTGAACTCGCCGGGAAACTTTGAATGGAGTTATGATGTTCAAGGACGACTATGGGGTCCGACCCCATAGTCGTCACGTATTCAAATTTTATGAGAGACTCAAAGAGGAAGGAGCACTTCAATGAAAACTTCTGTTTCTAAATGCCGTTTTATGGCGAGCGTGGTACTTGCGGCCTGCCTTTCGCAGCAAGCGAGTGCAGTATCGCGTGAATTCGAGAACGCTTGTCACAACGGTGCTGACGCAAGGGTTGAGTTTCATGTTGTTGACGACATGGGCATGCCGATTCACAATGCAAGGGTCAATGTCTTCTTTGACATGATCGACCGTTCTAAGGGGCGGAGGATTATCGGGAACACGGACACGAACGGCGTTTTTGTAGCCGAGGCAAAGACAGGCGGCATCCTTGAAGTTGAAGTGACTGGCGACCATCACTATCGAAGCAAGCGGCATATGAGTTTCATTGCGATGGGGAGCGAGCATGAGGTGTCCGGCGGCAAATGGCAGCCCTGGGGGGCCAAAGAGGACATTGTGCTTTTGCCAATTAAAAATCCAGCCGCGAGAAGAGTGACTTCTTCAGGATGGAAAGACACACATGAATTGAACAAGTGGATCGGGTTCGATTGCGAACGGTACGATTTTGTCACGCCATTTGGAAGCGGCAAGGAATCCGATATGGAAGTGTTCTTTGATTGGAACGGGGTGTGGGATTCGGGTTACGATGGCATGGCATTGAAACTTCGCTTCCCCGCCAAATTCTCCGGCGGGTACTATGCGAACAAGACGCCAGGGAGCGAGTATTTCGGTGTCTACAGTGCGGACACGAATGGTGTGTACAAAAGTGAGTTTTCTTTCTCGGAGCGAGTTGGAAGCCGCGATAGGCGTGGAAGAGTTACAAGCTGGGATCGGCATTTGTTTGATCAGTCAAAAGTCCTTGTGGTCAGGAGCAGGTGCAAATTGAATGAAGACGGAACGCTAAAGTCCGCTCACTATTTCCAGTTGGGGGAGATAAGATTTTCCGGCGACGAGAGGGGGGCCGCCCTTAGGTTCCTCTCGATTTTCAATCCGACTCCGAACGACACCAACCTTGAGCCGAAATAATCAGGGGGGGGCTACATGAACCGCATTGTAACAACATACTGTACTAGCTGCTGGATTCCTGCCGTGGTACATGTCGTGTCGTTCATTGTGGCCTCCTCCTATTCGCCCATGTACACTTCTTCCAACGGATTGATCGTTGCTTCAAACTATCTATACCGAGCGGAAATGCTTGCCTACGCCATTCCTTCGGAGTCGTACGCGGTTGGCGCGAATCCATTGCCTGGACGAACTTCTATGACCCCACAAAGTCCGCCAGATGGTCTATACTACAATCACGACATGGCAACACTTTTTACGTCAGGCATAGGTGATTTGCCGCCTAATGGCGATGATTCCGAGGACAAGCACCGAGATTGGCAGCACAGCACTTTCGTGCAGAGGTCTTATAAAAGAGTCAACCAGCTTTTCAAGGAGATAATGAAACACATCAAGGAGTCTGCTAATGAATAAGAATCTTATTGCAATGGCATGTCTTTTGATGGCAAACTGTGGTTGTGCCAGCGAAAGGCTCTATGTCAAGGTAATTGACGACGATGGACGCCCGGTTACAAATGCTGTTGTCACTGTTGGTGCTCCTCCCAAGACGGTGTTCTGGGGAAGTAATAGCCAACGAAATAAAGGTAAATCTTATAATTCCCAGACTGACGCAAATGGTGAGGCAGTAGTCTCGTTCAATTGCACTGCTGCCACTTTTCGTTGGAGTGTAAAGGCGGACGGATGCTATCCAAGCAATGTTTTTGAAGAAAGGTTCAAGGAGTTTGACGAGGTGGTTGTGCCTCCAGCTTTTACCAAGGTGATTCTCCATGGACATGAGAAACATGGCAATGTAATTCTTTACCGCAAGAAGAATCCACAACCGATGTATGCGCATTCGCGCGAAAATGTTGTTAAGTCACCCATTGCCAATGGACGGTATGGCTTTGACCTTCAGGTGTTTGACTGGGTTTCGCCGCATGGCAATGGCAAGATTGCGGATTTTTATTATGTCAGAGAACGTCCTGATGAAACGAATGCCACAAAAAGGACTATTTATGATAAAAGCGGATTTTTCCAATTTAGAAGGGGGGAGCCGGGATTTCCCAATGTCGGTGATGTTGTTGGACGTATTGAGTTTGATGAAAATTGTGGAGCATACATAGAGAAGCAGACTGGATGCGAGAGCTTCCCGTCAACACATTGTGCGGATGTTCGACGAGAATACGTCAGCTCGATTCCGATTACCATTATGTTTTGCGACGAATTCCGCGTTTGGGTATGTGAGTCACCAGTTATAAACGGCAATGAATACATGGTGATTCGTTCACGTGTGAAATGTGATGAACAAGGCAATATCATTTCGGCTAATTATTCAAAGATTCTTGGGCCAGCAGGTTTTGCTGGGTTGATAAATTTTGAGGAATCTGTTTTCAACCCCCGCCCCAACGACACCAATCTTGAATTCGATCCCGAACGAAACCTCTATCAAGGCAAGAAGGGCCGGGGAATGATTCCGTAAAGGGAGCCTCGAATGTATAAGACGGTGTTAAGTTCCTAATTGTTAAGGGGTTCGTGCACATGAAGTTTGTAACCATTCTCAGAATTGCCGTGTCGGCACTCATGTTGGTGGTCTTGGGGTGCGCAACGTTTGGCAGTAAGAAATACGTTGGCGCATGGCTCGGGTCTTCTGCAAAGGCCAAGCATGGCGTAAACATCAGATTGGACGAAGGCGGAGTTGGCTACGCGATGACCTATATCGGTGCCGTTCCTCTAAAGTGGCGGGAGACGGACACAAATCGCCTTGATGTCAGATTCAGCTGTGGTGATGGTTCTCTTTTCTTCTACGACATGTCTTATTCGCCGGAAGATCGGACGTTGCGGCTTTTGCATGAGAAAAGAGTCCGGTTCCGCGATGGGCGTGTGTCGGGTGAACGCAGCTTCGACGACATGATTCTTTGTCGGTCGAACGAGTACGCAAAGGCAATGGCGCCTGCAATCGAGTATGCAGAGAAGGTAAAGGATTTCCATGACAAGTCTGAAAGGGAACGGAATCAACGCATGCCCGAGATGGAGACCAACCGCATGGTGTTTGCGTCGTGGGATGAGGTCGGACAGCTTTGCAAACCTCTGCAAGATGGGTGGACCGTCAGCCTTTCATCCGGCAGTTGCCCGAAACCATCTGTATTCATTGACCCAAGGGGGCAGGACGGTCGGATTGAGGTCAAGATACTCGGTGGTCAGTTTGTCATCGGAGATCCCAACGACAAGTGCGATTTCGAGATCGCTAGACGGCATAACGTCTTGTCGCCCGTAGAGGCCGTCCCGTCAAATGCGACTCCCATACCCGGCTTAAGTTGGGACGCGACAATCGAGGCAGACACACTTCGTAGGGTTCGGGACAAGGGATGGAAGGTAGGTCGTGTTGTCTATTGCAATGAGCATTTCTTCTATGCAACATATCACACGCACTACACCATTCAGACTGGAGACATGTCCGTTGACGAGCTGGTGGGGTCACTTCAGGAGTGTTTCGGCGAGGCGTTGAAACCGCCGCTCAAAGCGTCTCTGCGAAAAACCAAAACCCCGTGACTCGGACAATGATGGGATCTGACTGCCACTTTTCTTGACATTGTTTCACGCGGCTGATTTTGTCGCGGCTGATTTTTGCTATAATATTCTCATCCCGTGAGGCGCATAGCGAGATACGGGGTGTGCCGATTTTAGTTGCGGTTTTCCGCTCGTTGCGTCATTGGCGATTTGTTTTGCCCACAAATTGCCGCGGATTTGCTATAATACCCCTACAGTTCGCTCCTTTGCGGCTGGAAGGGAATACTAGTGAAGACTGTAAAATCACCTTTTCATTTCAAAGGCGGGGTTCACCCCGACTACAACAAGGAACTGGCGCGCGACAAGGCGATAGAGAAGCTGCCGCTTCCCGCCGAGCTTGTAGTCTCGATGTCGCAGCACCTCGGCGCACCTGCGAAGTGCCTCGTCAAGGTTGGCGACTTCGTGAAGCGCGGCCAGCTCATCGGCGAGAAGAACGGTTTTATTTCGGTGTGCGTCCGTGCGCCGGCCGATGGCAAGGTCAAGGCCATCGAGAAGCGTCTTGGCCCGGCGGGCGGCAAGGCCGACGCGGTGATTCTCGATACCACTGCCCCTGCGCCCGAGGGCGTCGCTGCGGTAGAGCCGCTTCCGCCGCTTGATTGGAAGACTGCTTCGCGCGAAGATCTTTTGAAGCGCGTCGAGGAGGCTGGGATCTGCGGCATGGGCGGCGCGGGATTCCCGACGTCCGTAAAGCTCAACCCGCCGCCTGGGAAGCGCTGCGAATATCTCGTCCTCAATGGCGCGGAGTGCGAACCGTATCTGACCGCCGACTTCCGCGTGATGCTTGAGCGCGCCGACCGCATACGCCTCGGCGTCGAGATAATGAGAAAGATCCTTGGCGGACCGGCCGTCAGAATCGCGGTAGAGGCAAACAAGCCCGAGGCGATCGCCGCGCTTGAAAAGGCGTTCGCCGACATCGAAGGCAACGTCGAGATCGTCGTCCTTCCCGTGCTCTACCCGCAGGGAAGCGAAAAGCACCAGATCTACGCGACGGTCGGGCGTGTTGTCCCCGAGCCGCCCGCGCTCCCGATCGACGTCGGGTGTGTCGTCGAGAACGTCGGCACGGTCGCCGCGATCGCCGATGCCGTCGAGAAGGGCGAGCCGCTTCTCGAGCGCGTCACTACGGTTTCCGGCGATGCAGTCGTCGAGCCCAAGAACATCCTTGCACCGAGCGGAACTAAGTACTCCGACCTCGTCGCTTTCTGCGGCGGCGAGAAGGAACCGCCAGCGAAGGTAATCTCCGGCGGCACGATGATGGGCTTCGCAGTCTCGACACTCGAGATCGGGACGACAAAGACGACGTCGGGTCTTCTTCTCCTCTCAAGGAGGAAGGTCTTCCAGTATGCGTCTGGCGCGTGCATCAACTGCGGGCGCTGCCTCAGGGCATGTCCGATGGGGCTCAACCCCGCGCTCATCTCGAAGGCGGTGGACGCAAACGACATCAAGGCCGCAGAGGACGCGCACGTCATGGACTGCATCGAGTGCGGCGCGTGCAGCTTCGGCTGCCCCGCCTACCGCACGATTACCCAGAGCTGCCGCCGCGCGAAGAACTCGATTCGTGCGCGCATCGCGGCGGAGAAGGCAAAGGCCCAGGCAGCGGCGGCAAAGTAAGGAGTCGACATGAAGCCCAAAGATACAGCAGAGCACTACATTCTTTCCAGCTCGCCCCACGCGCATGCCAACGCGAGCGTCTCGCGCATCATGCTCGACGTCATAATCGCGCTTCTCCCGACGACCGCGATGGGAATCTACTTCTTCGGCATGCCCGCCGTGTGGACGATCGCGGTGTGCGTTTCGACGTGCATCGTGACGGAAGCGCTTTGCCGCATGGCGATGAAGCGCGACAACACTATCGGAGACCTTTCTGCAGTGCTGACGGGCCTTCTTCTCGCGCTGAACCTACCCGCGGGGATTCCGCTGTGGATGGCGGTCGTCGGTTCGATCTTTGCCATTGCCATCGCGAAGCAGGTGTTCGGTGGGCTAGGCATGAATCCGTTCAACCCCGCGCTTGCCGCGCGTGCGTTCATGCTCATTTCCTTTACAGGCCCGATGACGACGTGGCTCAAGCCGTTCTGGTGGAAGACTCCCGAGGCCGCGACGACTGCAACGCCTCTTGCGGTGATGAAGACTTGGTTCGTCGCCGAGGCGACGGCCTCTGCGTCTCCCCATGGGCTCTACAACGCCGCGTGCAAGGGCGTTCCCTCGCTTTGCGACATGCTTGTCGGCAACATGCCTGGCTGCATTGGCGAAGTGTCGGCGATTGCACTCGCCATTGGCGCCATCTATCTCCTCTGGCGCAAGGTCATCACCTGGCATATCCCGTTTGCGTTCATCGCGACGGTGTTCGTCTATTCGCTGATAGCCGGTGGAGCCCCTGCGATGATGCAGGTCCTGACGGGTGGTGTCATGATCGGTGCGTGCTTCATGGCGACGGACTACGTGACGAGCCCGATCACCGCGAAGGGCAAGCTCGTGTTCGGTTTCGGCTGCGGACTTCTCTGCATGTTGATTCGCCAGTTCGGTTCCTATCCCGAGGGCTGCTCGTTCGCGATCCTCATCATGAACGCCGTCTGTCCGCTCATCAACCGCTGGACCCAGCCCAAGCCCTTCGGCGCAAAATAGGAACAGAGCATAGAGAAAGATGCCCCGAAGATCGCCGTGCGGGCGGTGAGGGAATTTTTAGCCGCAAAGAACGCAAAGGTCGCAGAGGCAGATGTGATTTTCTGCTGCTCCTCGGCGCACGATGTGGCGGTATAATCAGATTTTGACCAGCTGTTGAAAAATTGAACGGCGGATGGCGTGGTATGCGCCGTCCGCCGCTTGATTTTGCGTTGGCACGAAAGTTGCGGAGTTTTGCTATAATGGTGGCGGCGAGAAGAGTGAAGCTGCAAACAGGAGATGCGAACGATGATCAAGATAATCCAGGGCGATATAACGACGCTGGCGGTGGATGCCATCGTCAACGCGGCAAATCAGGTGATGCTCGGTGGCGGCGGAGTTGACGGCGCGATACATCGCGCGGCGGGACCGGAGCTTTACGAAGCGTGTCTCAGGGTGCCGGAGGTGCGGCCAGGTGTGAGGTGCCCGACGGGCGAGGCGCGCATCACGCCGGGCTTCAAATTGCCTGCGAAGTTTGTCATCCACACTGTCGGGCCGGTCTATCGCGAAATAACCGCCCCTTGCGGGGGTTCGCGACCCATGGGGAAGCGAACACGCCGAGCGGAGCGAGTGCCGAGGCAACATGGCGAGCCCGAAAAACTTGCGGCCTGCTACCGCAACTCGCTCGCGCTCGCAGCGGAGAACGGCTGCAAATCGATTGCCTTCCCATGCATCTCCACGGGCATATACGGCTATCCGAAGGAAGATGCCGCGGAGATTGCGGTGCGGGAGGTGCGGGAGTTTTTAGCCGCAAAGAACGCAAAGGACGCAGAGGAGATGGAAGTGATCTTCTGCTGCTTTTCGTCGAGCGACGTGACGGTGTATGAACGGATTCTGTCATGACCACCTTTCTCTCCAATCGCGACATCTACACCTCCGTCGTCTGCGGGATTGTGCCGCAGGCGAAGGAGCGGCTGTGGATCGCGACCGCCGACATTAAGGATATGTATGTCGATACTGGCGGGCGGGAGATGGTGCCGTTTCTGGAAGTGCTGGACGGGATGGTGAAGCGCGGAGTGGAGGTGCGGCTGATACATGCGAAAGACCCGGGGCCGAACTGGCGGGATGACTTCGACCGCTATCCGACGCTTTGGAGGGCGATGGAACGGATGCTCTGTCCGCGCGTCCATTTCAAGTGCATCATCGTTGACGGCGTGAAGGCGTACTTCGGTTCGGCGAACCTCACTGGCGCGGGGATGGGCGCGAAGAGCGAGAAGAAGCGTAACTTTGAGAACGGCATCCTCACCGACGACCCCGCGCTCGTCGGGCCACTCGCCGAGCAGTTCGATTCTGTCTGGCGAGGCGACTTCTGCCGCGACTGTGGCCGCCGCGACCATTGCGGTGATCCGGTGGTATAGTCGCTTGCAATACTGTGAGGAAGCATCTGTAACGAGTCACTTGGCTGGAAGATGCCGCCGCGTGAAGTAGACGCGTCCGCGTTCGGGATGGTATAATATCCGCCCATGAGCTCAGAGCTATCGAATGTAAGGAACATAGGAATCGTCGCCCACATCGACGCGGGCAAGACGACGACTACCGAGCGCATCCTCCTCTATACCGGCAAGATTCACCACGCCGGAGACGTCCACGACGCAAACACGACGACGGACTTCATGATCCAGGAGAAGGAACACGGCATAACGATCCAGTCCGCCGCGATCTCCTGCCAGTGGAACGGCCACGACATCAACATCATCGACACCCCCGGACACGTCGACTTCACGATGGAAGTCGAGCGCTCGCTCCGCGTCCTCGACGGCGCGGTGTGCGTCTTCTGCGCGGTAGGCGGCGTTCAGCCGCAGTCCGAGACGGTCTGGCGCCAGGCGAACCGCTACAACGTTCCGCGAATCGCCTTCGTCAACAAGATGGACCGCATGGGCGCAGACTTCCAGCGCGTCGTCGGCGAGCTCAGGGACAAGCTCAAGGCGAACGCCTGCCCAATAGAGCTCCCGATCGGGCGCGAAGACGGCTTCAAAGGCGTCGTCGATCTCGTCAACATGAAGTCGGTGATCTGGAAGGACGATGATTCCGACCAGGGCCAGACGTTCACCGTAGGCGAGATTCCCGCCGAGATGAAGGACGAGGCGGAGCTCGCGCGCGCGGAACTCGTCGAGAAGGTAGCCGACGTCGACGAAGGCGTCATGGAGGCGTTTCTCGAGAAGGGCGACCTGACGCCCGAGGAGCTCGTCCCCGCGATTCGCCGCGCGACCGTCTCTGGCGCGTTCGTTCCCGTCCTCTGCGGCAGCTCCTTCAAGAACAAGGGCGTGCAGCCGCTTCTCGACGCTATCTGCGCCTATCTCCCCGCGCCGACGGACCGCCCGCCAGTCGAGGCGACAGACCTCAAGAGCGGCGAGAAGGTGACGCGCAAGCAGGAGGACTCCGAGCTCCTCACCTCGCTCGTCTTCAAGATCGCGACCGATCCGTTCGTGGGGCGGCTCTTTTTCGTGCGCGTCTACGGCGGCGTCCTGAAGAAGGGCGCGAACGCCTACAACCCGCGCACGAAGAAGCGCGAGCGCATAATGAAGATCGTGCGCCTCTTCGCAGACGACCGCACCGAGGTCGACGAGCTCCGCGCCGGCGACATTGGCGCAATCGTGGGACTCAAGGAAGTCACGACTGGCGACACGCTCTGCTCGGAAATGAAGCCGTGCCACCTCGAGCGCATCGTCGCTCCCCAGCCCGTGATGTTCATGGCGATCGAGCCCAAGAGCTCGGCCGACAAGGACAAGCTCGTCGAGTCGATGAAGGCGCTTGCTGCCGAAGACCCCACCTGCCAGTTCCGCGAGGACGAGGAGACGGGGCAGACGATTCTCTCCGGCATGGGCGAGCTTCATCTCGAGATTCTCGTCGACCGCCTGAAGCGCGAGTTCAAGTGCGCGGCGAACGTCGGAAAGCCGATGGTGAGCTACTGCGAGACGGTGACAAAGAGCGCGGTAAAGGAATTTACCTTCGACCGCGAGCTCGGCGGCAAGCGCCACGCGGTGACGCTCAAGATCGAGGTGAAGCCGCTTGAGCGCGGCAAGGGCGCGAAGGTCGAGCTTTCGCGCGATTTCGTGAACCTCGTCGCCGAGAAGCGCCTCCAGGAATGCGTTAAGCAGGGTCTCGAGGATGGTGTCGTGACTGGCGTTCTCGCGCGCTATCCAATGACGGACATCGAGGTGACGTGCCTTTCCGCCACGCTCGTCGATCCCGAGATTTCCGATGAAGTCGCGTTCCGCTCTGCGGCGATGATGGGCTTCCGCGAAGCGGCCGAGGCCGCGGCGCCTGAGTTCCTCGAGCCGATCATGAAGCTTGAAATCACGACGCCGCCCGAATCGGTCGGCGAAGTCCTTGGCGATCTCAACGGACGCCGCGGCACGGTGCTCAGCATGGATATGAAGGGCGACCTACAGCTCGTGAACGCCCGCGTCCCGCTCGCGTCGATGTTCGGCTATGCGACGGCAATCCGCTCGCTCACGAAGGGCCGTGCCTCCTACTCGATGGAGACCGACCAGTTCGAGCTCGCGCCGAAAAACGTCCGCGAAGAGATATTGAGCAAGTAGGGGGTTGTTTGGCTGGGCCGATGGGGGCACAGTTAAAAAGTCCAAATTCGCACTTGAAAGCGGAGGCACATTTTCGCTATAATATCCGCTCATTTTGCAAAGAAAAGGACAAATAGAAAATGGCAAAGCGCGACATTCCGCTCGATCACGTGAGAAACTTCGGCATCATGGCCCACATCGACGGTGGCAAGACCACCACGTCGGAGCGCATTCTCTACTACTCGGGCAAGAACTACAAGATCGGCGAGGTGCATGACGGCGCCGCGACGATGGACTTCATGGTGCAGGAGCAGGAGCGCGGCATCACGATCCAGTCCGCCGCGACGTGCGTTCAGTGGGGCGACTACCGCCTGTCGCTGATCGACACTCCCGGACACGTCGACTTCACGGCTGAGGTGGAGCGTTCGCTCCGCGTTCTCGACGGCGCCGTGGCTCTCTACTGCGCGGTCGGCGGCGTGCAGCCGCAGTCCGAGCAGGTGTGGCGCCAGTCCGAGAAGTACAAGGTGCCGAAGATCGCGTTCGTCAACAAGATGGACCGCGTCGGCGCGAACTTCTACAGCGTCATGGAGCAGATGAAGAACCAGCTCGGTGCGAACCCGGTTCCGGTCGTTATCCCGATCGGCGCGGCGGAGTCGTTCGAGGGTGTCATCGACCTCATCAAGATGAAGGCGCTCTACTTCGACATGAAGAGCCTCGGCAAGACGGTCCTCGAGAAGGACATCCCCGAGGAGTACGTCGAGAAGGCCAAGGAGTGGCGCCAGAAGATGCTCGAGAGCGCGGCCGAGCAGGACGATGCGCTCATGGAGAAGTTCTTCGCGGGCGAGGAGCTCACGAACGAGGAGATCGAGATGGGCCTGCGCAAGGGCTGCCTCTCCCGCGCCATCACCCCCGCTTTCTGCGGCACGGCGTTCAAGGACAAGGGCATCCAGCCTCTCCTCGACGGCGTGTGCAAGTACCTTCCCTCTCCGCTCGACGCGGGCGCGGCCGTCAGCCAGGACAACCCCGACGAGAAGCGCGAGGTCAGCGACGACGAGCCTTTCTGCGGTCTTGCGTTCAAGATCATGAACGACCCGAAGTCCGGCGGCAAGATCACGTTCGTGCGCGTCTACTCGGGCACGATGAAGCTCGGCGCCGAGATGCTCGACTCCACGATCAACAAGGAGCAGCGCATCTCCCGTCTCTTCCGCATGCACGCCGCCAAGCAGGAGCCTCTCGACGAGGCGCATGCCGGCGACATCGTCGCGTGCGTCGGCCTCACCGAGACGCGCACGGGCGACACGCTCTGCGACCCCGAGCATCCGATCACGCTCGAGTCCATCGACTTCCCCGCGCCCGTCATCTCGGTCGCCGTCAAGCCGAAGAGCCGCGGCGACAACGAGAAGCTCGGCGTCGCGCTGCACGCTCTCGCGATGGAGGACCCGACGTTCGTCGTCAGCTTCGACCAGGAGACCTCCGAGACGATCATCGCCGGCATGGGCGAGCTCTACCTCGAGGTCATCGTCGACCGCCTGAAGCGCGAGTTCAACGTCGAGTGCGACGTGGGCGCTCCGCAGGTCGCGTACCGCGAGACGATCACGGTTCCGGTCGACAACGAGTACAAGCACGTCAAGCAGTCCGGCGGCCGCGGCCAGTACGCGCACGTCTGCCTCAAGCTCGCTCCGCAGGAGCCGGGCAAGGGCTTCGAGTTCGTCAACGAGGTCAAGGGCGGCGTGATTCCGACGGAGTACATCCCGGCGGTCGAGAAGGGCGTCAAGAAGGCGCTCGAGTCGGGTCCGCTCGCGGGCTTCCCGGTCGTGGACGTCAAGGCGACGGTCTACTTCGGCTCGTACCACGAGGTCGACTCGAACGAATTCGCGTTCATCACCTGCGCGATGCAGTGCTTCAAGCAGGCGTTCATGAAGGCGAAGCCGCAGCTCCTCGAGCCGATGATGGACGTCGAGGTCGTCGTTCCCGAGCAGTACATGGGCGCGGCGAACGGCTCGATCAACCAGCGCCGCGGGCGCATCGAGGGCATGGAGGACCGCGCGGGCGTCAAGCTCCTCAAGGCGAC
>CACZHC010000013.1 GCA_902780865.1 uncultured bacterium
GGCCACCCCCATGGGGGTGGTGCAGTTTGTTTTTCGTCTTCGTCGATCCCCACGGCCTTCCTCTCTTTTTTGCTGACCCGTTAGATATTACCATTCTCAGGTGCACAATCAATCTGCAACCGACAGTGCAAATATGATATAATACAAACCAACGAAAGCGGCTCATTGCCGACAGGAGGAAACGACATGGAATTCGATCAACTGATTGCCGACTTTGCGAAACGCCACAAAGTGGAGAACCTTGTGTCCGTTGATGGAGCCGCCGCGCTCGACATCGACGGAATCATCGTCACCATTGTCGCCAAGGGGGAGCTGCTGAACTTTTCCGCGGAAATCGGCGAACCGCCTGCTGACGGTGCGGCCCTGTTTGCCAATCTCCTGCTTGAGGCGAACACGCAGCCCGACGCGTTTTTCGCAAAGATCCCGGATCCGGGTCCGTATGTCATCGCGCGGCGGATTCCGCTCTCCCAGGTCGACGACGATGCCTTTGACGCCACACTAGAGGCGTTTGTCAACAATGCCGAGACCTGGCGCCGGCTCCTTGTCGACTTCCGTCCGGCGGCAAAGGCCGCTGCCGAAAGCGCAGCCGCGGGAAGCCCGTCCCTTGGTTCTTCTGGCCTCATGCCTGTGTAACCTTCTGCATTCCTTGAAGAAAGAGCGGAAATAAAACCGACGTCGCAGGGGGACGAATCGTGAATGGCATAGAAGACTACAAGGCATTTCTGACGAAGGTCAGTGAAGAGGCGGGAATACCGGCCTTCAAACCGAGCGAAGATGGTCTCGTCAGTATGCGCGTCGATGACGCATACAACGTCAATTTCCAGTTTGTCGAGGCGACGGGCAAGGTCCTGTGCTTCATAGAGGTGATGGAGCTGCCGCCTGACACGCCGAAGGCGGTGTATCGCGACCTTCTTGCGGGCGGGCTTTTCGGCAAGGACACGGCGGGTGGCTACTTTTCGCTTGAGCCCGAGACCGAGACAGTCGTATACAGTTACTTTTTCGACCTTGAGACTGCGGCGAACGACATTGAGGAATTCATCCATACCATCGAGAAGATCCTCCAGCTCTGCGACCTTTGGGCCGAGCGCATAAAGGGGGACATGTCGGCGGATGGCGCTGAAAAGCCCTCTGATTCCAGTGAGATGACTATGGGGCACGCGATATTCAGGGCTTAAATGGCATGTAATCTTTTCGACCTTTGCATATGGCAATTCTCAACCGAAGTATGGTATAATACATAAATATGAAAACTAAGTACGGAAACTTGGCCGATGCGTGGCGGGTGCTGTTTAAGCCCCTTGCTTTCGTCGGTGTTATGGCGTCGCTTGTCGGTGCGGCAGGTTGCGCCACGGTCTACAGGACTACGCCAGGCTCGCTCACGGGCATGGGGTACAAGGATGCGGACGCCATTCCGCTGGAGCAAGTGTACATAACGACGACGGGCTATTACTGCCTGTGGACGATCCCGCTTGTGTCAGGCGACCTGCGCTGGAACGAGGAGAAGCAGTCCATCAACGGCGGCACGTGCCTTTTCAGCGACCAGGTTGGCGCGGCGGAGCTGCAGGACGCGCTGCTCAAGATCGCCGAGTCCCGCAACTGCGACGTGATCGACATAATGTTTGACGATTCCGACACCACTTTTGCCAACGTGAGCTATGGCGGGATCATCGGGGCGTTTTTCGGATCTTCGCATATGGGCGTGTCCGGCGTGTTGGTGCCGAAGAAGACGCAGCCCGAGACGCAGGAAGGTGGTGCGAAATGAGGAAGCTTCTCTATGTGGCCGCGGCTCTTGCGCTTGCGGGATGCAGTTCCTACAGCGAAATCGCGCGGTGGGATTCCGATACGCTGACCAATGACGGCGAGAGGCCGGTGGCGTCGTTCGTCACCCAGAACTTCTCCTACCAGCTCTTCGGCGTGATTCCTCTCTGCACCGGGCTGCCCTGGACGGAGGGGGACGAGGACGTCAAGGACGAATTCAACGTGCGGCTTTTCGCGGACGAGGCGACGATCGACAACAACCTGGTCTCCCTCAGGCACGCGCTTGACCGCGCCGGTGGTTCGCACCGCATCGCACAGCTGCACACGAAGGTCGACAACGACTACTTCTGGAGCCTGTTGATCGTGAACAGGCATGAAGTGCGCACGCAGTGCCTGATACTGCCGTAGCGTTGCCAACCTCTCGCGGCAGGTGCTGGCGGACAAAATGATTTTCGGAGGTTCTGCATGGTCAACTACGAAGAACTCATAAAGCGGCTCTCGCGTTCCTCAGAGCCGTTTGGTCTTCTCACCATGCAGGCGACCAGCACTACTGCGCGCCTCAAGAGGGAGTTCAACGCTCGTCTAAGGGCGCTCTACGCCGCGGAGCACGGTTTTTTCGGCACGACCGCGAACGGCGAGGTCACGCACGGTTCGTACCATCCGTTCTTCAACCTGCCGATCCATTCGCTTTTCGGAGAGTACAGGAAGCCCACTCCCGAGATGCTCTCTTCAATCAAGCGCATGGTGATCGACCTGTGCGACATCGGCGTTAGGTGCTACTCATACCTTGCAACGCTGCGCAACACGCTCGAGGCCTGTGCGGAGAACGGCATTCCCGTCACCGTGCTCGACCGCGAGGTTCCCATGGGCAACGTGGTGGACGGTCCGATGCGCGAAGCCGGCTTTGAGAGCTTCCTTGCTCCGATCAACGTGCCGTTCTGCCACGGAATGACCCCCGGCGAGTGCGCGCTGTGGATTCGCGACAACGAGAAACTCGACCTCGACCTCGACCTCGATGTCGTCCCGATGGTTGACTGGAACCACAGGAAGCACGAACCATGGCCTAACTTCATACCGCCGAGCCCCGACATCAGGAGCTGGGACTGCGCGGTGGCCTATCCGATGACGATCTTCACCGAGGCGTATCCTGCTCTCGACTGCGACCGTGACGGTCCGCTCGCGTTCCGCGTCATCGGCGCGCCGTGGATGGACGCGCTCGGGCTTATGCAGGATCTCCGCGTCGGGCTCGACACCTGCGGCGTCGAGATGCGCCCCTACCGCTACATGCCGCGCGGCGGACGCTATTCGTGCTTCAACTTGAACGGAATACTTTTCTCGGTGTCGCGTCCATACGGCTACAACCCCGTCGCGGCCGGCGCGCTGATTCTCTCCGCCATAATGAGGCGTTACGGCGACAAGGCGCTGATAGGGTCCAAGCCAGAGCACCTCGACAAGCTGATGGGCACGAAGACCGTGAGAAACGCAGTCGAGAGGGACGATCTTGGCGATTTGCTGCAGAGCTGGGTCGATGCGCATGACGAGTTCGAGAAGACAAAGGTCTGCCTCTACTCGGCGTGACGTGGCGAGGAGAGACGGCGTGCGGCGCTTAAGGTTTTAAATGGAGCACATAGATGAAGATAGAAAAGAAACTCGATGACGGAAACCTCACCATAAAGGTCGAGGGACGGCTTGACACCAACACATCGCCCGAGCTTGAGGACGAGATGAATCTTGAAGGCGTGAGCAAGCTTGTGTTCGATTTTTCCGGGCTTGAGTACATCTCTTCTGCCGGGCTCCGCATACTGATCGCCGCTCAGAAGGCAATGTCTGCCAATGGCGGGTCGATGGAGATCGTCGGCCCGAACGAAGCGGTCCGCAGCGTGTTCGAGATCACTGGATGCTCCGAGATATTCACCATTTCCTGACGGCAGCCGCGATGGTTGCCGCACTCGTCGCCTTTGCTCCGGGTTGCGACGACGGCAGACCCCGCGAAGAGAAGGTTCACCGCGACGATGGCACCATAGTGGTGATCACTCCTGCCGACATGCCGCCGTATTCCTACTACGACGAGGAAGCCAAGGAGTTCAAGGGCATCGAGATAGACTTCGTGCGCACTGCGGCGAAAAAGCTCGGGCGAAAGGTCGAAGTGAGGCAATGCCCGTTCGACGAACTTCTCGGTCGGGTGAAGTCGGGCGAGGCCGATGTCGCCGTGTCCGTGATAACCATTACCGACGCGCGAAAGGAGGACGTCGACTTTTCGATTCCCTACGAGACGGGCGGCGCCTCGTTCCTCTACCGCGTGGGTGATCCGATGCCGACGATGATTCGCGCCGAGACGCTCCGTGTGGCGGCGGTCGAGTCGATGACGCACGACTTCTATCTTTCGATCCACGGAATAGACCCGATTCGTTTCGAGGTTTACCAAGATGCGGTAGAGGCGTTGAACGAAGGTCGCGTGGACACGGTGTTCTTTGACGACGGGGTGGTGCGCCATACCGCAGAGACTTCCGGCGGCAAGCTTGCCGCTTCGCGTCGCGAGACGCGCGAACATTTCGCCTTGGTAATACGCAAGGGAGAGCCAGAGCTGATGGCCGCGGTAAACGCGGCAATCTCCGAAAGGGCGCACGCGAAATGACTAGGCAGCAGAAGTTGCTCGTCTTACGGCTTCTGGCGGCCGTCGTGACGGCGTTTGTCGCGTCGATGGCGCTCAACTGGATACTGCACGGCCATGTCGCCGACCGTGAACGGCGGAAGCTTTTTGAAAAGGTGTTCAACGACGTCGGCGCAGACATTCGATGGCGTGTGGACGTTCGGATGATCCGCCAGGCGATGCTTGCGCGCGACCGGTACTACGATATGCGCGAAGAGTCGTGGTGGAACGATCCGGACGAGTCGAGCCGCCGTCTGCGCGCCTTGGCGAACGAACTTGGCGTCGACGAGATCTGCGTGGCCGACGCCGAAGGCAACCTTACCCACAGCGCACGGCGCGAAGAGGTCGGGGCTCTCAACTTCCGCACGGACAAGGGCCAGGCGCACGAATTCGTCGTGCTTCTCGACAGCGAGACGGAGTTCGCCCAGCCCCTCATGCCGAATTCGCTGCGCGGCGAAATGATCAAGTATGTCGGCGTCTGGCTGCCGGACGGCGGCTTCATACAGGTTGGGGCGGGGGAGAAGAGCGTGCGCAACCTCGCTCGCACGTCGGTCACCGGCATTACGAACGACTGGCATGTGAGCGGCGAAGACGGCGGCATATACATAACGACCGGCAGCGGCACGATAATATCCCATCCCAACGAAGACGGCGAAGGAGGCGTCTGGACCGAGCCGTCGGATGACTTCTACTGGGAGAAGCGGATTATAGAGGGCTTCCCTGTCTACATCGTCTTCCCCCGGCATACGTCCGTCGTGGAGCGTCGGCTTCTGGTTGCCACGTCTGCCCTTATCAACTGCATCGCCCTCGTGTTTGCCTCCATACTTGCGGGAATAGTCTTCGCGGGCTTTGCAAAGGAGCGCATGCGCGAGCGCGTGGCCAAGGACATGGCGATGGCGGCCAACATACAGGAGAACTCGATTCCCCGGGTCTTCCCCCCGTTTGCCGACGAGCGAAGGATGGATATCTTCGCCACGATGCATACCGCACGCTACGTAGGCGGCGATTTCTACGACTTCTTCTTCACGACTCCTTCGACAGTCGCTTTTCTTGTTGCGGACGTCAGCGGGAAGGGGGTGCCGGCGGCGCTTTTCATGATGCGCGCCAAGGCCACCATAAAAGGAGAGACTCAGTCGGGCCTTCCGCTCAACGAAGTAATGGCCCGCGTAAACGATGCGCTCAGCAGGGACAACGACGCCAACATGTTCGTGACTGCGTGGATGGGCGTCATCGACCTTGAGACGGGCGAGGTGACGTTCGTGAACGCGGGCCACAACCCTCCGATTCTCATCGAGCGCCCTGGCAACGGCGAACACAAGTTCCTTCGCGAACGGTCTGGAATGATGCTCGGCGCAATGCCGGGGCTAAAGTACCGTTTGCATACCGTGCACCTTTCGCCCGGAGACATGATATACCTCTATACCGACGGCATAACAGAACAGCCTAACGGCAAGGGCGAGCTCTTCGGCGAGGATCGGCTGCTGTTTGCGATAGGAACGATGCGTTCCGCAGGAGTCGGTGCCATTGACGGGGCGAAGTCGCCTCTTCTGTCGGCAATCTTTGACGCTGTTATTGCCCATGGCGCAGACGTAGAGCAGGCCGATGACTGCACGCAGCTGGTCATACGCTACAACGGCGCGGGCGAAAAGCGCAGGTTCACGGTAGCGCAGTCCGGCATAGCCGAGGCGTCCGCATGGCTCGACGAGTGGATAGAAAAGGCCGAAGTCAACGGGCTGTCGGCGGCTCTCCATGTCATTCTTGACGAAATCTGCTCGAATATCGTGAAGCACTCCGGCGCTTCGTATTTTGAGCTTGGCCTCTCGCGGCTTTTGGAGCCGTCGGGCGTCAAAATGGAGTTTATTGACGACGGCGTAGCATACAATCCGCTTTCCCACGAAGACCCCGATACGACACTCCCTGCGTCGAAGCGCCCGATCGGCGGACTTGGAATCATGATGGTCAAGAAGATGTCCAGGTCCATGGAATACGAGCGTCTACACGACTGCAACATGCTCACGGTCGTGAAGTGACCGCCCGCAAAAAACAAGAAGTCAGGAAGCCGGCTTAAGATATGGCTTCATGTCGTCTGGGATTGGAGCTTCGAAGGAAAGCTTTTCGCCTTTTATCGGATGCCACAACGCAAGCTTCCACGCATGGAGCATCTGTCTTGCTGGCGGTGGTTCGAGATGCTTGTCGAGCGCGGGTTTTCCGTATGTGCGATCTCCGACGACGGGACAGCCGAGCGATGCCATGTGAACACGAATCTGGTGCGTGCGCCCCGTTTCGATTCGGCAGACAATGGGGGTGATTGGTGCTTGCGCGCTTTTGGCGAGGACCTGCCAGTTTGTTATGGCGACCTTTCCGTTCTTCTCGACGATCGCCATTCGCTTTCGGTCCACTGGGTGCCTACCGATGAGGTTTTCGATTCGGCCTGAGTCGAGCCGAGGACGGCCGTGGACTATCGCAAGATATGTCTTCTCGATGTGTTCGTGCGACGCGAACGCCTTGGCGAGTCCTTCCATCGCCTTTTGCGACTTTGCGACGACAATTAGCCCCGAAGTGTCCTGGTCGAGACGGTGTACGATTCCGGGGCGCGCGACGCCGCCGATTCCGGCGAGAGCGGGGCAGTGGTGGAGAAGGGCGTTGACGAGCGTTCCCGAGAAATGGCCTGGCGCCGGGTGGACGACCATTCCCGGCGCCTTGTTGATGACTATCATGTCGTCGTCTTCGAAAACGACGTCGAGCGGAATGGCCTCAGGTTCTGGAATCGCAGGGACTGGTGGCGGAATCTCTACTTCGATCTCGTCGGAATCTGAAACCTTCATTCCCGCCTTCTCGGCGGTTGCGCCGTTTACCGTTACGTGCCCGGACTTGACAAGGCCCTCTATTCGCGACCGGGAGAAGTCGGGAAAGAGTTCAAGTATTTTCTTGTCGAGGCGCTGCATTGACGATAGTATATCATATTAGAACGGCGGTGGACGAAGGCTCCTCCTCGCGGAACCTCGGCGAATACGCCGTATCCATTCGCTCGGACCTTCGCTCCACCGCCAACTTCGCCGCGCCGCCCGATGAATAAAGGAAGAAGGAACTCCGAGCGTTAGGGCTCCCGCTACCGCTCCGCAGCTTCACGATGTCCCAACGGCAATTCAGTGCGTCGAATTGTCTTCTTAAGCTGCCTTCGGCAGGGTTGGAAGACATGACAACCAATCCCTGCGCGCCAGAGGAGGTCTGGAGGAGACCTCCTCCAGCTCAAAGCCGACATGCGTTGCTCAGCGAGACGCGAATGAAGGGTGCGACGCAAATGAATTCTGCGGAGCGGTAGCGAGAGCCCTGCTGATCGGAGTTAAATTCGGCGGCGCGGCGAAGGCAGAAGCCACGCCAGCGGGCAAATATGGTATAATTTCAACTTATGCGCGACAAAAGCGGAATAGAGTGCCTGAAGAGGGCGATCTTCTTGTACGGTGCGCCTGCGAGCGGAAAGTCAACGCTCGGCAAGGCGCTTGCCGAGCGGCTTGGGCTCGGCTTTGTCGACCTTGACGAGCGCATTGTCGCCGAAGCGGGCATGTCTATCCCAGAGATATTCAAGACTCGCGGCGAGGCGGCTTTTCGCGACATTGAAAGCAAAGCTCTTAAAGAAGTTGTTTCGGGTATTATCCCAAGACTTCCAACTTCAAATTCAACTCTCGCTGTCGTCTCGCTCGGCGGCGGAACTCTTCTGCGCGACGAGAACAGAGCGCTTTGTGAAGAGAACGGCACCGTCTTCTGCATAGACACTCCGTCAGATGACGAGCTTGCGCGTCGCATCGGTGCGGCACCTGGGTCGCGGCCGCTCGGTGACAAGGCAAAAGAACGCGCCGCGCATTACGCGTCTTTCCCGAACCGCGTCGCCGCGTTTTTCGACGCACAGTCGTCGCTTGTCGTGGTTGGCCGCGGCATCGCGCCTGCAATCCTCGCGGGGCGCAACGTAGTTGCAGACGAGACTGTTGCTCGGCTCTGGGCTGGTCGGCTTGGAATTTCGCCTTTTGCGATCATTCCATCTGGCGAGGAGCACAAGACGCCTGTTGCTGTCGCCAAACTCTGGCGCGCATTTTCCGAGAGAGGACTTGGCCGCAAGGACACGGTTGTTGCGCTTGGCGGCGGCGTCACGGGCGATTTGACCGGCTTCGCCGCCGCTACTTGGATGCGCGGCATCTCCTGGATCAATGTTCCGACTACGCTTCTTTCGATGGTCGACGCGTCGACTGGCGGCAAGACAGGGTGCGATCTTCCGGATGGCAAGAACCTTGCGGGCGCTTTCCATTTCCCCAAGCTCGTCGTGATCGACACCGACTTCCTCGAGACGCTTTCCCCGAAACTCATCTCCGACGGCCGCGCCGAGATGATCAAGCATGAGGCGATAGGGGGGAAGGGGGCAGGAGTCAGGAGTCGTAACCGCCCCTTGCGGGTGGGCGCGACCCTTGGGGAAGCGACCGAGCCGAGCGGAGCGAGTGCCGAGGAGTCAGGGGTTAGCGCGAAGGAGATTGCCGCGAATTTGATGGTGAAGGTCGGAATCGTGCGCGAGGATCCGCTTGAGACGCTTGGCCGCAGGATTCTTCTCAACTGCGGGCACACTGTAGCGCATGCAATCGAAAAGGCGACTGGCTATCGCGTTTCTCATGGCGAGGCGGTCGCAATCGGCTGCGTAGAAGAGGCGAAGATCGCCGTTCGCCGCGGCCTTGCCCCAGCATCGTGGCCTGAAGAATTTGCCGCGCGCTTCGCCGCCGCGAATCTTCCGACTTCGCTCCCGGGCGGGTTTTCGCTCGATGAACTTGTGCCATTGATGCGCGGCGACAAAAAACGAGATGGCGGCGCTGTGACGTTCGCCTTGCCGTGCGGCTGGGGCGACGTGCGCGGAGTTAAGATAGATCTTTCGAAGGAGAGTCTTTGATGACCACGATTCAACCCGGCAAACGTACCGGCTCAGTCTCGATACCACGCTCAAAGTCGCACGAACACCGCCTACTCGTCGCCGACTTTCTCGCCGGCAACTACTCCCGCCTTGCGCCAGCCGAGGGCGATAGCGAGGACATCATCGCCACGAAACGGTGCCTCGAGGCGCTGAAGGGCGACGGCCAGCTCGCAATTCTCGACTGCGGCGAAAGCGGCTCTACGCGGCGTTTCCTCGGGCCTGTCGCCGCCGCGCTTGGCAAGTCGGTGACCTTCCTTACGCGCGGGCGCCTTTCGGAACGTCCGCAGCTTGACTACTCCGATCTCAAGAGCGGGCTCCACGAACTCGCCGGCGACATCTCCTCGCAGTTCGTGACGGGACTTCTCTTCGCGCTTCCGCTTCTCGAAGGGGATTCGCAGATACGCTTCACGACTCCGCTCGAGTCGCGCGGCTATGTCGACATGACTCTCCGCGTCCTTTCGGGCGCTGGCATCTACGTCGCGGTCAGAGACGACGGCTTTGACGTTCCCGGCGGCCAGAAATACGTTGCACAGCCTGACGCCAAGGTCGAACTCGACTGGTCTGGCGCGGCGTTTTGGTACGCGATGAATTCAATGGGAAGTCTCGTCATGTTCGAGAAGCCCGACGCGCATTCCTCGCAGCCCGACCGCGCCATAGTCGAGCTTGCGCCGAGGATCGCCTCGGCGTGGAAGGGCGAGAATGTCGACGTCAGCGTCTCGGGATGCCCCGACCTATTTCCCGCCCTTGCCGTGCTCGCGGGCGCGTCTGCGGGTGTGACGCGCTTCTCGGGAACGCGCCGCCTGAAGCTCAAGGAGTCGGACCGCGTGTCTGCGATGGCGGACGTCTTGAAGCGCTTTGGCGTCGATACTGAGGTGGGCGACGATTCGTTCCTCGTCCGCGGCGAGGGCGGCAAGTTCGACGGCGGCGAGTTCCATGCGTTCGACGACCACCGAATCGCCATGGCGATCGCCGTCGGTGCGACGATTGCGGACGGCCCAGTCGAAATCGACAACGCCGAATGTGCCGCGAAGTCCTACCCTGGGTTCTTCGATGAATTCGCTCGCCTGAGGAACATCTGAATTTTTCTTAAATTTCACCCTTGCGCCGAGCGGTGAAATTATGTATCATTCCACACACAACACCAAAGCTTGTCCTAAGGGAGGCATACCTGAATTGAGCAACGATTTTCTCGTCTTCGATCATGTAACGAAGCGGTTCGGCGCGTTGACTGCGGTCAACGACGTCTCTTTTTCGGTAAACAAAGGCGAGTTCTTCTCGTTGCTTGGTCCTTCGGGATGCGGCAAGACTACGCTCCTCAGGATGCTCGGCGGCTTCGAGAAGCCCGATTCCGGCCGCATCTTCCTCGAAGGCAAGGACATAACGAGCCTCGCCCCGAACGAGCGCCGCGTCCACACGGTGTTCCAGAACTACGCTCTCTTTCCGACGATGACGATCTGGGACAACATCGCGTTCTCCCTGCGACTTGCAAAACTCCCGAAGAAGGAAATCGAGGAGAAGGTCGACGCGATACTAGACATGATCCAGATGAGCGAGCACGCGTGGAAGTACCCGAACCAGCTCTCGGGCGGCCAGAAGCAGCGCGTCGCGATTGCGCGCGCCCTCGTCGACCGCCCGAAGGTGCTGCTCCTTGACGAGCCCCTCGCCGCGCTCGACCTGAAGCTTCGCCAGCACATGCTTCTCGAGCTCGACACGATCCACGACCAGGTCGGCATCACGTTCATGTACGTCACGCACGACCAGGGCGAGGCGATGTCGCTCTCCGACCGCATCGCGGTCATCAACCGCGGCACGATCGAGCAGTTAGACGGCCCAGCGAAAATATACGAGGCGCCCGCGTCGCGCTTCGTCGCCTCGTTCATCGGCGACACCAACTTCTTCTCCGGCGAGATCGTCGCGACCGAAGGCGACTACTGCACGATTCGCCCCAAGGGGTTCCCGGACATCCGCGCCTACAACGACAAGCAGCTTAAGGTCGGCCAGAAGGTCGATCTCTCCGTCCGCCCCGAGAAGATCCGCGTGACGCTCGCGCCGCCTCCGCCCGAGAAGGGCGCGTCCATCAACGTCTACCCCTCTACGGTCCAGGACATCGTCTACCAGGGCGTCTACACCAAGTACTGGATCAAGAGCTCCGACTTCCGTATCGCGGCCCTCAAGCCGCACTCGCGCTTCCTTCTCGACCAGGAGCCGATCACGTGGAACGACAAGGTCTTCGTCTGGTGGCATCCCGACGACGGCTACATGGTGGAAGCGCAGCAATGAACAGTCCGCTTCGCACACGCAGGGCCGAATGGCTCGTAACTGCGCCGTCGTTCCTCTGGCTCGCGCTCTTTTTCGCGGTGCCGGCTGTTATCGTCCTCGCTTTCACCTTCCACGGGCACGACATCTCCGGCGGCGTCGGGGAGTGGTCTCTTTCCACCTGGCGCGAGCTCGTCGATCCCGACTACCCCGCGATCATCTGGAACACTATCAAGATATCCGTCGAGGTGACGATCTGGTCGATCGTGCTTGCCGTGCCGTGCGCCTATGCGATTGCTCGCATGAACTCGCGCTGGCGTGCGATCGTCGCGGGTTCGATAATGCTTCCGTTCTGGACGAGTTTCGTCGTGCGTGTGTTCGCGTGGAAGACGATGCTCCATCCCGACGGCTGGCTGCAGGCGTGCTACAACTTTCTTTCGATCGGTTCCGAACATTCGACGATACTCGACTCCGAGACGGCGGTTGTGCTCGTGTCGGTGTACTCGTTCCTCCCGTTCGCGATCATGCCGATCTACACGGCTGCCGAGAAGTTCGACTTCTCGCTCCTCGAGGCGGCGCGTGATCTTGGAGCCAAGAACTTCTACGCGTTCCGCAAGATCTTCCTCCCGGGGATCAGACAGGGTCTCGTCTCCGCGGTCCTCATGGTGTTCATCCCTGCGATCGGCTCGTACGTCATCCCCCAGATGCTAGGCGGCACGAACTGCGTCCTCATCGGCAACAAGATATTCATGCGCGCGATCCAGAACCGCAACATCCCGCACGCGTCGGCGCTCGCTACTGTAATGGCGGTCAGCGTCCTCATTCCGATCGGTCTTTCGATGTGGTGGAAGAGGCGGCAGGACATGCGCGACCGCCAGCGCCTCGAGGAGCAGACGGCGAGGCTCTTCACGGCAGGAGAGGGGGCTGCGAAATGAAGCGCTCGATGGTTTCCGTCATGATCCTCGCCGCGGTTCTGGCGTTCCTCTACGTGCCGATCATCCTCGTGGTCGTCTACGGGTTTGTTCCCAATGGCATATCCATGAGCTTCTTCGGGTCGGATGGCTCCTTCCTCGGCTTCACTGGGAAGTGGTACAAGTACATCTTCACAGGCCACCAGTCCGTCAGGTCGCTTCTGGAGAGCTTCTGGCTTTCGCTGATCATCGCGGGGCTCTCCACTCTCGCCTCGTGCGCAATCGGCACGACCTCGGCGCTCGCCCTCCACAAGTGGAAGGACCGCCTGCAGTCAGTGCACCACGCGCTCGTCTACACGCCGCTCATCATGCCGGACATCCTGATCGGCATTTCGCTCCTGATGCTCTTTGCGGCGTGCCACGTGAACTGCGGCTTCTGGACGATCCTCATCGCCCACATCACGTTCTGTGTCTCGTATGTCGCGATGACTGTGCTTGCGCGTCTCCAGGACTTTGACGACCGCATTACCGAGGCGGCGTACGACCTCGGCGCAGGGCCGTGGTACGCGTTCTTCCACGTCGAGCTGCCGATACTTCTCCCCGGCATCGTCGCGGGCGGGCTTCTCGCGTTCACGCTTTCCATCGACGACGTCGTCATCACCTCGTTTGTGAACGGCGCGGGCACCAACACGTTCCCGACGTACGTCTCGTCGATGACGAAGCACTCGCGCAACCTGCCGTCGGTCTTTGCGCTTTCGACCCTAATGCTCGTCTTCACGTGCGTGCTCGTCGGCCTCTCGAAGTTCATTACTTCAAAAGGACAGGCGAAGATCAAGCCAAAGGCGTCGTGATTTGCCGCGATTTGCGCGTCACAAGTCGCCTCGTTTTTGTTATAATGTCCTCCAAACGCGACAATGGTGTCGCGCCTTGAAATGAGGGAATGACAAAATGATGAATCTGTGGAAAGTCTCCGCCGTCGCAGCGGCGGCCGTTGCCGTCGCGGGCTGCACCCAGTCCGAATCCGTTGACCTCTCGCCGCAGGCGCGCGCTGCCGCGGAGTCGAGCGGGATAACTCCAGAAAGCGCGAAGGGCGGCGAGCTCCACATCTACACTTGGTCCGACTACCTCGCGCCCGAGCTGATAGTCGGCTTCGAGAAGGCCCTTGGCGTCAAGGTTGTCGTCGACACGTTCGATTCCAACGAGGCGATGTACGCCAAGCTAAAGGCGGGCGGCACGGGCTACGACCTGATGACGCCGAGCTCCTATCAGATTCCGCAGATGGCGCGGGAGGGGATGATCGAAAAGATCGACCACTCGAAGTGCCCTAACGTAAAGAAGAACTTCGACCCGTCCTTCGCGGCTCAGATCGTCGATCCTTCGTTCACGTACAGCGTGCCGTATACCGTCACCTACACCGGCTTCATGTACGACAAGAGCAAGGTTCCGGAAGGCGCCGACGTCAACACTTGGAAGATTCTCGAGAATCCCGCGATTAAGGGGCGCGTCACGCTCTTGGACGATTTCCGCGAAGTCATCGGAGGCGGCCTCATGTCGCTCGGGTATTCGATCAACTCGGCCGACCCCGCCGAGATCGACGCGGCTGTCGCCGAGGTGCTCAAGTGGCGCCGCAACGCACGCAAGTTCGACGCCGAGAGCTACAAGACCGAGGTCGCCGCCGGCTCGATCTGGATCGGACATGGCTATTCGACCGACGCTACGCAGGTCATCGTCGGCGACGAGGAGGAGGGCATGGAGCCGCGCGACGACATCGGCTTCGCGCTTCCGAAGGAGGGCTTCACGATTTCGTTTGACGAATTGGTCGTCGCGAAGGACGCGAAGCGCAAAGATCTCGCCTATGCGTTCATCAACTTCATCTATGAGGGCGAGGCCGCGAAGGTTAACATGGAATATCTCTGCGGTCCCAATCCCGTAAAGCCCGGCATCGAGCTTCTCGACGACGAGACGCGCGAAATCGTCCTTCTCGACCCGGATGTCCTCAAGAGCGGTCAGGTGCTCAAGAGCATCGACGACCCCAAGGTCATGGAGCTTTACAACAAGGCCTGGGACAGGATCAAGGCGACCGATACAAAGTGACTCTCGACAACATACGCAACTTCTGCATCATTGCGCACGTCGACCACGGGAAGACGACGCTTTCCGACCGTATCCTCGAGCTTACGCATGCGATATCGCAGCGTGAGCTCAAGGAGCAGACTCTCGACGCGATGGACCTCGAGCGCGAGCGCGGCATCACGATCAAGTCGCACCCCGTCTCGATGCACTACACCGCGAAGGACGGCAAGAAGTATCTCTTCAATCTCCTCGACACGCCCGGACACGTTGACTTCGCCTACGAAGTCAGCCGCTCGATGGGTGCGTGCGAAGGGGCGCTTCTCGTCGTCGACGCCGCCCAGGGAGTCGAGGCCCAGACCGTCGCCAACACCTACTTCGCCCAGGACGCGAAGCTCGAGATCGTCCCCGTTCTCAACAAGGTAGACCTTCCCGGTGCCGACGTGAAGGAGGTATCGCGCGAGATCGAGGACATTCTCGCGATTCCGATGGACGACCCGCTTCTCGTCTCCGCGAAGACAGGCATGGGCTGTCCCGATGTCCTGGAGGCGATCGTGAAGCGCATACCGCCGCCCACGACGCTTGGCGTAGACGCGCCGCTTAGGGCGCTCGTCTTTGACTCCGTGTTCGACGAGTTCCGCGGTGTGATAACTTATGTCCGTGTCATGGACGGCTCGCTAAAGGCGGGGCAGGGCGTCGTATTCATGGGGAGCCATGTCTCGACTACCGTTCACGAAGTCGGCATCTTCTCCCCGACGAAGAAGCCGGTCGACCATCTCGAGGCTGGGCAGGTCGGCTACATCGTCGGCACGGTGAAGGACCCGAGCGAAATCAAGATCGGCGACACGGTGACGACGGCGAAGCTTGGCGCGACGGAACCGCTTCCCGGTTTCCAGGACATCCACCCGACTGTGTTTTGCGGCATATACCCGATGTCGACGGACGAGTTCCCCAAGGTTTCGGCGGGTCTTGAAAAGCTTCACCTCAACGATTCGGCGTTTACGTTCCACCACGAAAGTTCGCTCGCGCTCGGCTTTGGTTTCCGCTGCGGCTTCCTTGGGCTTCTCCACATGGAGATCGTCCAGGAGCGCCTGAGGCGCGAGTTCGGGCTCGACATAATCTCGACGTCCCCCGGTGTAGTCTACAAGCTGAAACTAAAGAACGGCGAGGAGAAAGATCTCGACAACCCGCTTCAAATGCCCGATCCTTCTGCGCTCGAGACAATCTCCGAGCCGATCCTAAAGTCGCGCATCATCACGCCGTCCGAGTCGATAGGCGACGTGATGCGCATCGTGATGGACCGCCGCGGACAGGTCGAGGGAACGGAGACGATTGACGCAAAGCGCGTGATGCTTCACTGCATGCTTCCCCTTAACGAGATACTGATCGACTTCCACGATACGCTTAAGTCGGTGAGCCACGGCTATGCCTCTATGGACTATGAGCCCGCGGGATATCAGGTCTCCGACATCGTGAAGATGGACATCCTCCTCAACGGCGAGACCGTCGACGCGTTCGCGACGATGGTACACCGCGCCAAGGCGCGCGCGAGGGGGCTTCAGATGTGCAAGGCGCTTGCCGAGACGATCCCCCCGCACCAGTTCAAGATTCCGGTGCAGGCCGCGATTGGCAAGGAGATCATAGCGCGCGAAGACATCAGGCCTTTCCGCAAGGACGTTCTCGCGAAGCTCTACGGCGGCGACGTGACGCGAAAGATGAAGGTCTTGGAAAAGCAGAAACGCGGCAAGGCGAGGATGAAGGAGTTCGGCCACGTCAACGTTCCTCAGTCCGCGTTCATCGCAGTCTTAAAGGGCACCATCAAGGACAAGTAATTTATTTGGGCGGTGTCCGATTGTTGCCATGCGCTTTTAGTCTGTGGCGAAGTGTGGTTGGCGGTGGAGCGAAGGTCCGAGCGAGCGGATACGGCGTATTCGCCGAGGTTCCGCGAGGAGGAGCCTTCGGACGCCGCCAACAAGCAAGCCGTGTGAATAGTTAGTTCTTCGCGAAGCGTCTGTCCAACTCGCGCGTCGACGTGAAGATCATCGTCGGCTTTCCGCCTGGGCTTATGTAGGGCATACGGCACGAGGCGAGTTCCTCGACGAGCTTTGTCGCGCCAGATTCGTCGAGCGCAAGAGACATTCCAGCGAAGGATCGCGCAATCGACTTCGCTACAAGCTCTTCGCGCCAGCGTTCGCCGCGCTTTGCGCCGCCTTCCGAGAGATCGCGTGCTACCGTAGAAATGACGTCGGCGGGAGAAAGCGCGCCGACAAGCTGAGGAACGGCGTCGATCTTGAATGTGTCGCGGCCGAAGGGCTCTATCTTGAAGCCCATCTGCTCGATGTCGCCTATCGCGGCCGTAATCCGCGCCGCGTCGACTGGCGAGAGGCGAATGGTCTCCGGGATTAGAAGCTGCTGCGATACCGCTGTCGGCTCTCCATTTCCCGAACGCGCAAGAAGACGCTCGAATGCGATGCGTTCGCGGGCGGCGTGCGGGTTTATGGTGACGAGCCCCGCATCGGTTTCGATGATAAGATAGCCGCTTGCCGTCGTCGCAAGGAATTTGAACCACTTCCACGGTCTTGCGTCAGTGTCGGCGGCGGCGATGGGAAGCTCGGTTGGAGTTGGAGTTGGAGTTGGAGTTGGAGTTGGAGTGGGAGTGGAGGAGTGAGGGAGTGGGGGAGTGGAGGAGTGAGGGAGTGGGGGAAGTGGAGTTTTTGCCCCGTTGGTTTCGATAGTCGTCGCTTCACTCGTCGTCTCGCCGCTTGTCGTTGGTCTAAGTCCGAGAGCTCCTTCAATCGCCTCTGCAATCGCGCGCTTTACCGCGATGTTGTCGCGAAAGCGGACTTCTCTCTTTGTCGGATGGACATTGACGTCGACCTGGTTCGGCGGCAGCTCGATGAAAAGGAAAAGCGCCGGCTTTACGTCGCCCTGCCTGTGCGGATACGCCTCGCGTACGGCGTAGGCGATCGAAGGGGCCGTCGCCGGGCGTCCGTTCACAAACACATACTGGTCGCGCCGCGTCGGCATCGAGAGATTTGGTTTTTCTATGTAGCCCGAGACACGTACGATGTTTCTCTGTGCGTCGGACGGTGGCGGAAGGGGAATCAAGCTCTCTACGAAGTCCGCCCCGTAGATGTCGAGCAGGCGGTCGGAGAGCGAAGTTGCGGGCGCGAGGCGGTATAGCTCTCGTCCGTCAACGACGAGCGAGAAGCCGATTCCGGGGTGCGCGAGCGCATGGACTGTGAATATCCCCTTTACGCGGCCTTCCTCCGTTGCGAAAGACCTGAGAAACTTGCGCCGCGCGGGGACATTGCAAAAGAGGTCGCGAACCTCCACGAGCGTCCCCGGGGGACATCCCGCAGTGCTCGTCTCGACGAGCTCTCCTGCGTTTACGACTATTTGCGTTCCCTCGTCCGCATCGTGGCGGCGGGTCACGAGGGTAAAACGTGATACCGAAGCGATTGACGGAATCGCCTCTCCTCTGAAGCCGAGAGTGTCGATGTTCTCTATGTCGTCTACATCGAGGATTTTCGACGTCGCCTGCCTCTCAAGCGAGAGAAGGGCGTCGTCCTTCGTCATTCCGCAGCCGTCGTCGCGTACCGATACGAGCTTTCGCCCGCCCTGCGCGATGGAGACCTTTATGTTGGCGGCGCCTGCGTCCACCGAGTTCTCGACAAGTTCCTTCACGACGGACGCAGGACGTTCCACGACCTCTCCCGCCGCGATCTTGTTCGCGACGTGCAGAGGGAGAACGTGGACGTGTCCGTCGCGTGCGGCCATTGTCACACGTCCAGACTTATGCCGCGCCTGAGGAACGTCGGGATGTCGAGGTCTTCGCTGTTCCAGATCGTGGGCTCCGCGTTGTTGAATCGGCCTCTTCCCTGAGGGCCGACGATAAGCGTTTTCTCGGGGCGCTTTTTGCGCCTGTTGCTCATTACGCCGCCGGGGGTCTCCTCGGTGTCATCTTTGGCGTTGGCCTCAAAGAGCAGCAGGACGACGGAGATTCGCCCGGAGAACGTGTCTTCGTCGTTCACGGTTGCGAGCTCGAACGAGGTCGCCTGGTTGCCAAAGGCTGCGCGGACGCCGTCGGATATCGTGCTGATTTCGCTAAGCCTCAGATCGTCGCCGGCGAGCACGCCGCAGAGTATCGCCCTCACGGGGCCCGAGCTCGCCGCGAGAAGCGGTGCGCGTGTGAGCATGTCGCTGATGTCCCTGGCCCGGTCGGGGCCCCGCGACGTGACCGCGGCAAATCTGCCGCGCCCCGCCTTTGCGACCAAGTGGCTTATGCGCTCGGCGTCGAGCCGCAGATACCCTGGCTTCTCCACGAGACGCCAGAAGAGCGTGACGGCGGAGGCCATCGTGTCTACTGCGCGGCGCATTGCGTCGTCGAAGCGGTCTGCGTTTTCCACGAGCTTGTCGAGCTGGATGAAGAAAGTCGCGCCTGCGGCTTCTTCGATCATCGGCATCACGCCGCGGGCCAGGCGCTGGCGGTCTTCGCCTTCGAACGAGAAAGGCGTAGTGGCGAAGACGATCGTCCGTATTCCAAGCGAGTCGAGCCGCTTGACGATCTCGAGCGTCGCGCCGCCGCCGGTTCCGCCGCCGAGCGACGTCACCACTATGGCGAGCCTCACGCCTTCGATCTCCGGGTCTATCGAGTTTATGGAGTCCTCGGCGGCAAGCCGCGCCGCGACAAGGTTGCCGCCGGAGCCGTGGCCGGACAGCCTGTCTCCGCCTATCAGGAGGAAGTTCTCGTCGTCAGACGGCATTGTTGCGTCGGTGTCAACCGTGAGGAACCTCAGGTCTTCGCCGAAGGCGCGGCGAATCCCGCGCGCGATGGCGGAACCGCCGCCGCCTACGCCGATGAGCATCATGGATGACGAATTGCTCATTTGAAGAACCTCCCCAGGATTCCGTCGAGTATCGACTTGTCCTCGTCTGTGCGGCTTGCATACATGATTGCGCCGGCCACGGCCGCGAACGATGCCGGAAACTTCTCGTCGTCAAGCCCGTCGACGTGGATGGGCTTGCCGGTCCGCGCCGGCATGCCGAGCTCGCGCTGCACGAGTGCGTCGATGTCGCGCATCGCGGCGCCGCCGCCCGTCAGGACGACGCCTGCGTGAAGGCGGTTCAGAAGGTCCTGGTCTTCGAGCGTTTCGCGTATGATCGTGAAAAGCTCCCTGAGCCGTGCGTTCACGACTGTGTCGAGCGCGCGGCGGGAGATTGTGCGCGTCTCCATGAGCGGCGAAGAGCCGGGCACCTTTACGCGCGAATCGCCGGGCGTTCCGATTAGGGCAGACGCGAAGTCGATTTTCAGCTGCTCGGCCTGAGCGTTTGTCGTCTGGAACGCGTGGGCTATGTCGTTTGTCACGTGGTCGCCGCCTACGCCGATTACCCCGGTCGTCACTAGATGGCCGTCGGAATAGGCCGCGTAGCCGGTGGAGCCGCCGCCTATGTCGAGGACGAGGACTCCGTTGCGCTTTTCGTGGTCTTCGAGAACAGCTTCCGCCGCGCATGTCACCGCGAAGAGCGGCTCGCGTATCTCGAGCTTTGCTTCGTCTGCTGCCGTGCGGGCGTTGTCGATCCTGTTGCGGTCGGCGTGTATCTGGATGGTGTTGAGTTTCAGTATGCGGCCCGACATGCCGCGTGGCGCGGTTATGCCGCGAAGGGCGTCGACTTCGTAGTCCTGGTCGACGATGTCGAGGAATTCCCGGTCCCTCGGTATCTGCATCGCGCGCGAGCTCCCCAAGACCTCGTTAAGCTCCTCGGTTCCGACTTTCGAGCCCTCGATCGGCACCATCCCCTGGTAGTGGTCGGTCTTTATGTGCTGGCCGGAGACTACAAGGTAGGCGTTGCCGAGCGTTATCTTGCTCCCGGCGTCGGACTGCTTTTTTTCGATGGCGTGCAGGACGCTCTTGATGGAGCTTGTCGCCTGCTTTATGTCGAGTATCTGGCTTTTGCGCACGCCGGTAGAGGGTATCTCGGCGTGGCAGGTGATCTTGAGGCGCCCGCCCGATTCCTCTTCCCCGATGGCGAGGACGGTCCGCGTCGTGCCTATTTCTATCGCGGCATAGAAGTTGCTCATAGGGATTTCCTCTTTGTGTTTCCGTGTATCTCACGCTTGTGGCTGCGCGTCTCGCTTGGCGGCAGTGTCGCGTTCCAAACGCGGATGCTGTCGTCGATGCGAGCGGTATAGGCTTCCGACAGGCTTTTGAGCTGCGTTATCAGGTTCGGCATCGTCGCGGCAGAGGGTTCGTCCATGCCGTCCCAATATACATGGGCTACGCTGTAGTCGTTTCCGAGGACGATCGCGATGTAGTCTGGCGTTGATATGTCGGCTGCGACGACTGAAAGCTCCCTGAACTGTTCGCGGCAAACCTCGAGGAGCTTTAGGGCTGCAAGGGCATGGCCGGAGAGCTTGCTGCCCTTTGCCGTCCCTGGTGCGGCGGCTTCTTGGATTATGGGCAGCATCTGCGTCCCGTTCGACGAGATGAAGACGACGCCGTCGGTGTCGGCGACGCGCCCCGTGTCTTTTTTCTGCCCCTTGATTCCGAGACGTACGATTGGAACTCGTTCTTCTACTGTTATCGTCACTTTGTCGGGAAGGTGGCGCGCGATTGTGATGTCCCTGATGTTGGGAATTTTCTTCAGTGTCTCCCTGCGCCTCTCGTCAAAGTCGATTAGCGCGAGGTTCGCGCCGTTCCTAAGGCCGAACTCGTAGGCGATTATGTCCGAGCGGACCATCTTTCCGTCGGTGATCGACACCTGAGACGCAACGTCCGTTATGACGCATTGCTCAAGCCAGATGTCGCGTAGGCGGTTGTATGCCACGGCGAGGCCGATGATCGCGGCGATACATACGACGACACCGAGGGCGATCAGTATCCGCCGTCCGCCGTTCGAGCTTTTTATCTTGTTCTCTTTCATCTATGTCAGTCGTGTTTGGCGCTTGCGAGTATGCGGTCGCAGACGCCGGCGAAGGTAAGCCCCGTCTTCATTCCCGCCTTCGGGACGAGCGAATGGGAAGTGAAGCCAGGAGAGGTGTTTAGTTCAAGCACATAGCAGCGCCCGAGCGGAGACACGCGGAAGTCGACGCGCGTGACGCCCCTGCAGCCGACGGCCTTGTAGGCGTCAACGGCGATCTTCTGCATCTTCCGTGCGAGCTCGCCGTCTTCGAGGAAGGGATAGCGCGTTTCATTCGAGTCGTATTTCTCGTGGTAGCCGTACCAGCCGTTGGGCGCGACGATCTCGAGGACGGGAAGCGGTTCGCCGTCGATCACGCCGACGGTGAATTCGCGACCGGGAATGTATTCCTCGACGAGGACGGTCGGCGGCGACGACTTTGCGTTTTCGGCGCTGATGGCCTTGACCGCGTCTTCAAGCGCGCTTTTCCAATCCTCTTGCTTGGAGACTTTCGAGATTCCGACGGAAGAGCCGTCGCATGGCGGCTTGACGACGACGGGAAGGGGAAGAGGGGATTTTTCCGTGTCGGGGTTCGCGAGCCCCCACGCGGCGGTCGGAACTCCGTTCATCTCGAGCACCATCTTCGTCTTGACTTTGTCCATTGCGATCTGCGAGGCCGCAGCGCCAGGGCCTGTGTAGGGAACGCCTATCTTGTCGAGAGCGAGCTGGACGCCGCCGTTTTCGCCCCAGCCACCGTGCAGGGCGATATAGGCGGCGTCAACGTCCTTTGGCATTGCATCGAGGTTGTCTGCGTCGAGGACGACAGGCACTACCTCGTATTTTCCGAGGCTTGCGAGCGCTTCTGCGACATTTCGTCCGCTCTGCAGCGAAACCTCGCGCTCGCTCGAAGTCCCACCCATCAAAACAGCAATTTTCTTCATTGCGGATATTATATCAAAAATAGGAGTCAGGAGTCAGTACTTAGTAGTCTGGAGTTTACCCATTTTTTAGCTTCTGCCGGTCCGCCCCTCGCCAAAGCCGTCGAATTTAACTCCGATCAGCAGGGCTCTCGCTACCGCTCCGCAGAATCACATTTGCTTCGTACCCTTCATTCGCGTCTCGCTGAGCGACGCATGTCGGCTTTGAGCTGGAGGAGGTCTCCTCCAGACCTCCTCTGGCGTGCGGGGATCGGCTGTCATGTCTTCTAACCCTGCCGGAGGCAGCTCAAGAAGACAATTCGACGCACTGAATGACGTTAAGACATCGCGAAGCTGCGGAGCGGTAGCGGGAGCCCTAACGCTCGGAGTTTCTTTTTGTCAGGAGAAAAACGCCAATTTCACTTGTAAAAACGCACATCATCCTTTATTTATCGGGGTGAGATGCACATTGACAGTCAAAAAATGGGTAAACTCCAGCTTAGTAGTCAGTGAAATAGGAGTCAGGGGGCAGGAGTCAGGGGTCAGGAGTCAGGAGTCAGGACATCGAATTTGGTATAATATCCGAAAATGAACGGGCGGAGGACAGTACACTTCATTGGCATAGGCGGGGTCGGGATGGCCGCGCTGGCCGTGCTTCTTAAAGATAGGGGCTGCGCGGTGTCGGGCTGCGATCTCTCGCGAAGCGCGCGCACCGACTGGCTTGAGTCGCTTGGCATTCCTGTCGCCTTGGGGCATGACCCTGCCCATGTGGACGGCGTTGACGAAGTCGTTGCGACTCCTGCCGTCGCTCGCGACAACCCAGAGCTTGTCGCCTCTGCTGGACGCGTGCGGATGCGCGGAGAAGTGCTCGCCGAAATCGTAAACGCCGCGCCCGACTCGATCGCCGTATGCGGCAGCCACGGCAAGACGACGACGGCGACTTTCGTTGCGAAGCTACTCCTTGCGCTCGGCGAGGACGTCGAATGGGCGATTGGTGGCGAGACAGGCGATTTTCCCGTCGCAGGCGGGAAGGGCGCACTTGTCGTCGAAGCGGACGAATCGGACGGCACCCTCGCGCTCTATCGCGCCAAGACGCTCGTCGTCACTAACTGCGACTACGACCACCCTGACCACTTCAAGACGAGAGCCGACTACGATGCCTGCTTCAATACGGCGCGGCGTCAGTCTGGAGATGTCGTCGAAGGCGAACGGCTCGCGCCGCTTGAGTTTCTAGATGCAGTAGACGCTTTTGCCGCCCTTGCGCCGCACAACAGGAAAAACGCCCGCGCCGCAGTTGAAGTAGCTCTTCGCCGCGGGCATTCTCCCGAGGCAATAGCCGCGGCGCTTCCAGAGGCAGTTGCGTCTCTTCCCGACAGACGCTTCCAGAAACTAATAGACGGCGTATACACCGACTACGCGCACCACCCTGCGGAGATGGCGTGTGCAGTCGCGATGGCGCGGCAAATCTGCCGCGGAGTCCTGCGCGTTCTTTTCCAGCCGCACCGTTATTCGCGCACGAAGGCGCTTCTATCGGATTTCCCCGCGTCTTTTGCGCTTGCTGACGAAGTCGTGCTTTGCCCTGTCTATGCGGCATTCGAGCCGCCGATTGAAGGTGGCGACATTGCCGATCTCTATAAGGCGACGCGCGAGGCGGGCGTCAATGTGAAGCTTGCGCGAAGCTGCGAAGAGGCGTGGGAACACGCTCGCAATTCAATGGGGATTGAGGACGTCACGCTTCTTCTTGGTGCTGGCGACATAATCGCGCTCGCGCCGATCGTCAGGCGCGGCGCGGATACGGTGCTTAAGAAAATCCTTATCGGCCACGGCTCAAACACCTGGAAGAGCGACTTGAACCTCTCTGTCGAGTATGTCAAGGCCAATGGCCCAGCAGGGGAGAGCGGCGCGTCGCTTCTTGCTGCGTATCCGTCGCTATGTCCGTGGATGGCGGGAATTCCCGGGACGATCGGTGGCTGGGTGAAGATGAACGCTGGAGCGTTTGGACATTCGATTTCTGAAGTCATCTCGGCCGTCAAGGTCGATGGCGAGTGGATCCCTGCCGAGGAGTGCGGTTTTGGCTACCGCACAAGCGCGATCAACGGCGAGATTCAGGATGTGAAGTGGCGCAATTCCGTCTGCGAAGAGGGAACGCCTGCGGACTTCCTCGCAAGGCGCAAGAACTTCCCGCCTGGGACGAAGGGGAGCGTCTTCAAGAATCCCCCTGGCGACTTTGCGGGACGGCTTCTCGAAGAAGCGGGTGCGAAGGGGCTTAGAGTCGGCGGTGCATATGTCTGGGAGGAGCATGCGAATGTCATCGTCTCTGGTCCTGGTGCGACGCCTAGCGACTTCCTTGCGCTTTCGCGGCTTATGCGAAACAAGGTCCTTTTCAAGTTCGGCATTCGCCTTGAGCCCGAGGTGACGGGCATAGCCTAAATATGGTATAATATTACCCAATTTTTTAGACGAATTGGAGCATAATGATGTTCAAGCCGGTATCGAATAAAGTTGCCTTCCCGAAGATGGAGGAGGAGGTTCTCGCGTTCTGGGAGAAGGACGGAACGTTTGCGAAGTCTCTTAAGAAAAACGAAGGCAAGGAGCGCTACAAGTTCTACGATGGGCCTCCTTTTGCCACTGGTCTTCCCCACTACGGACACTTGCTCGCCGGCACTATCAAGGACATCGTTCCCCGCTACCAGACGATGCGCGGAAAGTACGTCGAGCGACGCTTCGGCTGGGATACCCACGGCCTTCCGATCGAGGCGCTTGCCCAGGAGGCGCTTGGCGTCGCTGGGGCTCCTGAGATCAAGAAGCTTGGCGTCGACAAGTTCAACGAACAGTGCCGCTCGATGGTTCTCAAGTACGTCGGCGAATGGCGCAAGACCGTAACGCGCATGGGCCGCTGGGTCGACTTCGACCACGACTACAAGACGATGGAGCCCGGCTTCATGGAGTCCGTCTGGTGGGTCTTCAAGCAGCTCTGGGACCAAGGCCGCGTCTACAAGTCTCACCGCATCATGCCGTATTCCTGGAAGCTTTCGACGCCGCTCTCCAACTTCGAGGCCGGCTCGAACTACAAGGACGTCCAGGACCCGACCGTCACCGTGCGCACCAAGGCGCTCACCGGCGCGAGCGAGGAGATGAAATCGCTCCTTGCGAAGGAGCCGACCGTTTATCTCCTCGTCTGGACGACTACTCCGTGGACGCTTCCCGAGAACCTCGCGATCTGCGCGGGCGCTGACATCGACTACGTGGCAGTGAGGGACGTTACGGACGACTCGCGGCCGATCTACGTCATGGCGAAGGCCCGCCTTCCCCACATCTTCAAGAAGGAGGACCAGTACGAAGTCGTCGCCGAGTTCAAGGGCGACAAGCTCAAGGGCACGACCTACGAGCCGATCTTCCCGTACTTCGCGGACCAGAAGGCCAACGGAGCGTTCGTCGTCCTGAACGACGGCTATGTGACGACCGACGACGGCGTCGGTCTCGTCCACATCGCGCCCGCCTACGGCGAGGACGACTTCCGCGTCTGCAAGGAGGCAGGGATCACCGCTTTCGCCGATCCGCTGGACGACGCGTGCGCATTCACCGACGCGATTCCCGAATACGCGGGCCGTTTCTGCAAGGACTGCGACAAGGACATCATCAAGCGCCTCAAGACCGAGGGGAAGCTCGTCCACCAGGCGACGATCGTCCACTCCTATCCGTTCTGCGACCGCACCGACACGCCGCTCATCTATCGCGCGATCGATGCGTGGTACGTGCGCGTCGAGGATCTCCACGAGCGCCTCGCGAAGAACAACGCGGCCGTCCACTGGACGCCCGACTATGTCGGCGAGAAGCGCTTCGGCAACTGGCTTCAGGAGGCGCGCGACTGGAACATCTCCCGCAACCGATTCTGGGGCAGCTGCATCCCCGTGTGGGTGAACGACGACGATCCTTCCGACATGATCTGCGTCGGCTCCGCGAAGGAGCTCGAGTCGCTTTCGGGCGAGAAGGTGACCGACCTCCACAAGCACTTCATCGACAAGATCGTCATCAAGAAGGACGGCAAGACCTACCACCGCACGCCCGAAGTGCTCGACTGCTGGTTCGAGTCGGGGTCCATGCCCTACGCCCAGCAGCACTACATGGGGGAATCCGACGTTTCCGCGTTCTTCCCCGCCGACTTTATCGCCGAGGGGCTTGACCAGACGCGCGGATGGTTCTACACGCTTATGGTTCTCGGCACGTGTCTCTTCGACAAGTCGCCGTACAAGAACGTCATCGTCAACGGGCTCGTTCTTGCGGAAGACGGCAAGAAGATGTCGAAGCGCCTCAAGAACTACCCAGACCCGTCGAAGATGCTCGACACCTACGGAGCGGACGCGATTCGACTCTACATGATCTACTCGCCTGTCGTTCGCGCCGAGAACCTCAAGTTCTCGGAGAACGGCGTCAAGCAGCTCATGCGCGATCTGCTGATTCCGTGGTGGAACGCGTATTCATTCTTCGTCACCTACGCGAATGTCGACGGGTTCAATGACGCGGAAGTCGTCTATCCCGAGTCGGACAACGTCCTCGACAAGTGGATCGTCTCTTCGATGGAGACTCTCATCGCCGACGTCACCGCGGCGATGGACGCCTACGACCTGCAGCGTTCGGTGCGGCCGTTCGTCAAGTTCGTAGAGGACTTGACCAACTGGTACATCCGCCGCTCGCGTCGCCGCTTCTGGAAGTCCACGAACGACGGCGACAAGCTCTGCGCGTACAGGACGCTCCGCTACGTTCTCGTCCAGCTCTCGAAGGTCGCGGCTCCCTTCACTCCGTTCATCGCTGAGGAGATATACACCAACCTCAAAGGCGCGAACGACCCGGAGTCCGTCCACCTATGCGACTTCCCGACGGCAAACGCCGCCGCGCGCGACCTCGCGCTCGAGAAGCGCATGGCCGCCGTGCAGACCGTCGTCGAGCTTGGCCGCCGCTTGAGGGCCGACAACGACCTCAAGGTGCGTCAGCCGCTTAGCGCCATACGCGTCGCCGGTGCCGACGTAAAGGGGCTTGAAGATCTCATCATGGACGAGCTCAACGTCAAGAAGGTCGAATATGTCTCAGACGAGACCGAGCTTTGCGATGTCAGCTACAAGGCGAACTTCAAGACGCTGGGCAAGAAGTGCGGGGCGAAGATGAAGGCCGTCGCCGCCGGAATCGCCGCGCTGAAGGGATTTGCCGGATCCGCTACGGTTGAGGGCGTCGAGCTTTCCGCCGAGGACGTCTTGGTCACCCGTGCGCCGAAGGCCGGGCTTGTCGTCGCATCCGAAGGCGCGACGGTCGTCGCGCTCGAGACGACGCTTAGCCCCGAGCTTGTCGCGGAGGGCCTGGCACGCGAGTTCGTGAGCCACGTCCAGGCGATGCGCAAGGAAGCGGACTTCGAGGTCACGCAGCGCATCAACGTCACCGTGGAGACCGACGCCGAGCTAAAGGCAGCGCTTGAGACGCACGTCGAATACGTCAAGGGCGAGACCCTGACGGTGGAGTTTGCGTTTGGCGCGGTCGAGGCCGAGTCGGTCGACCTGAACGGCCATGCCGCCAAGATCAAGATTCAGACTAGGTAAGGCGAGAATAAAAATGAGAAAGCTTCCATTTGACAAGGCGTGGATCGAGGAAACGGCGAAGAAGTGGCCGACGCCGTTCCACGTCTACGATGCGAAGGCGATCCGCGAGAACGCGCGTCGCCTGAAGAAGGCGTTTGCATGGAACAAGGGCTTCCGCGAATACTTCGCGGTGAAGGCGACGCCGAACCCGCACCTCATGAAGCTTCTGAAGGAGTTCGACTTCGGGAGCGACTGCTCGTCGATGGCCGAGCTTGTCCTTGCCGAGAAGGTTGGCAACGTCGGCGAGGCGATAATGTTCACGTCGAACGACACGCCGGCCGAGGAGTTCAAGAAGGCGTGGGAACTTGGCGCGATCATCAACCTTGACGACATTACGCATTGGCCGTTTCTGCAGAAGACGGTCGGCGCCGTCGATTGGTCTGGCCGCGTCATGTGCTGCCGCTACAACCCTGGGCCCTTGAAGGGCGGCAACGCCATCATCGGCAAGCCCGAGGAGGCGAAGTACGGCTTTACGCGCGAACAGCTGTTCGATTGCTATGCGAAGATGAAGCAGGCGGGCGTCACGCGCTTCGGCCTCCACACGATGGTCGCCTCAAACGAGCTCGATCCCGAGTACATCATCGACACCGCGAAGATGCTTTTCTTGCTCGCGTGGGAGATCCACGAAAAGGTCGGCATAGACTTCGAGTTCGTGAACATCGGCGGCGGCATCGGCATCCCCTACAAGCCCGACCAGAAGGCGATGAGCTTGGAGCGCGTGGGAGAGGGAATTCGCGACGCATACGCCGCGCTCGTCGAGGCGAAGGGCATGAAGCCGATCCGTCTCTACATGGAATGCGGCCGCTGCATCACCGGGCCCTACGGCTATCTCGTCGCCAAGGTGCGCCACGTCAAGAACACCTACCGTCTCTACGCAGGGCTCGACGCGTGCATGTCGAATCTCATGCGCCCCGCGCTCTACGGCGCCTACCACGAGATCGTTGTTCCCGGCAAGGAAAACTCCACCGAGCGCAAAGTTTACGACGTCACGGGCTCCTTGTGCGAGAACAACGACAAGTTCGCGATCCAGCGCGAGCTGCCGGTCCTCGAGCCGGGCGACTACGTGGTGATCTGCGACGCCGGCGCACACGGCCACGCGATGGGATTCCAATACAACGGCAAGCTCCGCTCGGCCGAGCTTCTTCTCGAGGAAGACGGCTCGTTGCGCGAGATCCGCCGCGCCGAGACTCTTGCCGACTATTTCGCCACCCTCGATTTCCCGGGACTGTGAGCGCAGAACTTCTTTCGCCTGCAGGGGACTTCGAGACGGCGCTTGCGGCGTTTGACGCTGGCGCGGACGCGGTATACTGCGGTCTCGCCGACTTCTCCGCGCGGGCCTTTGCGAAGAACCTCTCGTTTGAAGATCTCGGCAATCTCGTCCGCTTCGCGCATGCGAAGGGCAAGAAGGTCTACGTCACGTTCAATACGCTCGTCGACGAGGTTGACGTCGAGCAAGCCGTCGAGACGCTTTCGCGGCTTGAGGAAATCGGCCCGGACGCGCTAATCGTCCAGGATCTTGGCATCGCGCGTCTTTGCCGTCGTCACTTCCCGGGCCTCGCGCTCCACGCCTCGACCCAGCTCGTCGCCCACAACTTGGAAGGCGTCCTTGCGCTAAAGGACGTCGGCTTTACGCGCGTCGTTCTCGCACGCGAGTTGTCGCTTGCCGAAATCGCGTCGATCTCCAAGCGGTGCGGCGGCCTTGAGCTCGAGTGCTTCATTCACGGTGCGCTCTGCTATTCGATCTCGGGGCTTTGTCTCTTTGGCGCGATGGAAAAGGGCAGAAGCGGCAACCGTGGCAAATGCCCCTACTGCTGCCGCATGGCCAGTTCCGCACTCGGCACCAGCTCGGCTTCGCCGAGCGCAAGCACTAGCGGCTTTGCCGCACAAGCACCAGGCACCATTTATCCCTTCTCCATGAAGGACCTGCGGCTTGGCGAGGACGTTCGAAAGCTCGTTGACGCTGGAGTCGTCTCGCTCAAGATCGAGGGCCGCATGAAATCGGCGCTATATGTCGCGGCCGTCACGAAGTTCTATCGGCAGATACTCGACTCTCGCGGCGGCAAGGGCGTTACGCTCGCCGACCTCGAGACCATCTTCTCCCGCCGCACAACGGAGCTCTATCTCGACGGCAAGGGCAAGGAGTCGCCGATAGACCCCGAGTCGCTCGGGCACCTCGGCGCGCCCATCGGAACCGTGAAGCGCGTAACGAAAGACCGCGAAGGGCGCAGGTGGCTTCGCTTCCACACGGCGCGCGCCCTTGAAGTTCACGACGGGCTTCAATTCGATACAATGTCCGACGGCAGGCACCTTGGACTCGGCATACGAGAAATGCGCCCTGCGATTTCAAGGACGCCGGTTTTCGAAGTCGCGGCTGGAACGGACGTCGAGATAGAACTACCCGAAGATTTCCAGATCCGAGAGGGAGAGAATGTCTACTGCTCGATGTCGAACGCCGTAAAGCGCATGTTCCCCGCGCCAAGTTTCCGCCCGAGCGACTATCCTGGCGGCGTCAAGATTGACCTCGAAGTTACTATCTCCGCCGACTCTATTTCCGCTGCGGCGAACGGCGTTACGGCGTCGATCCCCGGCACTTTTGACTCGGCGAAGAACCCGGAAAAGACTTACGGCGCCGTTGAAAAGGCGTTCTCGAAACTTGGCGAGACGAACTATGCGCTTGGAAAGCTCTCTCTCATCGATCCCGACCGCCGCTTTGCGCCTATGAGCGTCTTGAACGACTTGAGGCGCGATCTCGTCGAGCGGCTTGACGAGGCCCGCGAAAAGGCGAGAAGGGCAAAGGTCGAGGAGGCGCTTGCTGATGACGGGGATTTGACAGAGATCCCGCAAGGGAATGTGGCCGCGCGTCGGCTTAAGATCCGCGTCGGCCAGACGGTCCCCGCAGGCGAGTGGGACGAGATCATAGTCGCTGTCACGTCGTCGACGAGCGACGTCGAAGTTGGGGCATTCGACGCTTCTACGACACGACTCGCATTGCCCGTCTACACGGCAGAGCCAGACTTCAACAAGCTGCGCGTTCTCGTGAAGCGGCTTCATCGCGAAGGTTTCGAGAAATGGGAGGCGAGCGACCTTGCTACGTTGCGACTTTTGAAGGCGGCTGGCGTCTCTGACATCACTGCCGACTGGACGCTCTATGCCTTTAACTCCCACGCGCTTGCCGAGCTTTCTTCGCTTGGCGTGAAGCGCTTTGTGGCAAGCCCCGAGAATGTGCGCGAGAATCTCTCATATCTTGCCGAGAGCGGATACGACATTGAGTTCCTCGCGCAACAGGCGACGCCGCTTTTTGTCTCGCTTACGAAGCCCGCCGCGGAGCAGGCCGATGGTCTTGCGATCTATCGCCGCGACAACCTCTATGTCACGACGCGTCCAGTTCCGCGCACGTTCGACGCCCCCACTGGTGCGTCCACGCGAATCGACCTCTCCTGGAACCCGCCGGAATGATAGCGGAATCTCTAAAGAAGCTTGCGCGGCTTTTCTGGATACTCCCGGGATTCCTTCTCTGGGCGTCGTTTCCGCCGATGGCGGAGAAGACCGACTGCGTGTTCGCGCTTGCGCCGCTTCTTTGGCTTGCCCGCAACAAAGACGCGAAGACGAACTTCTGTCGCTGGTTTCTGAACGGATTCGTCTTCTGGTTCGCTACGCTTTCGTGGATGCCTGCGATCGTCAAAAACGGTGGCCCCTGGCCGCTCGTCGTCCTCGGCTGGGGCGCACTCGCCGCGTACTGCGCGCTTTACTTCGGCGCTTTCGGCTGGCTTTCCGCGAAAGTCTGGGCGTGGGCGAAGGACGAGGGCTCTCCGTGGAGAAAACCGCCGCGCTTCCCCTACGCACGCCGCCTTTTCGCGATACTCGTCGCCGAGCCGCTTTTGTGGTGCGGGCTCGAACTTCTCCGCTCGCGTCTTTTCGGCGGCTTCTCGTGGAACCACCTCGGACTTCCGCTCGTCAATGCCAACCTCGGCTCGCCTGCAGCCTTGGGCGGCGTCTATCTCGTAAGTGCCGTCGTCATCCTTGTCAACGGCACGATTGCGGGAATCGCCGAGCGCATAATGAGGCGCACGACCCGCTGGGCGTCGCTTGAGACTCTTATTCCGTTCCTGCTCATTTGGGGGTTGTATGCTCTTGAGGGAAGTGCAGCGCGTAGAATGGAGCTTTGGGAAAAGGAAGACTGCAACGTCGCGATGGTCCAGAGGAATTTTCCGTGCGTCTTCAAGCCGGCGGAGCGCGAGGATCCGATTGCTGTCTACTCCAACTTGCTCGCGAACGTCGCCTACACGCGTCCAGATCTCGTGGTGCTGTCGGAGAGCGCGCTAAGCGAGTTCGGCGCGGCGGCGGATTCGTCGCGCGCCCTCGCGTTTGCCGGTTGGGTTGCCAAGTCGACGGGCGCGCGCGAGGTAATCGCCGGCGGCGGGCGGTTTGCGGACGGCAAGGAGTACAATTCGGCGGCGCTGTTCTCCTTTGGCTTGGATGTGCGGCAGTCGGGGTGCGACATGCAGATCTACGACAAGGTCCACCTCGTGCCGTTTGGAGAATTTATCCCGGGCGACAAGTGGATCACTGCGCTCCAGAAACTTGCGCCGGTCGGGAGCTGCACTCCTGGCGAGCTCAAGCTCCTTGGCGACTACGGCGTTGCGATTTGCTACGAGGACACAGATTCCGCGCAGATGCGCGCGCTGTTGCATAAGGGCGCGCGTGCGCTCGTCTTCATAACGAACGACAGCTGGTTCTCCGATTCAATCGAGGCCGAGCAGCATTCTTGGCAAGCCGTCGCTCGCGCGGTGGAGACTGGGCTGCCCGTCATCCGCGTGGGGAATTCGGGCGTCACCGGGACGATTGATCCCCGCGGCAGGGCCAGCTGGCTTTCCCGTGCGGACGGGCGTCCGCTCGTCGATGAGCGCGGCACTATGTGCGACACGGTGACGAAGCTCTCTCCACCCTGCCCCACCATGTCGCCGATGACATTCTACGGAACGGTTGGGGACATCCCGCTCGCCGTCTCATTTGCACTTCTCATCCTATCGATGGTTTTGGTAAAATATAGGGACACCTATGAAAAACGAAGATACCTGTCCATGTAAGAGCGGCAAGACCTTTGGGGAATGCTGCGGTCCTATCAT
>CACZHC010000014.1 GCA_902780865.1 uncultured bacterium
ATGTTCTACAACCGGCTCCTCAACGACCCGAAGTACGATCCCGTGCCGCGCCAGTTCATCTTCGCGGCGAAGGCGGCCCCCGGGTACTACATGGCGAAGCTCATCATCCGCTTCATCCACGGCATCGCCGGCGTCGTCAACTCCAACCCGAAGACGCGCGGCAAGCTCTCGGTCGCGTTCCTTCCCGACTACCGCGTCTCGCTCGCCGAGAAGATCATGCCGGCCTCCGAGGTCTCCGAGCAGATCTCCCTCGCGGGCATGGAGGCGTCGGGAACGGGCAACATGAAGTTCATGATGAACGGCGCCCTGACGCTCGGGACCTACGACGGCGCGAACGTCGAGATCCACCGCGAGGTTGGCGACGAGAACATGTTCCTCTTCGGCCTCAGGACAGAGGACGTCGCGAAGCTCCGTCCGACGTACGTCTCGAAGGACTGGTACGCGAAGGACCCCGAGATAAAGGCGGCGCTCGACATGATCAAGGCGAACGTCTTCTCGCTCCTCGAGCCCGGCCTCTTCGAGCCGATCCTCCGCTCGCTCCTCGACTACAACGACTACTACATGCTTCTCGCGGACCTGAGGCACAGGATCGCGTCGACGCCGCGTACCGCGACGCGAAGAAGTGGAACCGCATGTCGCTCGTCAACGTCGCGCGCTCGGGCTTCTTCTCGTCCGACCGCTCCGTGATGGAGTACGCTCGCGACATCTGGCACGTTAGCCCCGTAAAGCTCTGACGCCGTCGGCGCGATACAATGTACAATACAAGAAAGGCAGCAGGCAAATGAACGACATCACTTTCGAACAGGCATGGAACTACGGCGGACCGCTTATGTGGGTTCTCGCGTTCTTCTCGATATGGGCGCTCGCGCTGATGATATACCTGTGGTACTCGCAGCGCGCCGGCATCGTCGTGCCGGAGGCCGTGTCGCGCATCTGCGCGTCGAAGGACCCCGAGTCCGAGGGAGGCCGCGTCGCGGACAGGCTCATGTCCCAGGTGGAGTGGCTTGCCGACATCGCCGCCATTGCGCCGCTTGTCGGGCTTCTCGGAACCGTGCTCGGCATGTTCCAGGCGTTCGGCGGCATAGCTTCTGACGTCTCGGCAGGCGCGAAGCCGATGGTCCTCGCCCAGGGCGTCTCGCAGGCGATCGTCACGACGATCTTCGGCCTCGTGGTCGCGATACCGTCGCTTCTCGCCTACGCGTTCTTCCGCCGCCGCGCCCAGCGCCGCATGGCGGAGGTCGAGGAACGTGTCATCGAGCACTTCTCCACGATCTCGGGCTGACGGATAGGGGAGTCGCGGAATGAAGTTCAAGAAGAGAAACCAGACGAAAGCGCCGGCGCTGGCGCTGACGTCCATGCTCGACGTCATATTCCTCCTGCTCTGCTTCTTCGTGACGGTCAGCGTGTTCTCCCAGTGGGAGAGCGAGATTTCGATCAAGCTTCCCAACGCGAAGACCGCCGAGACTCCGGAGAGGCTTCCCGGCGAGATCATCGTAAACCTCTCGAAGGACGGCAAGATAACCGTAAACTCCGTGGCGCTTACGCTCGGGGACCTCGGCGTCCGCCTTGCGAAGGTCGCGAAGTTCTATCCCGGGCAGCCGGTCATAATCCGCGCCGACAAGGAAGTCCGCTACGAGTCGCTTGTCGAGCTCATCGACACGTGCCGCGCCGCCGGCATCTGGAACTTCTCGCTCGCCACCGACAATTCGGAAGGGGAGGAATGACGCTTTCCGCGATCTTCCTTGCCGCGATAGCGGTTCTTCCCGCCGACCGTCTCGCGATGGCCGACCGTCTCTTCAACCGCGGCGAATGTGCCGCGGCGAAGGCCGAGTACGCGGCGTTGCGCGGCGAAAAGTCCATTCCCGCGGAAGAGCTTCTTTACCGACTTGCCGAGTGCGACAGGGTTCTTGGGAACTCCGCCGAGGCGCGCAAGGCGTATGGCGAGCTCCTCGAGAAGTTCCCGACTTCCGCGCGCGCAGACCGCGCGCGGCTTATGCGCGCCCTTGCCGGCACGCCCGAGGAGCGCTCGTCCGAGCTCAAGGTGCTCGACTCCGACCGCGTAGCGCCGGACATCCGCGCCGCCGCGCTCTACTACCTCGGTTCCGCCGCGAACGATCCCGAGCTCCTTGCTCAGTCGGTGCGCCTCGACCCGAAGGGCAAGTATGCGCCCTACGCCGATTTCCACCGCGCTGCGATTCTCGTGAAGTCGCCTGACGCCCAAGTCCGCCGCAAGGCCGTCGAGCTCCTTCTCGGCATCGCCTTCGGCAAGGAGTCTAAGTTCTCCGAGGACGCGCTCTATCTCGCCGCCGTCCAGAGCTACAACGAGAAGAAGTACGGCGAGGCGGCGAGCGTCTTCGGCCGCTACCTGAAGCGCTATCCAGAGGGGAAGCACGCCGCGGACGTGAGGACGATGACGACGTGGAGCCTCTATCTCGGCGGGAAGTACGCCGACGCCGCGGCGCTTTGCGGAGACGGCTCGACCGACGACTTCGCCTACCTGCTCGGCGCGTGCGCCTACGCGACGGGCGACAACGCCGCCGCAATGCGCCATTTCAAGTCTTATCTCGACAGGTTCCCGCAGGGGCGCTTCCGCGCGAACGCGGAGCTTCCGCTCGCCCGCATGGGCTTCGACTCGGCGTCGTCGGGCGGGAACCAGCCCGGTGTCATCGAGAACGCGAAGAGGGCTTATTCGCTTTCAGGGCTTTCGTGCGACTCGCTGCGGCTTGCGTGGGCCTACGAGTCCACCGGCAAGACGGCCGAGGCTGAGGCGCAGTACGCGGAGACGGCTTCCAAGTTCCCCGGCACCGACGATGCCGCGGAGGCGCTTTTCCGGAAGGCGATGATCGCCGCGCGGGAGAAGAAGTGGTCGAAGTGCGAGCTTGCGCTTGCCGAAGCCCTTGCTTCTGGCCGCAACGCGAAGCGCCGCGCGGAGTCTCTCTACTGGCGCGGCGTGTCGGCGGTGCAGCTCGAGCACGAGCAGGAGGGCGCGGCGTTTCTCAAGGAAGCGCTTTCGGCGGGGCTTCCTCTCGACGAGTCGCGCGAGGCGCGGCTGATGCTCGCGGACTTCGCGTTGCGCACGGGGAAGGCAGACGAGGCGACGAAAGAATACGCGAAGCTCGTGCGCGAAGGCGCGACGGAGCGCATGTCCGCCTCCAAGACGCTTGCTGTCGGGAAGCTCCTTGGCGGCGAAGAGGCGAAGGAGTGCGCCCGTCGGCTAATGGAGAGCGACTCCGCCGAATGGCGGCAGGCAGGGCATGTCCTCATGGGAACGCTCGAGGAGAAGGCCGAGAACTTCACGAAGGCCGTCGAGTCGTACAGGAAGGCGATGGCGGAAGATGCCTGCATCGCCGACCTCGCGCCGGCCGCGCTCGCGCTCGGCAAGCTGGAGCTTGGGCTCGGCGAGCACGACAAGGCCGACGCCTCGCTGCGCCGTGCCGTAGAGCTTAATTCTGCGTCTCCGCGCGCCCGCGCCGAGGCGTATGTCTCGCTCGCCAAGAACGCCGAAGCTCGCGGCGACGCCGAGACGGCGAGGAAGTATGCGACGGTGGTGACGTCGCTTTTTGCGGACGAGGAGCTTTGCGCCGAGGCGAACAAGATCCTGGGCGAACATCAGGAGGCGGCGAAATGACGAGAGAGGGAAGAGAGAACCTGCTTGTCGCCGCGATAGTGTTTTCGGTTGCGGCGCATGTCGCGCTGATGTTCGGCATCCGCGCGAAGGTTATGACGCACGTCGACCGTTCGTCCCTCCATTCGCATCACCGCGAGGCAATGCGCGTCAGCGACTACGAGGCAATAGAGGATCCAGTGCGCATCGAGCGCATCAAGGACATAATGTCCGCCAAGGACGCGCCGGAGGCCGAGGCGAACGAGCCGGTCGGCCCTGCGACCGAACAGATGCCCGACAGCGCCGAGCAGCACTGGGGAAACGACGTCCCGGCGCCTGCGGCCCCGGAGCTTTCGTCCGTTCCCGCACCGGCCGAGAAGTTCGATGCGTCGCCGCTGTCGCTTCCAGAGACGACGGCTCCCGATCCGATTCCGACGGCTGAGTTCTCCGTTCCGCAGAGCCGCGCCCTCACGGCTCCCGAGTTCGATCCAGGCGCGGCGTTCGCGATGCCTGCGGCGTTTGGCGTCCCGGAGGCGAAGATCGCCGTTCCGACGTTTACCGCGTCGCCTGCGGAGCGCACGTCTATCGTGTCGGCGACGAAGTCCGTGGTGCCGGAGTTCGTTCCTTCGCAGGAGGTATACGACAAGGTAGACGAGAAGATAGTCGAGCAGGAGAAGGAAGCGGTGCGCGAGCTGATGAATGTCGACGACGCGGCCCCCCTCGAGAAGTTCGTGAACCTGTCCGCGTCGAAGTCCGAGGACGCGCAGTGGACGTATTTCAGGCTTATGGTTACGCCGCGCACCTCGCTGCCTGTCGTGCCGAAGGACGTTGTCGTCATCATCGACGCGTCCGGTTCGATCGGCTCGGAGCGTCTCGCAAGCTGCCGCCATGCCGCCAAGCAGATACTGCGCTCGGCATTCAACACAGGCGACAGGTTCAACCTCGTCGCGTTCCGCAACAACTTCTCCTATGCTTTCCGCCGCTGGCAGGAGTGCGACCAGGCGTCCTTTGCCGCCGCCGACAAGTGGCTTGCAAACCTCTCCGCCCACGGGCGCACGGACGTTTTCGGCACGATCCGCTCGCTTCTCACGCTCCCGCGCGATCCGACGCGGCCGCTTATCGCGCTCGTCGTGACCGACGGCGACGCCAACTCAGGTGTCAGCGACACGGCGCAGATACTTTCGAAGTTCACCGACCTGAACGACGGCCTCGTCTCCGTCTACATGTACGGCGTCAAGGAGAGCGCCAACCGCGAGCTTATCGACGTCCTTACCCACGGCAACCGCGGCGAGAGCTTCATCTACGGCGGGCTTCGCTGGAAGGCGGGCTCCGGGATCGAGAAGCTGTCCGACCGTTTCCGCGACCCAGTCCTCTCGGACATCCGCATCGTGTTCACCGCCAATTCGCAGGCCGAGGCGTATCCGCGGCTCATCAAGAACCTCTATCGCGGCGACACGGTGACGATAGTCGGGCGCGTTCCGAAGGGATGCAGCGAAGTCGCGTTCTCGCTCAAGGGTCTCAACGGGAAGAACACCTACGAGGCGTTCTTCAAGGTGCCGCTCGGCAAGATCGCCACGGATCCGGCGCTTGCCGGCGCCTGGGCTGAAGAGGCCGCGATAGACGCGAAGCTGAAATGACCGCGCAGCCCGTCGAGATCAGCGTCGTAGTTCCCTGCTGGAACGTGGAGCCGTATCTCGCCCGCTGCCTTGAAAGCGTGTTCGCGGCGCTTCCCGCCAATGCCGAGGTAATCGCCGTAGACGACGGCTCTACAGACGGAACGCTTGCCGTTCTCGAATCGTTTGCCAAGGACGAACCGCGTCTCAAGGTCATAGCCCGCCCGCACCGCGGCGTATCTGCCGCGCGAAACGCCGCGCTCGACATGGCAAAGGGTCGGCTTGTGTTCTTCGTCGACCCTGACGACACGGTTCACGGCGACTATTTCACAGCGATGGCGACTGCCCTTGACCGCGACGGCGCCGATGCCTGCGTGTGCGCCTATGAGGGTTCGCCGCTAAAGGGCGACTACCGCTTCCACACAAACGCGGAAATCCGAGCGGGCTATTTGCCGCGCGTCTTTGGGTACTCCTTCGACGACGTCCGCGCATGGTATTCGGGTAAGCCGCTTTTTGCTGATCGCGAAATGGCGGGCGTGTGGAGAATGGCGTTTCGCCGCGAGCTTGTTGAGAATGTCCGCTTCGACGAGACGATTGAGCTCTACGAGGACGCGATGTTCGTCTCCGAGGTTCTTCTCCGCGCAAAGTCGATGACATGCGTGCCGCAGGAGATATACTGCGTCACGGCGCGTGACGACGGCGCGATGAGGTCGATACCTCGCGACGGCGCGCGTCTCTGTCGCAACAAGCTTCGGCTTCTCGCCAAGCGCCGCGCTCTCGACGAGGCGGAAGGCGGTGCGATTGGGGTGCTTTACGCGGCGTCTTGTGTCTTCTCCGCGCTCGAAATCCTTTCATGCACCATTCGCGGCCGACTTCCGCGCCGCGAGGGGAGAGCGCTTTTGCGCGAATACCTTTCCGATCCATTTGTCCGCTCCTCCGTCAAGGCGTTCCCGCTTTCGTGGAGAAGGCCGCTCGTCGCCGCGGCGGTCGTTGCGCTTAGGCGATTTTTGTGAGCGAGGGCGCTGCCCTTATGAGCGCCGATGTGCGCTTCTCCATTCGCGCAGGGTCTGTCCCGTGCGTACCTTGAAGAAGCGCTTAAGGAACGAATCCGACCGCATGCCGCAGCGTCCCGCGATGTGGCCGATCGGTATGTCGGTCAACAGCAGTTCGCACACCTTCTCGAAGCGAACGTCCTGTATTTCTTCGAGTATTGTCTTGCCGGTGGCCGCGCGAAAGCGCTTTTCGGCGATACGGCGCGAGTACGGGAATTCCGCGAGAACGTCGGCGGCCGTGAGCCCCGTGGTGGCGTCGCGGCGTATGCGCTCCACGGCCTTCGTTACGCGCGGGTCGTAGAATTTGAACGAGCGCGTGGACTGTCTGCGAACGAGGCGCACAGGCCCGAACTTGAGGTGCTTCGGGGAAAGCTTCGGGTTCTCGATCAGCTCGGCGAGAAGATCGGCGGCAAGGCGTCCCGCCTCGTGGAAGTCCTGCTCGATCGAGGTAAGGGTAGGGTCCGCGCATTCGCAGTGCATCTCCTCGTTGTCGACACCAACGAGGGTGAAATCGCCGGGGCAGGAAAGTCCGGCCAGGCGGCACGCCTCCGCCACCTGCACCGCCGCGTAGTCGTTCACTGCGAATATCGCGACGGGCTTCGGAAGGGGCGCGAGGAACTTCGCGAGCTTCTTTTGCACGCCAAGCGTGTCGCCCATGTCCCAGTTGGCGTCGAAGTTCGCGAACGGGGCGCGAGACTCTCGCCTGACGGCTTCTCTGAACAGGCGCCCCCGCTCGACGCTCCACACTGTTTTCGTGCACCAGCCGAAGTATGCGAAGGAGGCGGGCTTTGTGCGCAGAAGCTCCTTCGCCGCCCACTGGGCTATCGTGCCTGGATCGCTCGTGACGGTGTGGCGCGCCGATGCCGCCGCCCTCGCGCCGGGGTCGAGGTTAACAACCGGGATTCCCCTGAACGCGCGCTTCGCGTCCGCTGCGGAGACGGTGCTGCCCTCGAGAATGCACCCTGCGGGCTTCCACTGCGAAACGAGCTCGCGCAGCGGGCGGACTGTCCGCGCGAGCTCCAGCTCTATCACGCGCCAGTTGTGCGCCGCCGCGCGTTCGTAGACGCCGGCGAACTCAGGTACGTGCGAACCGACGTGAAGGTCAGTGATGAATAGGACGGTATCCATGCCTTTATTGTACCAGAAACCGGGCGACGACGCAATCGGATATGTTTTTGTAACGCAATAGAGCGTGCAGGTCCGCCTTAAAAATAGTATAATGGAGACATGAAAACAAAACTTGTTGCGATCCTTTCGCTTTTTGCCGCGTTCGCCTTGCATGGCGCCGGCTCTGTTGTCCGCATCGAGGGCTCGGCTGGTGCCTGGCATCTCACGCTCAACGGCAAGCCCTATTTCATCAAGGGCGGCGGCGGCGGCGGGTCGAAGGCGCTCCTCAAGGAGATCGGCGGCAATTCGTTCCGCACGTGGGGCGCGGGCAAGGCGAAGGCGGAGCTGGACGAGGCTGCGAAGTACGGTCACACCGTGATGCTCGGCTTCTGGCTCGGGCACCACAACCACGGCTTCAGCTATCTGAACAAGGACGCGCTCGCAAAGACGGAGCGCGAGGTGCTCGAGACGGTAGCGCAGATCAAGGACCATCCCGCGCTCCTATGCTACGCGCTCGGCAACGAGATGGAGCTCGGCGAGCCGAATCCCAAGGAGATGTGGACGTTCATCAACGACCTCGCGAAGAAGGTCAAGGCGGCGGATCCGAACCATCCCGTCGGAACGGTCGTCGCGGACATGTGGAAGGACAAGGCGGACGCGATCATCAAGTACGCGCCTGAGCTGCAGTACATGGGCCTCAACTCCTACGGCGGCGCGCTCACGGTCGGCAAGCGCTGGCGCGAGCTCGGCGGCAAGATCCCGTACATCCTCACCGAGTACGGTCCGATGGGCGCGGGCGAATGCGGGAAGGCGCCGAACGGACTTCCCCTCGAATGGACCTCCACGCGCAAGGCGGAGTGGTACCGCGACGTATACCAGAAGACGATCCTCGACGAGAAGGGCAAGTGGTGCCTCGGAGGATACGTCTTCACGTGGGGGCACAAGAACGAAGTGTCGCCGACTTGGTTCGGCACGATGCTTCCGGACGGAACGAAGCTCGAGGTCGTAGCGACGCTCGCGAAGTTCTGGGGCAGGAAGGTCTCGAACCGCTGCCCCGTGATCGAGGAGGTGAAGGTCTCGAAGGACGCGCCCGCCGAGGGAGAGACGATCGAGGCGTCCGTCTCGGCCAAGGACCCCGAGGGCGACAAGCTCAAGTGGCAGTGGACGCTCATCGACGAGGCGTCGTACTACGGCGAGGCGGGGCTCGGGCTCGCGATGCCGCAGGGCTGGGACGAGGCGATCGTCGCGGGACAGGGGACGAACAAGGTGAAGGTGAAGCTTCCGGGCGGAGGCAACTACCGCCTCTACGCGTACTGCTTCGACGGGAAGGGCAACGCGGCGTACGCGAACTGGCCGCTTGTCGGGAAGGGCCCGAAGCCGAAGAAGGAGCTCAGGCCCGCGCCAGTTCCGTATCCCGTGTACCGCGACGGCGCGCAGGGCGTCTGGTACGTCTCCGGCTACATGGGCAACACGGGCGCGATGAAGGTCGACGACTCGTGCGCGGAGAAGCCGCACTCGGGCGCGACGTGCATGAAGGTGTCGTATTCCGACAACGGCAACTGGGCGGGAATCTTCTGGCAGAGCCCGGCGAACGACTGGGGCGACAAGCCGGGCGGCGCCAACCTCTCGAAGGCCTCCACGCTCGTCTTCTGGGCGCGCGGCGAGAAGGGCGGCGAGAAGGTGAGCTTCTTCATGGGCGGCATAAAGAACAAGGCGTTCTCCGACACAGCGAACCGCAAGCTCGAGAACGTGACGCTCAAGAAGGAGTGGACGCGCTACCGCATTCCGCTCGACGGCGAAGACCTCTCGCAGATCAAGACCGGCTTCGGCTTCAACTTCGGCGGCCAGGGGAAACCCTTCACGTTCTACCTCGACGACATCCAGTACGTCGCGGACTGAGGCCGGTCTCCTTCAGACCGAAGGGCCGGGCACCAAGATGACAGTCTAGGTGCGGGCATTTACGGCCTTCAAACGCGGTACGCAAAAGGGCGTGTTTTTGGTGTGAAATAAGCTATTTACGAAGTTGTGAATTTTGGTATAATCAATACAAAAATTTTGAAAGGTGAGTTATGTTCAGACATTCCATTGAGATAGCGTGTCTTTCAATCCTCTTTGCCGCGTTGCAGGCAGAGGCGACGCTGCTCTATTACGACGGCTTTCCGACGGAAAGCGCGAATGCCTATCCGGTTGGGCAACTTGCGAATAATAGCAACCCTGCGCACGCTTCGATAGTTGGCTTCAAAGACAACGCCAACAACAAATGGTCCGCTGGCTCGACAGCAAATCAAATATGGTCAGAAACGCTTTCCTATCCATCGGGAATAGCGCTTACAACCCAGCCAGGCGAGTACACCTGCGGGCGCGGGAGCGGCAGTCCACGAGGTGCATTCAGAACGTTTTCCAATCCGACTCTTTCGGATTCCGTCCTCTACTATAGTTTCATTATGCGTCATCATGGTTCCTTCCCGAATAAGTACTCTGAAAATTTTGTCGCATTCGGATCTATGGGCGTCAGCGGTACAACCGCACCTTACTCAAAGAACTTCGGCGAAGAAGGGTTTGTCATCTCTATGACGAACATGGGCGATCATGTTGAAATGCACTTTAAGACGGAAGCTGATGCAAGGGTTTTGCTTACGCAGGTGGCCGCCGGTTCGACCTACTTTGTCGTCGTGAAATACGAGAATACAAAGGACAGCCCGCATGTCATTTCAGCATCTGTCTTGACTGAGCCCATTGAGCCGACGACGTGGGATGCGGCGATTACCACGGCGGTACGTTCCAGTTATCCGACGCGAATGCAAGTGGGGGGCTTTGGTGCGAATTCCCCGGACAACTACTGGGAGTTTGACGAGATACGGATAGGCACGACGTTTGCCGATGTCGCCGGTACGGCGGCAACCGGCACGCCGGCCGTGTTTGACGGAGATACGACCTTGTCTGCCGTTGGGTATGACGAAGGGAATGCGACGGCGCATGCAACTTTCTTAGCTGCGTTTACGGATGCAGGCTCGCCGGCTGCCGAAGTGCGTTTGTACTGGGGCGATTCCAATGGTAGCACGAGCGCCGAGTCGTGGCATAACTCCGTTTCGCTCGGAACGCTTGATGGCCTTAGCGTGTCCAGAACCATCGATGGGCTAGACCTGAACAAGACGTACTATTACCGTTTTGCCGCGATAAACGGCAATGTCGTTACTTGGGGAACTCCTGCTCAGGCGGCGTTCGTCACGGCGGAAATGACGCCTACTGCACCTCAAGATGTCGACGAGTGCGAGGTAGATCCTGCCTCCGTCACACTTTCGCCAGGTTTCGTGGTAGGAGCGAACATTCCTGTCTATTTCGAGATAGGAGGGGCATCCGTCTCAGGTACGGATTATACTACGGCTACGGCATCACCGCTTACGCTTGCGGCGAATGACTCTACTGCAACATGCGACATCTATCCCATACGTAACTTTGCCGAAACTGGGGCGAAAAGTATTTCTCTTACGGTTCTGCCGGGGCCGTATATTCTGCCGGCGACAGCAACTGTGCAATTCAATATTTTGGACGCCGTTTTGCCGGCTGCGCCGACCAATGCATTCCTCGGCACGGTTTCCAGTCTCGCGAGCGTTGCGGAGAACTGGTCGCTCGGTCATGTGCCGACGGCGGACGAGACGGTTCTCTACGATTTGCGTTATGGGCGCGTAGACATGCAATGGGATGCTGCGGCTCCAAAGGCCGTCGGCTCTTGGCTGCAACCGGCGAATCAGACAAATCGCGTCGTTTTTGCGACAACAGTCGCCGAGCCGCTTCAAATATCTGGTGATGTGACGCTTGCCGGTGGATTCTGGACCCACGAAGGACCCTCGGAGAACCCCGAGTATTCACTTTCGCTTGCAATAGGCGGCAATCTTGCGATAGGGGCCTCTGCGGCGATAAACGTGGGGTGCCCGGTTTTGGGTGTGGATCCGCTGGCCATGTCGTCAGGATGGTTTCGCTCGGGGCCAGGCTTCGTTTCCGATAGTGGAGGTGCCTTCGGCGGCGAATCGTATGGCGCCGGAAATGGTTTGAACGACAATTGCTACGGCGCTATTCTGAATCCGCTGACCTGGGGTGCTTCGGCCCGGGGCAGCGGAGCTATTCCCCAAAAATATGCGGGACCAGGTCTTGTGAACCTCACCGTTGCCGAAACGCTCAGCCTGACTGGCGGAATCTATGCCAATGGTTATGCCTACGGCAACAACGGCGGCGGAGCATCAGGAGGCGCCATAAACCTGACATGCGGACAACTTGTTGGAAGCGGATGCATTGCGGCAAATGGCGGCAGCGATGTGTACTATGGTTCCGGTTCTGGTGGACGCATTCGAATCCGGCTGCAGCGCCCAGGTTCAGCAAGGTCCGATTTCTCGGGAACCGTCGAGGCGAATGGTGGCACGGGTGGAAACCCTGGGAACGCCGCGCTTTACGACACGCCCTCCACAGCTGCGGGTACGATTGTCTGGCAGACGACTTCGGATTCGCCCCTGTCCGGCGACGTCTGGGTCGTCAATTCGGTCACGCAGCGGACGATGACGAACGAGACTGCGCGCGTATTTCCGGCGACCCAGCTTCCTCCGCGCAATCACGATCCAGGCGAAAGCACTTACGCATCCACGCGCTGGCACCTCGGTGACAATGCGCGCCTGCGTCTGACATCGGACGTGAGAATCGGAACTCTTGCGCTTCTTGCTCCAACAACTGGCGCTGCTGCTCCCGTTATCCATACCGATGGACACGCGATGAAAGTGCGAGCTATGTCATACGCAGGCACTGTATTTGAGCCAGGCATCTATACCTCGGTCGAATGTCCTGACTTTATACTCGGCAACGGATCGATTGAAGTTTTTACTTCCGGCCTCACGGTAATAGTCCGTTGAACGTCTCAAAAAACCAGTACGCAAAAGGGCATATTTTTTGTTCCGAATCAGATATTCACGGAGCCACCGCTTATGCTATAATGGTGGCACCAGAAAGGGAAAGCCATGAAAAAACTCGTCACAATCGCAATCGCCGCAATGGCGGGACATCTTATAGCCGGCACATATACATGGACCGGCGCGAACGGAGATGGTCTCTGGTTTACTGCGGGAAACTGGAACTATGATGGCGCGGCGGCCACTTCCAGTCCCGGCAATACTCTCAATGGCGATGATGTCGTGATTAATGGTTCCGGTGTTGTGGTCACGTATGTGCCGGGTGGGGACCTCATTCAGCAGGCGAATTCCACGCTCACGATCTCAGGCGGCGCGAAGCTGACGCAAAATGGCGGTGCCTGGCCGTTCTTCCACGGCAATGTCGTCATCGACGGTGGCACGATGGACTACAAAAACAACGAGGCAAATCCAGACCAGGTCCGACTGGACGGCACACTCTTCATCCGCAACGGCGGGCAGTTGCTCTGCAAACAGCTCACGAGGTCTGCCGCCAGTGCCCGCGTCGTCATCGGCACCGGCGTCACCTACGAGGTCTCCGGCACGGTCGGTGCCGACGCCTCGGACATGTACCAGCAGATGGAGGGCGGCACACTCTACATCGGAGGCGAGTTCCAGGCGAAGAACGGCAACGTCTACACCGGCACAGGCACGATCAACGCCAATGTCTTTGCGCCACAGTCCGCCAATTCCGTCGTTACGTTCAATGGTCCGAACCTCATTCTGCGTACGGGAAGCCACGACGGCTTCTGGCAGTCGTCGGGCGGCACATACATTAACGTCCTCGCCGGCTCGACGTCCAAGTTCACGATCTACTCCGGCTTCAAGAACGTTGATGACATCTACGGCAAGACCTTTGGCTCAAACGCCACGACCCCGAAATTCCGCTACAATGGCGCGATCATCGACAAGTCCGCTTTCGCATCGCTCTTCACTATTGAGGATCACGGCGAGGCGATCGACGGCGACACGAACTACGCGGACTTCTACCTCACGCCCACGAGCATCGTCTACCCCTCCTTCGTGTCCGGCACCCCAGCCGTCACGCTCGTAAACGACACCGAGGCCTCCGTCACCGCGCAGGTTGACGCGGCCGGTTCGCCGGTCGCCGAGCTTCTGCTTTGCTGGGGCACGGCCGACGGCGGGCATGACACGAACGCCTGGACCAACGTGCGTTCGCTTGGGACGGCGACCGATTCGCAGACGATCTCCGAGTCGATTGCGCTTGTTCGCGGCAACAAGTACTACGTCGCCCTTGCGGCCGCGACCGAGGACATCGTCGTCTGGGCGTCGTTCGCGCGGAACGACGTCTTCGCGCTTACGGAGCCCGGCGCACCGTACAACGTGTGGAAGGCGACGGTGAGTGACGACTCGCGCGTCGCCGGCAACTGGTCGCTCGGCCATGTCCCCACGGTGGACGAGATCGTCTTCGTGTACGACAACTTCGTCGACCGGGGCGAGAACCACATGGTGTGGTATCCTGAGACAGCGACACAGGTCGGCGGCTGGGAGCAGCCGTCAAACTTCGCCAACAATGATTTCTATGTGAACTTCCGCACGACGACCAACTCGGCGCTCGTCGTGACGGGCGACGTCTCGATCGCGGGCGGCACGTGGACGCATGAGTACCAGCACGTCCAGGACGGGGCGGCGGTCAATGTCGAGGTGCGCGGGAACCTGACGCTTGGACAGGGCGCGTACATCCACGCGGGGCTTGCCAACAACGGCAACCGTCCCGGCGGCATCTCGACGGGCTATCCGCGCGGCGAGGGCCCGGGCTATCTGCGCACGGCAGGCGGCTCGTTCGCGGGCGAGGGCGGACACATTACGAACACGACCGGCTTTGTGAGCTACGGCTCCATCCTCGACCCGCTCTCCTACGGTTCCGGCGGCTGGGGCGACAACAGTTACTACGGTGGCGGCGGCATTATCAAACTGGCGGTTGGCGGCGCGCTCACGGTGGATGGCACGGTCGCCACGCGTGGCTTCGGCTACGCGCTCTGGGGAGAAGAGGTGCGCGGTGGCGCCGGTTCCGGCGGCTCGATCAACATTACCGCCGCCTCGCTTTCGGGTGCTGGCACTATCGACGCAAACGGCGGAAACAACGGCGTCTACGGCCCTGGCTCCGGCGGCCGCGTCAAGATCGCCCTCACCGGTGCGGGCGCGACGTTCGACGCCTTCACCGGCACGGTTCAGGCCATCGGAGGCGCCATGCAGAACGCCAACGACGCCTCGGTGTACGATGTCTCCCCAGCGGCTGCTGGCACAGTGTGCCTCGCGACGGCCAACGGCGACCACGTGGTGAAGGTCTACAACGTCTTCCGCCACGGCAACGCCGAGGCAGATTGGCGCGTTCCGACAGGCGAGTCCGTTTCTCCTGCGACACATCTCCCGGCGATGCAGGACGCCGACAGCTTGTCTGCTCTGAAGCGCACGAAGTGGGAGCTTTCGGGGCATGGGGCGATTCGTCTGACGCGCGATGTTCAGATCGCTTCGCTCAGCCTCTCGGCGGCGGATGGCACGCAGAAAGTCTACACGGACGGATTCAAGTTGACCACACCTGCACTTGTCGTCAATGGATCTCGTTTTAGGTCTGGCACATACACGGCAGAGACCAACCCCGAGTTTATTGTGGGTGGCGGCTCTGTGACCGTCGGCGGGAGCGGATTCGCGGTCTTCGTCAGGTAACGGTTGGTATGAAGCGTTTTCTGACAGTTGTCGCGGCGTTTTCGGCCGCGGCCATTTCTGCCGCCGCCGCTGCTGATGGCGCGCGCTGGATCTGGTATCCGGGCGACTACGGCATCTGGTGGGGCAACAGGCTGCAGAGCGAGAGGCTCCAGTGGGGCTCGCGCCTCACGCCGTTCTGGCCGCTTTACGAGCCGCATTCACGCGTGCTGTTTAGGAAAGACGTGAAGCTCGACGCGGACGAGCCTTTAGAGGTGCGCTGCGACGGAAACGCCGCGGTGTGCTGGTGGGACGACAAAGGCGGCTACACCGAGAGCTCCGCACTGCTTGGAAAGTTCACCCTGCCGAAGAACACGACATCCATCGAGATCAAGATTCAGAACAACGCGCGTCCGCCGTCCGTGTGGGTAAAGGGACCGCATCTCGTCTCCGACTCCTCATGGAACGTCGGCTGGACGACGACGTGGGACAAGGCGGAGGACGTTCCGTGCGACTCGTCTGCGCGCTTCACCGACCCCGAGACTCCTCCGGGCCTCACGAAGCTCCCGACGCGCGAGAGGAAGCCGGTATGGTGTCATCCGGTAGCCGGAGTGGAGGGCTCTATAGCCGCCGCCGACTTCGGCGAGGAGACCTACGGATACGTGAAGTTCCTCGACGTGAAGGGCAGCGGCGCCGTGAAGATGATCTACGCCGAGAGCGAGGCGGAGCTCAGGGCGGTCGAGCTCGCGAACACGAACGGCGGCGCGCTTGACGGATGGGAGATGCTCGAGCTTTCGGAGACGAAGGAGTACCGGCGCTCGATCGCGCACGGGTTCCGCTACGTCGGCGTGGTGCGCGCGAGCGGCGACGTCACGATCGGCTCAATCGCGATGGACTTCGAGACGAAGGCGATGCCGGTGCGCGGGTCTTTCCGCTGCGGCGACGAGGAGCTGAACCGCATCTGGGACGTCTCCGTTCACACGCTCGACCTCACGTGCCGCGAGGTGTTCATCGAGGGCGTGAAGCGCGATCATTGGGTGTGGAGCGGCGACGCGGTGCAGAGCTTCCTGATGAACTACTACGTCTTCGGCGATTACGACGGATGCCGCGACACCCTGTGGACGCTGCGCGGGAAGGATCCGGTGAAGTGCCACCTCAACCGCATCATGGACTACACGTTCTACTGGTTCGATGCCGTAGAGAAGTATCGCCTGTACTCCGGCGATCCGAATTTCGCGAGGCAGGTGTATCCGCGCATGAAGTCGCTGATGGACTTCGCGCTGTCGCGCCTCGACGGCGCGGGGCGTCCGGCGGACCGCGATGGCGACTGGATGTTCATCGACTGGGCGCCGAAGACCCTGCCGAACTACGGCGGCGTCACGAGTTTCGAGCAGATGCTCCTCGTGCGTGCGCTCGAGGCGACGGCGGGAGTCGCGCGCGAGGTTGGCGCGGATGAGGACGCGGCGGCGTATCTCGAACGCGCGGGGAAGCTGCGCGCGGAAATCGTCCCGCGCTACTGGAACGCGGAGAAGGGCGCGCTCATGCACATGATCTACAACGACGGACGCGTCGAGCCGATGGTGACGAGGTATCCTAACATGTTCGGGCTCTTCTACGGCTACTTCGACGAGGCGCAGAAGGCGAGCGTCGTGAAGAACGTGATGCTGAACGACGGCGTGATGAAGATACAGACGCCGTACATGCGCTTCTACGAGCTTGAGGCACTCTGCTCGCTTGGGATGCAGAAGGAGGTCCTGAAGGAGATGAAGGCGTACTGGGGCGGAATGCTCAGGCTCGGCGCGACGAGCTTCTGGGAGCTGTACAACCCCGACGAGAAGGGCGACGCGCACTATGCGATGTACGGACGCCGCTTCGGGAAGTCGCTCTGCCACGCCTGGGGAGCGAGTCCTGTCTATCTGCTCGGCAGGTATTACCTTGGGGTGGAGCCGACGGCTCCCGGCTTCGCGGAGTATGTCGTGAAGCCGGATCTCGGCGGACTCGAGTGGATGGAGGGGAATGTGCCAACGCCATCCGGCAGCATCCATGTGTCGGTGCGCGACGGACGTGTGACCGTGCGCGGCAACCGTGTCGGCAGAGGTGTCCTCCGTTGGAAAGGGGAAACGGTGGAGATACCGCCTGAAGGAAGTGCAAGCCTATGAAGATGCGTTTTCTGACAGCTGTCGCGGCGTTTTCGGCCGCGGCCTGGACGGGGCACGCGCAGGAGATACTGCGCGAGGGTGATGCGAGCTACGCCTCATACACCCCGTGGAGCAAGGCGCGTACGTTCGGCGCGGACGGAAAAGTCGTCCGGCGCGGCGACCAGAGCCGCATCATGCAGAACCGCCCGCTCTACCTCGTCGACAAGAAATCGTTTCCCCTCCCGACGAACGACTGGTGGACCGACGCGCTCGTCAGCCGCTGGACCGGCAACCTCTGGAGCTATCCTGCCAAGGTCGTAATCGGCGCGTCAGGCGTGCGCGTCGCGTTCCCGACATACTGGATCGACAACGGCACCGAGGTTAAGGAGCGCAGCGCCGTCGTCGTCGGCGCGAAAGGCGCTTTCAACCCCGATGCGACGCTCGTGGAAAGCTGGCACGACTGGGACGTCGAGATGGTTCTGCGCGACGGCGCGAAGAGCATGCGCACCACGCTCGTCCACGGTTCCCCGTTCACGTGGATCGAGTATTCCGGCGTCAAGGTTGCGGTAGCTCCCGAGAACGGACCAGGAGAAGTCGTCGAGAAATCCGCGAGCGGCTATGTCCTAAAGGTCGGAGACGACTATTACGGCGTGTGGGAGGACGGACGCTCCTACGTCGTGATCGGGCTTCTCCCTTCGCGCGCCGACTTCTCCCGTCTCGCTCCCTACGCAACGGCAATCATTCGCTCCACGAGAGTCGACTGGAAGTACGACGAGAAGACGGCCGAACTTACCACGACCTGGAACGTCATGACCGAAGACCTGACGGGGAAGGCGAAGAATCCCATTGCGCTTCAGGGCTTTCAGCCGCACCATCTCCACAGGACGAAGCCGCAGTTCAAGACGATTGACGGAATCTCGTGGCTCACGCCGCGCGGTGAGCAGCGCATCGCAGCCGGCAACTCGCTCTCAATAGTCTACGACTTTCCCGGGCTGCTGCCATGCTGGGCCGCGCCGCGCGAGGGGGACTCCGCGGCCTCTCCGTACCGCGACGATCTCTTTCGCCGTCTGCTCGCCGACTACGCGGCGCGCGGCAATTTCGGCGGCGACACGTACTGGGGCGGGAAGGGGCTTTTCCAGATGGCCGGCGCGATGATGGCCGCGCGCGAGATCGGCGATGCGGCAACGTTCGCGAAGGCGCGCGAAAGGCTGCGCGCCCAGTTCGAGGACTGGCTCACGTGGACTCCGGGCGAGGACAAGTTCTACTTCTCCTACATCCCCCGCTGGGGCGGACTCGTCGGGGAGAACACGAGCTACGACTCCGACGCTTTCAACGACCACCATTTCCACTATGGCTACTTCACGTGGTCCGGTGCGCTCCTCTGCCTTGTCGATGAAGACTTCAAGGCCCGCTTCGGCGGCATGCTTAAGCTCATCGCGAAGGACTACGCGAACTGGGACCGCACCGACAAGCGCTTCCCGCTCTTCCGCACGTTCGATCCGTGGGCGGGTCATTCGTTCGCCGGCGGAATCGGCGACGGCGCGGGCAACGGGCAGGAGTCCTCAAGCGAGGCGATGCAGGGCTGGGGCGGGCTCTACCTACTCGGGCTCGCCCTTGAAGACGACTCCATGCGCGACGCCGGCATCTTCGGCTACGTCAGCGAGGCTCGCGGCACGGCGGAGTATTGGTTCGACCGCGACAAGAAGAACATCGACTATACGAAGTACACGAAGCCCTACAACTCCAACCTCACGTGCCACGGCGTCGGCTGGTGGACATACTTCAGCGGCGACCCCGTGTGGATGCACTCGATACAGTGGCTTCCCAACTCCCCCGCGCTCGACTACCTGAGCGAAGACCTCAAGTTCGCGAAATGGGACTACGACACGATGTGGGGATCGAAGCACGTGTCCGGCTGGGACGGAGAGCTCGGCAACGCCTCTCTCGGGAACGTCGTGCTCAGCTATCTCCAGCGCAGCGATCCCGAGCAGGCCGCGGCGATATTCGACAAGCTCGAGCGCGAAGGGCGCGGCGTCGTGAAGAACGCCGACACCGGACATCTCACCTACTGGGCTACGCACAGCCACCTCGGCAAGCGCACGTACATGGCGTGGAACGCGGGCAATGCGCCGCGCAAGGTCAGGTTCTTCGACGGGAAGGGCGCAACGCTCTTCACCCTTGACGCCGCGCCGGGAGTTCTTTCCGTAAGCGGACGCGCACGCCAGGCGGTGCCGACGCTTCCGGCGTGGGACGCGGCAGCCGTTCCGAAGAAGATCGTCTCCGCTCCTGCGTACGAGGAGAAGCTTGAGGTCGTGTCGTTCTCTATAGGCCCCAAGTCGGTGGAGCTCGCCGTCGGACACAGCTTCAAGCTGACTCCGTCCGCAAAGGACCAGTTCGGCGGCGCCATGCCGGTGAAGGGCGTGAAGCTCGTTCGCAAACCTGCGTTCTGCTCGCTCAAGAAGGGCGGACTTCTTGTCGCCGATTCCGCCGGGGAGGGCGAGCTTACGATTTCGCTTGGCGGCAAGGAGGCGACGATGCGTGTTTCCGCAAAGCCTCTGTCCGAGATCGATCTCGCGAAGGGCGTCATCACAGGAGAACGCGGGGCTTGGCGCGGAAAACGCAGTCGACGGAGATCCCAAGACGCGCTGGGGAAGCGCACATAAGGACGGCGAGTGGATCGAGGTAGATCTCGGCGATGTCTACACGGTGACGCGTGCGGTTCTTGTGTGGGAGAACGCCCGCGCAACTGACTACGACATAGCGGTGAGCGCAGACGGCGAAACGTGGACGACGGCTGCAAGTGTGCGCGGCGGGAAGGGCGGAACCGAGACCGTCGAGCTTAAGCCCTCCGCCGCGAGAAAGCTCCGCGTCAAGGGACTCCGCCGCAACACGGGCTACGGCATTTCCCTCTTTTCCCTTTCCGTATACGGCTCACAAGACAAACCTGACAAAAAATGACAACTGCCATGCTGCTTTTTTCCGCCGCGCTTGCGGCAACTCCATCGCAGGCCTCCGCACTGGGGCCGAATGTGCACGTCTTCACTCCTGACGACGACATGAAGAAAGTCGCCGAGACGGTCGAGAAGGTCTTCAAGCGGCAGCATCACCGCCAGTTCGGGCCTGAGCGACAGGCGTTCCTCTTCCTTCCCGGCGACTACACGAAGGCGGGCACGCTCAACGTCGGCTACTACACCCAGGTTCTCGGGCTCGGGGCCGATCCCCGCGCGACGTGAAGCTCTCTAACGTGAAGACGCCCGCATCGCTCGACAAGAACAACGCGACGTGCAATTTCTGGGTCGGCATCGAGAACGTCGAGATCGTCGACACCGACAACAACGCCGATCCATTCTTCAACTTCCAGTGGGCCGTTTCGCAGGCGGCTCCCGCGCGGCGCCTCTACGTCTCGCGCAAGGCCGTATTTGACTGGTTCTACGGCTGGGCTTCCGGCGGGTTCGTAGCGGACTGCGTGTTCGAGAAGCCGGCGGGTTCCTACTCGCAGCAGCAGTACTTCTACCGCAACAACATGTTCGGCGACGGGATATACGGCATCAACTGGAACCAGGTCGTCAAGGATGGCGCGAAGGAACTTTCGCAATGCGCTCCGACTGGCGCGGAAGGCGTTTCCTCGAACTGGCGCGTCGGTGGCTGCACGACTGTCGTGGGCGAAACGCCGGTTGTTCGCGAAAAGCCGTTTCTCTTCGTGGACGGCGACGCGTTCAAGGTGTTCGTGCCGGCGATTCGCCGAGGCTCGAAGGGCGTGAGCTGGGGCGAAGGCAAGGCGAATGGTGGAATGGGCGAGGGAAAAATACTCGACCTTGCGAGCGACTTCTACGTTGCGAAGGAGAAGAAGGACAACGCGAAGTCCATCAATGCCGCGCTCGCCGCTGGTAAGAACATCCTCTTCACGCCGGGAATCTACCATGTCGACGAGCCGATAAAAGTGACGAAGCCAGGCACCATTGTCCTCGGCATTGGCGAGGCGACGATCGTTCCCGAGAACGGCGACGCGGCGCTTCGGTGCGCCGATGTCGACGGACTTATCGTCGCGGGGCTCATCTTTGACGCTGAGCGCGCGTCGAAGAGGTTTGTCGTCGTAGGCGACGGAAAGACTGGCACTCGCCACGCCAAGAATCCTGCGTTCCTCGTCGATCTCGTCTACCGCGTCGGTGGAACCGGCAAGCCGGGCAAGACCGAGGTCTGCCTTGAGATCAACTCTAACGATGCCATCGTTGACCATACTTGGATATGGCGTGCGGACCACGGTGACCACACGGGCTGGACCGCCAACAAGTCGAAAAACGGAATCGTCGTCAATGGCGGCGGCGTGACGTGCTACGGGCTTTTCGTCGAACACTTCCAGGAACACGACGTCCTCTGGAAAGGCGAGGACGGTCGCGTCTTCTTCCTCCAGAACGAGAAGTGCTACGACCCTCCAGGGAACGCGACGTGGATGTCTCACGGCGGGAAGAAGAAGGGGTATGCCGCCTACAAGGTCGCAGATGGCGTCAAGCGTCACTACGCGGTTGGGCTTGGCGTGTACGATGTCTTCATCAACACGAACGGGAATAGCGTCTTCCTCGATGACGCGATCGAGGTGCCCGACGCGCCTGGCGTAGTCATCGAGAATGCCTGCACCGTCGAGATCGCGAACGGAGAAGGTCCTCTCGTCGGCATCAACGCGATTGTCAACGGCCAGGGCCACGCCATCAAGACCGGCAAGGGCTCGGGCGGCGGCTACGCCATCCAGCGCGTCTACCGCTACTCTGCCGGCAAGGCCGAGATTGCCCCAGACTACTACAAGAAGCAGCGCTGACTTCAAGGATTCCCGAATTCAATTCTCAAATTGAATGATGACGCGGGATTGTGGTATACTATGCGCAAATGACGAATGGCGCACAGGAATTCCTCGATCGCGCGGCCGGGATACTTGAAGTTCCGTCCGTCTCGCCCGACACCGATTTCCGCGCGGGACCGCTTTGGGACTCGCTTACGGCGTTCGCGCTTCGCGTCATGATTCAGCAGCGCTTCGGCAAGGCGCTTTCGGCAGCCGAGCTCGAGAAATGCAAGACAGTCGCCGACCTTATGGCGGCGGCGGGGGTGGAACTATGAAGCATCTCGTGATAGTCGGCGCGGGCGGCTTTGGCCGCGAAATGTTCGGTACGGCGCGCGAAGCGGTAGGCTTCGGAACCGAGTTTGACATCAAGGGCTTTCTCGACGCGAAGCCGACGGCTCTCGACGGCTTTGCCGGCTATCCGCCAATCGTCGGCTCGCCGGACTCATACGTCCCCGCAGCGGACGACGTTTTCATAACGGCGCTCGGCAGCATCGCTTCGCGTCGCCACTGCGTCGCGGCGCTTGAGAAGAAGGGCGCTAAGTTCATTTCGATAATCCACAAGACGGCGACTATAGGCCCCAATGTTGTCGTTGGCGAGGGCTCGTTCATCGCGCCGCATGTCTCGCTCACCGTCGATATCGCCGTCGGGCGGCATGTCTCGGTGTTCCATTCAAGCTCGGTTGGCCACGATGCCGTTCTTGGCGACTTCTCGCATGTCTACGCGCAGTGCTCGGTTGGCGGTGCCGTGAAAGTCGGGGAAGGGGCTGCTGTTTACCCTGGCTCGGTCGTCGCGCCGCGCCGCAAGATAGGCGCAGGTGCCGTAGTGGGTGCGGGTTCGGCCGTTTTTGTCGATGTCGATCCTGGCGTCACTGTGCTCGGCAATCCCGCCGCGCCGCTCAAGTGATTTAATTACCTAAGGAAAGGAATTACGATATGGCAGAGGCAGTTGTGGGAATTGTGATGGGGTCGGACTCGGACTGGCCGCTTGTGAAGAAGGCGTGCGAGACATTAGACAAGTTCGGCGTCGGCTACGAGACGCGCGTAATCTCCGCGCACAGGACGCCCGATGTCGCCATTGAGTATTCGAAGACAGCCGAATCTCGCGGGCTCAAGGTCATCATCGCGGCCGCTGGCGGCGCAGCGCATCTCGGCGGCGTACTTGCCGCGGCGACCGTACTGCCTGTCATCGGAATTCCTGTCGCGGGCGGTGCCTTGAATGGGCTCGACGCGCTCTACGCGACGGTTCAGATGCCCTCGGGCGTGCCAGTCGCGACTGTCGCCGTCGGCTCTGCTGGCCCCACGAACGCCGCGCTTCTTGCCGTGCAGATACTCGGAACGGCCGATCCCGCGCTGCGCGAGAAGTTCCGCGCCCACAAGGAAGAACTCCGCTCCAAAGTTGCCGCGGCAAACGACCGCATCCACCAGGCGTAAGAAAGACGTGGCCATGATAAATTCACAAAATAGATGGTTTTTGGTTGCTTTTGCAACGATACTTGGCGTTGCGGCTGGTTGCGTGTCGCCTTGCACTGAGTCCGCGTTCAGCAAGTACGACAACGCGAAGGAAGTCGAGATAATCGACCTCGCTCGCACGTCGCAAAGCTGGGACGGCGCGGAGTTGCCCAATTACCCCGTCGGCAAGCCGCAGCTTATCGTCCGGCGCTATATATTCCCTCGCGGCAGCAAGCTTGGATGGCACCACCATCCGGTCATGAACTACGGCATCGTGCAGCAGGGCGCACTCACGATCATCGGACTGGACGGCAAGGAGACGACAATCCATGCAGGCGAGCCAGTCGTCGAGATGGTCGGCACAATCCACCACGGCGAGAACCGCGGCGACAAGACCGTTGTCCTCGACATGTTCTACATTTCGCAGGACGGAACGCCCATTGCCGTCCAGCATCCGGAAATCACCAAATAACGGCGCTCGTCATGACTGTCGAGGCTTTCGCATTGTCTACGGTCGATAGCTGATGGACGTGTAACCTATTTCCTGGTTCCGTGTATACAGAGTGAGATGAAGAAGGAGAAGTCGGACATGAAGGAAATCAAGTTGGTCCTGAAGGAAATTGGCGGGAAGCACGGCCTCGAAATGAATCTCGACGAAAACGGCGCCTGTACGCTGGATCTCGCCGACGGACGCATTATGCTCGTTCAGGAGCGTCCCGGCCTTGACGAACTCGACTTTGTGGCGACTCTCGGGCCTGTCCCCGAGGAGGCGCGCGTCGCGGTCTTCACCGAGCTCCTCTCGGCGAACTTCTACTGGAACGATACGTACGGCGCGACCATTTCCTGGAACGCAGACCTCGAGGAGGCCGTCATCATGTATCCTCTCCGCCTCGACGACGCGACGGCGGAGTCCATCGAGACGGTCTTCAACCGGTTCATCGAGCTCCAGTCCGCGTGGGCGGAGCGTTTCGCCGGGCTCATTGCGAAGGCGCAGGAGCCGGAAGGCGAGGATGCGGACGAGGAAGACCCATCGGACGGGAATAACGATCCGGATCTCATAATCAAGGCCTGACATTAAGCGAAAGGAGTCATCCAATGCCACTCTCGATCAGCGATTTCAAGAACTGGGCTACGCAGAACCGGAACACGGCGGTGGCGGTCAACAACGGCGCGCTCGAGTCCGCATCCAACCAGATCGGCGTAATAGACCTCATCTTCCGGCGCGGGACCGTCGACAGCGTGCGCAGCGCGGTGATGAAGGACTTCACCCGCGCGCTCAGCGCCCAGTATGGCGCGACCATCGCGAAGCAGGCCATGTCCAGGGCGGGGCTTTCCGAGAAGTCGGAGCTGACGGGAAAGACGATTTCCGCAGTCGTCAGCAGCGCGAAGGCGCTCCGCGCAGACATGCTGCGTCCGATAGGCGAGAAGGACATCCGCCTTGGCGACACGACGGTCGCGAGGTCCCAGTTCAAGGACCTTGGCCCGGACGACAGGAAGATGCTCACCAAATTCCTGAAGCAGCGCGCCGTCGCCGTCGAGCTACTGGGGGAGTTCCCGCTCTCCATGCCCGACTACCAGGACTTCCACATCCGCGCGAACGACCTCGCCGCGAGGCTCCGCAAGATGCGCGATTCCATCGTCCCCGCCAACATACCCGCGGACGAGTTCCGCGCGGAGGTCGACGCGCTCGTGCGGGCGATCGAGTGCAAGGACGCCCAGATGCTCGACCTCCTTGCGGAGCAGCCCCTCGGCGAGACGAACATGCGCGAGTACAGGGACCTGATGTTCGGCGCCGCCGTAAAGGCGCTGGAGTCGCTGCGCGCGTCGGCTGCCGGCAATCGCGCCGCCGCGTCCGCGATCGGGAGGACTATCGACCAGTTCCGCAACAACCCCAGGGTTCGGCAGGAATTCGAGCCGTACGCGAAGCTCTCCAAGGACGCCTTCAAGAACATTGCGTCTTTCGTCGCCGGCATGGTGAAGTCTCGCCTTGAGCGCTCGAACGCCAGGGGCTTCAAGGTGGAGTCGTCCACTCTCGCCAGCCTGATGAAGACCGGATACCGCGACGTGCTGAACGAGCGTCCGTGGCCGGTGATCAGCAAGGTCTTCTCGGCGTCCATAGGGAACCGCCCCGTCGAGATCGCGAGCACGATATTGCCGGCTGAGCAGCTCGGGCATTCCGAGGAGGATCAGCGCGGCCCCATTGCGAGCCGCTATCCGCAGGGCGTGCACGGCTTCATGTGCCACAGCGCGGACGCGAAGAACGCCGTGAACCTCGCGGTGACGCAGCTGACCGTGAAGGATCCGGGCGGGCAGCCGAAGCTTGCGTTCTGCGGCGTCCGCCACAGCGTGCACAGCGCGTGGGAGGTCAGGGGCGCGCAGGAGCGCGCAGAGGCGAACGCGCGCCGCGCGGAGGAGGCGGTGATGGCGGCCTTCATGGCGAAGTACGACGTCCCGCGCAATCCCGCCGAGCTGCCCGATCCGGGCAACGACGGGACGGTGACGGTAGATCTCGACATCACGTCCGTAGCGCTCCTCACCCCCGACAGAACCCGCAACTACTGGAAGCCTGGTTCCTCGAACGACGAGCGCGGCATGCTCATGGACCAGACAGCGGCCTGGGACACGGTGTCGCAGCGGGGCGTCACGTTCCAGTACAAGGGGCAGCAGATTCGCGTCAGGCCGCACATCCTCACGTTCAACGTCGGCGTCAACGAGGGCGCGGTGAAGATGAGCGGAATCGCGCCGAACAAGGCGGGCGGATGGGATGCGTCCGACCGGATGAACAAGCGCGCCTTCGAGGCGCTGGATCGGGACGTCACCGCTTTCATCAACGACAAGACCAATGACGGGAACATGAGGGCCGCCGCCCTTACGCTCTACACCCAGTGCCGCAACATAATCATCCTCAAGCGCGAGCGCAGCGACGGACACGACGCCTACAAGCTCGCCGCGAGGCTCGCCGTCCTGAACCATATCATCGGGAAGGTCCCGTGCTTCAACTGCAAGAGCGGGAAGGACCGCACGGGCGAGATGGACGTCGAGTGCAAGTTCCTCTCGGCGCTGATCGCCCGCGGCGAGAAGATACCCGCGCCGGGCGCGGAGCTCACGGCGGAGCAGAAGGGTCTTTTCCGCGCGATCGCGCTGCAGGGCGGCAACTTCGAGGTGCAGAAGATGAACGTCGGCATCGCGGGATTCAAGTCCGGGAGCGTTGAGTCCATCAAGGAACGGCTCGGCGGCAAGGCGTACCACACCTTCCACCGCGGCGGCTCCGACCACGTCGCCTGACGCTGGTCTTCGCGGCACGTCCATTCTCGGTGCGGTGTATATACTTAAAAAGCAGGAACAACAAGGAACAAACATGGAATTCAGCGAATTGATCCAGAAGTTTGCCGAAAAGTTCGGCTTGGAGACCCCGGAAATCGTGGACGACGCGGCGGCGTTCGACGCCGACGGCATGCCGTTCTTTTTGATGCGCGTCGCGAACGAGGGCGAGAGCGAGTATCTCGTGATCGCCGCGGACCTCGGCGAGCCGCCGCCGGAGCGTATGGAAAAGCTCTACGAGGCCCTGCTTGACGCAGGCCACGCCTTCGTCCGGTCTCGGCAGCGGCAATCCGCAGATTGCCTCGCTCGGAGTGCGGCAGGATATCGAGGCTTTGGACAAGTAGCAGCGTGACAATGGAGCAACTGAAAACGTAAAGGCACGATACCATGACATTCGGAGAACTTGTTGACGGGATAGGCGCGAAGATCGGCGTCGGCATCGAGAATGCAGGCGGTGCAGCCGCCTTGGAGATAGACGGCTGGACCGTCGTCCTTCAGATGGCCGACGACGACCTTCTGCTGGTGCGGGCGGATCTCGGCGAGATACCGCCCGACAGGCGCGACTCGTTCGCCTACGCCGCCCTCGAGGCGAACTACCTCTACCAGGGGACGGGCGGCGCGACGCTCGCAATCAGCCCGGCGGATATGCACCTGCATCTGCAGAAATACAATTGGCTGGACCGGCTTGACGCGGAGAAGGCGTTCAACATGCTTTCGCGCTTCGCCGATTCCGCCGTTCTCTGGAAAAAACTCGTCAGCGAGGCTTCCGCCCCCCGCGAAGACTTCCTGTCCGAAGTCATTTCTTCAGAATCGTTCATGAAGGTGTAACCTTTGGCGACTTGCGGTGTATACAGTTTGACAGCAGAAATAATAAAAACACTTAAAAAGGGGATAAAAATATGCCTTTGCCAGACATCAGCCTCGCGCAGTTTAACAGAATAGCAACCGGCGACTACAACGCCGGCCAGATCGACTTCAAGACCAAGGACGACGGCACTGCGGAACTTGTCAAGATAAACAACCATGTCTGGAAAAAGTCTCTCAACAACATCGAGCTTTCGCCTGAGCGCATTCTGGAGGTCAAGGAGGCGTTTCTGAACGCGCTCCAGAAAGGCGGCGTCAGCGAAGGGGCGATGAAAGATATCCGCGACATGCTCGGTCTGTCGCCGGAGCTGGACGTCTCCGCCGACGCCAAGCAGCGCGTCGGGATAATAAAGGCCCGCTTCACCCCGCTGACGCGCGCGCAGGTGCGTTCGATCCTAGACGAATACGCCAACAGCGGTCGCGGGTTTACGCAGGAGTCGCAAGCAGCGGTCTCGCGCAACGATTTGAGGGAGGCCGTCAAAACCGCGAATATGAGCGCCAGTCGATCCAGGACCCGCGACCTCGTGAACGGCGAATCGCTGAACACTTACGACAAGCTGGGGACGTCGGCCGCGAAATTCACGATGACGGACGCGATAAGCCTTCTTTCGACGTCGCGTTCGCTGGCAGACTTCGAGGCCAGCCGCAACGCGCGCTGCAAGACCGAAAACGCCGTCAACGAGCGACTGAAACTTCATAATGCCATGGTCAATTCGTTCCAGGGCCTCGTGGCGCAGGCGCTCAAGCTGCTGCCGGCGAGCGCTCGCGAAACGCCGGAATTCAAGCTCGCGGGCGAGACGGCGAAGCTCGTCAAGGACGATAACGGCAAAATTTCGGCCATATTGGGCAAGGGCCAGCTCGCGACGAAAGTCGATATCCAAATGGATGCGGATACGTTCGCCAAGCGCCTTCTCGGGCGCGTGGTGAACGATGCGAAGACGCTGGGCTCCTCGGCTTCGAAGAACATACTCGGGATGGTGTACGACCGCGATCTCGAAGGCGGCCTTATGGCGACCGAGAAGACGAGCCTCACGCGTCAGTTCGCCTGTCTCATACTCGAGCAGAAAGTTGAAGACGCCGCAAACCTCGTGCGCGGCGACTACAACACGGGCATACTCGTGGAGCTCGCCGAGCGCGCGCTCGACGGCAAGGATGTCGGCAACACGAAGGCGAAGCTCGACGCATTCCACGCGAAGCTCGTGAGCGACAACGCGGACCTGCCCCCCGAGATGAAGGAGATGCTCGGCAAGGTCGCGAACATCCCGCTCGCGAAGGGCAGCGACCCCGAAGGCGAGTTCATCGTCAAGTCTTCGATCGCGGGCGACATCAACAAGGTCGTCAACGCCATGCCGCAGCCCATCCAGGCCGAGCCGCCCAAGTCGCTGAACGACATCGGCGGGCTTGCCGCCGTCAAGGACTTCGTCGCGAACCTTGTCTTTTCCGACAGCACGATGGTCGGCGACGCGATGGTCAACAAGGCCGGCGAAGCGATGCGCCGCATGCTCTCGGACACGAAGAACATCGTCGCCTTCGCCGAGATCATCAAGAACCCCGCCCTCATCGACCAGGCGTGCGCGCCGCAGATCGCGGACATCGTGAAGGACGGACTCGGCAAGATGGTGGACATACTCGACGCCGAGTTCAAGCGCACCCACGACGGCAAGGATCTCGCCGTCGCCGCCACGGAGGACAACTTCGTGGAGCAGTTCTCTCAGTTCATCGGCGATCCGGCCAAGCTGCTCGGATCTGAGCTCGCGAAGTTCGACAACATCATCCTCGCGATGGCGACCAAGGGCTGCGAAAAGCTGCAGGACTTCGTCAACACCGTCTTCAAGGTCGACGCCGGCAACAAAAACGTCCAGGGCAGCCTCGTCAACGACCCATACGCCGGCATGTCGGCCAAGGACATCAAGGCGCAGCTCGACGCCAAGGGCCTCAATCAGATACTCGACTCGGCCTCCAACGCCGACACGCCCGGACAGGTCGGTTTCTTCCGCCAGGTTATTTCGACCTACTTCACGTCGCTCGGCAAGGCCGACAAGCGCTCGTGCTTCGCCGCCGCGATGAAATACGCGCAGACGTTCGACTTCGCGGGTCTCGAAGGCGACAAGCTCGTCGCGGCACAGAAGAACGCCGTCAATAAATTCACCGGCGCGATCCTGAAGGGCACGAGCCCGCTCCTCCAGAAGATGATGCAGGGCCTGCCGAAGGAGATCATGGGCGACTACGCGGACGCGCTCGACGACATGAAATCGTCCCTCGCGCCGATACCGCGCAAGATCGTGCAGGCCCACTTCATGAAGATGATCGAAGAGTCGAAGGGCAAGGGCGACGGAAAGGAGATCGAGTCCATCGAGCTCAAGAAGTCCCTCGGCGCGGCGTCGGTCGGCGAGGCGTTTCTCTGCAGCTTCAAGCTCAAGGGCGTGAAGGATCCGCAGGATTTCGTGGTCAAGATCATGCGCCACGACGCGGAGCGCCGGGTGAAGTCCGAGGCGGAGATATTCACGAAGGCCGCGAACGACATCGGTCCCGGCATGGCCAAGACGTGGGAAGGGCAGCTCAAGCAGTACATGACCGAATTCGACTTCCGCAACGAGGCGAACAACGTGAACGAGGGCGTCAAGCTCTACGGCATAGGCGACGACAAGACGCATCCGCTCAACCTCCTCGCGGAGAACGTCTACTCGATGAAGATGTCGAAGGTAGTGGAGCCGAAGAAGGACGTGATGGTCGCCGAAGTGGCCAGCGGCAAGACGGTCGACAAGTACTTCAAGGCGAAGACCGAAGGGATGCGCAACGCGGTTTCGGCCGTGTTCGAGAAGAACCCCGCGACCGGCCGCATAAAGTGGGAGGACGGCCCGATCGACCCGAAGACCGGCAAGCCGAAGAAGGTGCCCGTGTTCAAGAAGAACCTGCCCGTCGGCGCGATACCGACCATGCTCACCTACTGCCGCTCGGACTACGCCGATCTCAAAAAAGCGCAGAAGCTTCTCGTGCAGGCGACGAAGGCGTGGTTCCACGAGGCGCTACTCGGGTCCGGCAAGTTCCACGGCGACACGCACGCCGGCAACCTGATGGTGGGCGGCGGCAAGATCACGTTCATCGACTTCGGCAACCTCTACGAACTCAAGTCCGACCGTCCTCTCCTCGACAAGGAGGGCAAGGCCGTCATCGACCCGAAGACGAACAAGCCCGCCACGATCAACGAGCGCCACGAACTGCTGCGCGTCATCATGGGCGCGACTTTCCGCGACAAGGAGTTTGTGCTCAAGGGCTTCGAGAACCTCCTCTCGCCCGCCGGCAAGACCGCGCTCGAGGCGAACCGCGACAAGGCGGAGGCGATTCTCGACTCGGTGCTCTCGAAGGGACGCTTCTCGTACGACATGGTGTACCGCCTGAACGCGGCAGTCGCAGAGCTGCAGAAGCTGGGTATCGAGCTGCCGCCCGCCATCAACTGCTTCGTGCAGTCCATGGCGCGCCTCTCGAACACGATGGTCGAGATGAACACCATACTGAACCAGGCGAGCGAGCTCCTCGACGCGGCGGACGGATATGTCAGCCAGCCGCCGGACCCGCCGCGCGACGAGCTGGACATCCTCGGCATGGCGATGGACTTCCGCGCGTCGCCGGAAGGCAAGGTTCTGGTGGATGACGACGAAACCGTCGTCGGTCTGAGGAAGAACGGCGAAGACGTCCAGATTTCCGCCTTCTGCCACAGCCTCACGGTCGAGGGCTTCGGCGGATACTCCATCGAAGAAGGTGCGCTCAACGCCGGCGGATCCTACCACACGAAGTTCGTCGATCGCATCATGAAGGCGGTCGACCCTGCCGTCGAGGGGACCAAGCTGAGGGACATGCTGAGGGCCAATGTCGACACCGCGCGCGACACGAACCTCGGCACGTATCTCAACGAGGTCGACGCAGCCCTTGCCAAGTTCAAGACGGAAATCGGAAAGGCCGGCACGCCCGAGGAGAAAACGGCGGCGGCCAAGGCGTATGCCTCGCAGTATTGCGCAATGGTCAAACAGATATTCCAGACCATACAGAACTTCGAGGGCCAGCTTGTGGACATGCGCACGAACGAGTCGGTTGAAAAGCCGAGTTCGTTCGCGAACGCCATTATGACGACGCTGATGAACAACTTCGACATGCTGTCCAACACGTTCGCCGATTCCAGGACCAGGCTCATGGCCGACGTCTATACCATCACGTCCAGCGAGCTGAAAGCGGGATGGTTCGCCGGCGAAGACACTCGTGTGCAGGCCATTAAGGACGATGCTCTCAAGATGGCCGGCGACGACTCGTACCAGATCGACATCGGCGTGTAGCCGGCCTCCCGCCGAATTCAGGCAGGTGTGAATTCTTAGAAAAAAGCTACCCCATTTGGGGGAATTTTGATAAAATGACTGTGAAAAAATTTGAAGAGCATACAGGAGAAAACAAAAATCGTTGCGAAAGCAATTATCTGATATAAAATTGGAGTGCAAATGATGAAAAGACACAACCCGACATCGGTCGTGCTTGTTGCTGCTTTTGCGGCTATGACAATCGCGAGCGCCGCTGCCGCGAATTTTCCGGTCGGAACGCACCTCGTCAAAGGAACGCTGAAGGACTGGCAGAACAAGGTCTTGACCTCGTCCGCCGCAGTGACCATACAGGCCGTTTCGACGAACGGATCGGTCATCGCCTCCACGAAGGTGGCGAATCCGTCGGCGGACGGCTACAATTTCCTGCTGCAGATTCCGCTCTCCTCGACGGCGACTGACTCCACGGCTGCGGTCAGCAACACGCTCAACTGCGTCCTCGTCCAGGAGTCGGGGCTCTCCCTCGCGGTTGATCCGCTTGTCGTCGGCGACGCGAACGCTGTTTCGACGGTTTGTCTCGCGCTCATCGACACGAAGAGCTACACTGCGACGAACGGCACGGACACGACGGTCAGCGTCGCTTCGGAATACGTCGACACAATCGCCGCATGGATGGAGGCGTACGAGATCGAGGGCGAATACGACCCGTTTGCCGACTACGACCACGACGGCGCGTCGAACTACGACGAATACCGCGCGGGGACGAATCCGTTCGATCCGTCCGACAAGCTCGCGATCACCGCTTATTCGGCGCCTCAGAACGCCCTCCACACCATCGAGTTCGAGTATGTCGGCGGCCACGTCTACGGCGTCGCCACGACGCTCTCGCTCACGAACCCCGAGTGGGCGACTCAGCTGGTCAGGAAATCCGAGACGGACGCCGAGCACGAGCAGGTGATGCCGTCCGCCGACGAGGATGCCATGGGCAGGACGGCCATATACGTCGTTCCTGCGGAAGGCGCGACCAGCCAGTTCTTCAAGGTTGAGGCGAAGTGATTAGTCGCTAGTCGTTAGTCGTTAGTCGCTAGTCGTTAGTTGTTAGTGAAGGAGAAGAAGACATGAATAGGGTTATTAAGATTGCGGCTTTGCTTGCGCTACCGAGTGTGGCGTGGGCGGCGCATGTTTCTGAGACGATGGAGCTCGACAAGGGGTGGAACGCGATCTACCTCGAATCGACGCCGACGAATGCGGCATGCGCGGAATTCTTCGCCGGCGCACCCGTTACGCGCGTTGCGTCGTACCAGTCGGACGCCTATTCCGACACGCGCCAGATCGCGGACGACGGAACGACAATCGACCAGAAGCCGATTTCCTATTATGTGTGGATTCCTGATGACGATGCGGCCTCTACCATGTCGGCGATTGAGGGCGGCTGCGTCTATATGGTCTATGCAACCAATGTCTGGTCGAAGTCGTTTTTCGGCGTTCCCTGTGCGCCGCGGCAGACTTACCGCGCCACGTCGGGCGAAACCGGTTTCATGAATCTCGTGGGCGTATCGACAGAACCAGACGCCTTGATGCCGGTAAAGTCGTATTTCGGCGAAGGCCCGTTCGGCACTGCGTCAGGCGTCGCCTACAAGATCGGCGGAACAAAGCCGTCCGCGCCGACGTTCCTTTCTCTGGCAATCGCCTCCAGTTCGAAGGTGCAGGGCGGCAGGGCCTACGCGCTGACGGCGGCGAAGGACGGCGAGTGGCCGGGCGTTATCGGCGTCCAGGGCAGCGGCGTCGACTTCGGTTCGAAGGCGAACTATGCGTCGATCAGGGTCCAGAACTGCGGTGTGACTAACCACACGTTCAAGTTTACGATGGTGCGCTCGGACGACTATGAGGCGACCGGCGAGGAGCTGCCGCCGATCTCGCGCCAGCTGCCGCGCGTCGACGCGTTCAGCGCGAAGCAGTACACGAACGTCGAGGAATCCGTCGAGTGGACTGTCGAGCTTGCCCCAGAAGAGGGCACGGACCTGGCCTTCAGCATCGATCGCTCGAAACTCGTGGACGGAAGGGAATACGGGGCGATTCTGGTGATCGAGGATACCGGCGCCAGCGGGATGCGCGTCCGGCTGCCGATCACGGCCGAGGCGGCGCCAGAATCCGCCGAGGAGGCGAAGTTCCCCGTCGGACTCTGGGGCGGGTACATCCAGTTGGAGGCCGTCTCGCGGCTGGACGACACCAACCAAATACCGGTCACGGCGGGCGGGACGCTCAAGATGAGCGTGATGATGCATGTCGCGGAGAACGGCGATGTCAAGCTGCTCCAGCGCGTGGCGGCTGGCATCGATACCAACGGCACTCCGCGGCTCTTCAGGGAGTTGGAATCCGTTCCGCCGGAGGTGGAGAACGCGCGGCGCTTCTCGACGGTCATGATGAGCATAGACAACCCTGTCGTGGAGAAGACTTCCGGCACCTTCGGCGAATGCCTCGTCTTCGACTGGACGGTCGCGGAGAGGGCGTCGGACAATCCGTTTCGCCATGCATGGCACCCGGACCACGACGGCAAGAAGGCCGACTACAAGGGCCTTGCGCCGAGCGGGGACGACCTTGCGAACTACGCCGGCATCGTCAAGCCCGAGCTCTGGAGCATCACGAACAGGATGGAGTTCTCGTGGCGCGAGAACAACGACCCGCACGGAGATGCAAACTTCGAGTGGACGCCGTCGGAGAAGACGGCCGGGTTCGTGACGTGGACTGTGAGCGGACTGACCGCCAAGGAGCCGATCACGTCTTTCGGCGTATTCGTGCTTCAGCGCGCAATCAAGGCAGCAAATTTGGAGGATTAAAAAATGAAGAACAAGTGCAAGATATCTCTTTTATCCATTCTGTCCCTTATATCCCTTTCGTCCCTTGCCGCAGTGCCGCAGGTGCTTACCTACCGCGGGGTGCTGCAGCGCACGGGCGGATATGACCACGCCACTTCGCTTGAGCTGACGTTCCGGATCTACGACTCGCTCTCTCCCGAGACTGCGCTGTGGGCGCGGACGCTGCGGGTGCCCATCGACACGAACGGCGTGTTCTACGCCGAGCTGAACGATAAGGATGGGGTCGATCCGGACGGAATCGGACGATCGATCGCGGACGCGATGGGCGCGGTCAAGGGTGCGCCGGAAATCGGCCTTACGCCGCCGGACGCGAACGAACTGAAGCCCAGACAGCGGCTTTCCACGAGTCCGCGCGCGGCCCGTGCAGCCCGCACCTCGGCGGCCGATGTGGTGTATGCGCCCGCCGGGGCTGTTGCCGACGGCGTATTCATCGACGTGGCGGCGGTCGGAAGCGTGACGGTGCAGGAGGGGGCGACGCTCAAGGCCTTCCCGAGCAAATGCACGCTGACGCGGGTGCAGGACCGCGAGCTCGGCGGAGGCGCGAATTCGTCTATCACGTTGCGCAACGTGACGATGGTGCGTCCGAACTGGCCGGCGAGCTTTGTCCAGGACGGCTTCAAGTTCACGACGGAAACGGCGCCGTGCGACATGTTCCTCACATACGACGGCGCGGACGGCGCGTTCAACGTGATCGTGCCGGCGGGGGGAAAGGTCGAAGACGGCGGCGGCAAGGCGCAGACTGTCTATGGAACCGCGTTCGGAAATCTGTGATTAGTCGTTAGTCGTTAGTCTTTAGTCGTTAGAAAAAGGGAATTGGATTATGAATAAACATTTGATTATCCTAGTGTTGGCGCTGGCGGCGGCGTCCGGGGCGATGGCTATGGAGACCGGGACGATTACCGACAGCACGAGGACGCTGGACGGCGGAACGGTGTACACTGTGTCGGGCAATGTCAGCATCAGCGGAACCAGCGGCAATCGGAATGCGCTGACGGCGGTCGGCAACAACGGCGCCGGCGGCAACAAGGTGGTCATCAACTTCCAGAACGACGCCACCCTGACGGTGACGGGTAGCGACGCGGACGGCCGCAACGGCGCGGGCGCGGGCATTTTGCTGCCCTCTGGCGTGTCGCTCTACCTCACTGGCAAAGGCAAGCTGATCGCAACCGGCGGAAAGGCCGCAAACGGCGGCACCGGCGCAAAAGGCGGCAACGCGAACAAGAGCGGCACGCAGCACAAGAACGGTGGCGGCGGTTCGGGCGGCGCAGGCGGCGGTGGCGCGGGTGCCGGTATCGGCGGCAACGGCGGCAACGGGTCCAGTTCAAGCCCGGGCGGCGCGGCCGAGTCGTCGTCCCGGCATTCAAGCCACGGCGACCACTTCCCGCTTGACGGAAAGGACGGCGAATTGAGGACTGACGGCTCGAATGGCTCGGCGGGCGGCGCGGTGTACATCCTCGGCGATGTCGCGGTGACTGCGAACGGCGGCGCATCGGGTGTAGCCGGCGGAACGGGGGACTACGGCTCCAATACCAAGGAGGAGGCCAGTGACGACTGGTTCGCTGGCGGCGGCGGCGGCGGCGGCGCTGGCGGCGGCGGCGGCGCGGCTATGTCCATCGGCGGCGGCGGCGGTGGCGGCGGCGCGGGCGGCGGCGGTGGCAGCGGCTCGTTTGTGGTCGTGGACGACTGGGACGACAGCAGCAATCTCCACCTTAAGCACGCGAATGTGATGCGCGGCGGCAAGGGCGGCAACGGCGCGGGCGGTTCGGTCGGCGGCGCGGGCAAAAAGTCGACCGGCGAGAAGGGCGAGACGCAGGACAACTATGACGAAGACAGCTGGAAATCGACCTCCACGGCCGGAAGCGGATCCGATGGCGGGGAGGGATACAGTCAGGGCGCGGGCGGAAAGGTCGTCGTGCTGCCTTCAGCCGCGCTGACAACCAGCCCCCGCTGCGACCCTGACACCGGCGCTGGCCTGCCGCAGGAGAACTTCCTTGAGGTGACGGTGACGCTTGTCCTCGGGCTGAAGGACGAAGGCGGCAATCCGAAGACGATGACGTTCCAGCAGCCGTTCGCATGCCGGATGAAACCGCTGGCCCCTTCGGGCGGGGTGGATCCGTGCGTGAAGCGCGCGGGCTATCGTTTCGCGGGGTATTGGACCACGCGCGAAGGCGACGGCACGTGCGTGTACGGGCCGGACTACAAGCCGACGGTGGTGATGTCGCCGTATGTTGAGAACTACACGCTGTACGCGCGATGGGAGATCGACGCGAGTATCCTCTCGATCACGTCGTCCGGCGACGGTGAGAGCAAGCTCGACGTATATGGCAACGAGGCGATTACGCTGCGCGACGCGGTCAACGCGCTTACAAATTCGTTCCTCGTCGGCGAGACGGGCAGGAGGCGCGTCACCTTCGAAAAGCTGGACGCGACGAACAGGGTGATACGGCTCGCACGAGAGATCGAGATTAAGTCGGGCACGAGGTCGTTCGAGATCAACGGACTGTGCGAACTCGAACCGGGCGCAAAGGGCGTCGAGATTGTCGCGGCCCCGAATTCGCGCCACTTGAACTACGCCGGCAAGTCTTCGGATGGCGGGATGTTCTCGCTCGCCTGCCTGAACTTCACGGGCGGCAGCGGCGAACAGGGCGGCTCTGTCCGCGTCCTTGGCGAAGCCTCCCTCTCAATCGACAATTGCTCATTCATCGGCAACACCTCGCAAGGGGAGAACGCTGGTGGCGCGATTGCCGTCGTTTCGTATGATAGGGGGTCGGAGCTTTTTGTGGCGTCCTCGACGTTCGCGGGCAACAGCGCACCCGGCCGGCACGGCGGCGCGCTGCTCGTCCACGGCGCGTACGCGCTCTTCGTAAACACGACGTTCAGCGGCAACATGGTTGGCGGTTTGGGCGGATGCATTCTTGAGATGAACGGCGGACGGATTGACGCCTTGAACTGCACGTTCGCGAAAAATTCTGCGGCAAGAAACTCGGTCATTCACAGCGTCGATCCTGCCGCCGCGATTCGCGCCGTCAACTGCATCTTCGCCGATCCGGATGACTATAGCACCATTGCAGTGAACCAGGGAACCAAAGAGCTCTATTGGAGTTCCGTGGACGTCGATTCGTCCAAAGTCTTCGCCTCGTCCGGCGTGGCGATCACGCAGGTCGTGGCCGGCGTTACGCACGTCATCCATCCGCCGCTCGGCGGGGTGAACGCTGGCAACGAGGATGCGGCGGAGATCTACCACGACGCAGGCTACAACCACATCCTGGCCGTCGGGCGCGACGGGCGTCGCGTGACGCTCCTCGGGGACGCGAACGAGGCGAACATTCCCTTCGTGACCGACCAGCTTGCGCAGCTGCGCACTGCGCCGACGCGTGGGGCAGTGCGTCTCGCGGTGGGCACGGAGCCGGTGGTGGTCGAGCTTGACGGCGTCCTTTGCGATTCAAGCGGCAACGCGCGGGCCTACGAAAGGGTCGTTACGCCGGTGACGATCTCGTACAGCGACGGCGGGTCGGCCACGACGAATCTCACGATCAAGACGGCCGAAGAGGGGGTCTTCGGGCTTTCGGTGCCAGTGGACGGTTCGGACGGCCTTTCGCACAACGTGACGGGGATCATCGTCGACAAGCTTGGTCCGGACGCCATTGCGGTGACGATGGCGCCATATGCGCTGAAGGCGGCGTCGGTGGACCTGCTCTCCTCCGGCGACTACATTACGCTGGAGGGCGACAACATCTCGATCGGCAACGTCGCCGCTCAGTCGATTGCTGCGGCGCAGTCGTTCGACGCGCGCAGTTCGGGCTCCTTCACCGCAGGGTCGCTGAAGGGCTTCAAGGACATCGACATCGAACAGGTTTCGGTCTCGGGCGGGTCGCTGAAGTGGCTTGGCGGGTCGGGTCCGGCGCAGGGCGTCGTCTTCGCGAACCTCGGCGACATGTCGGTTGGCGGCGGCGTTCCGGCCGACCTGTCTGGCACGGTGACGTGCGCGGCGGGCAAAACCGAGGTCTTCCGCGTGGGGCAGGCCGCGTACGACGGATTCCTCCAGCTGCAGGCGAGGTGCAAGTCCCCGAATGACGGCCAGCTCCAGATAGACGTGGTTGAGGGCGACTCGGTCGTCTTCAACGTGACGCCGAAGGGGACGGTCGGCCCGGCCGGCACCGCGCGCAACCTTGTCTGGACGGTGCCCGTCCGCAAAGACCAGAAGATCCGGCTTACGATGTACGGCGGATCTTCGGCGTTCGAACTTTCGTCGGTAAGAGGGCAGTTCATCTACTTTGGCGTCAAGGAGTAGTTGAAAGGTTGAAAGGAAGAAGACAGATGAAAAAGACACTTTTTGCAATGTTGGCGACGGCCGCCGCGATCTCCGCGAGTGCGAAGACAATTGAGTTCTTGACGAACGGCGAATTAGATTTCGCAGAATGGGGTGTAATAAAAGAATGGAGTACAGATAGTGGTTTCTGGAGCTCTTGCCAAACGGACGGAAAACAATACATTAAGGCGCTTAGCCCAAAGGACCTGTGCACGTTGTCGCAGACGGTTACGCTCGCCGACTTCGGAATCTCGGTGAACAATGTCCCACCAGCAAACCTGATCGTGACAGCATCCGTTACGGCCCGGTGCAGCGGAAAGGGTGGTGAAGTCAGCAATGCTAAAGTCTATCAACTTGACGCGACGGGGGCGGTTCTCAGTACTCATGAGGTCATGAACAGACCCGACGTAGCATTTGACGAGACCGACGATTCGCTTTCCATTACGCTCAATGCCGATGCGAGCAAACTCAAATATGAGTTGAACGCAAAGTATTACGAGGATGACGAAGAATTCCTTGCCGGGCCGCTTTTTAGATTGTGCAGCCTGAAAATCTCGTGGTCCTCCATTACATTCGTTTCGGAGGGTGCGACAATCGGCACAGCCATTGCGCAACAGGGAAATGCGTTTCCGGCCGCCCCGGAGGCGACCAAGACGGATTACCGCTTCCTCGGCTACTTCACGGCTGCGACTGGCGGCACGAAGGTCTATAACGCAGACCGCACCCCGGTTCAGAGTTCATGGGACTCAACTGAAGACGCGACATACTACGCGCACTGGGAACCGGTGTATGCGGTTACCTTCGTTTCGGGAGGTGGAACTGTCGGCGCGGGCGAATACACGGAAGGCGACACGGCGAAGGCGCCGATTCCGCAAAGGGCGGGCGACTACGTGTTTCATGGCTACTACACGGATAACGGTGTGCAGGTCTTTGACGCAAGCGGTGCGCTTGTGGAAGGTGCGTTGTCGGGTCTGCCGTCGGAGGTAAGTCTCTACGCGCATTGGGGGGTTCCGGAGGGGAGCATCGCGAAGCTCGTCTACCGCGGGCAGCTGAACCTGCTCGGATCGGATAATCCCGCCACTGCCGCGCAGAAGTACACGAAGAAGATGCACTTCAAGGTGTACGACGAGGAATCGGCGACGACGCCGGTCTGGAAGGTCGACGACATGGATGTGACGGTGAACAGGGACGGCAGTTTCATGGCGGAGTTCGGGGACGAGGCGCTTGCGGCGCTTATCGCGACTGGCGTCGTCACGCACGTGGGCGTGGCTATCGGCGAGAACGCGGCGATCGAGCTGAAGCCGCGCCGGGAGCTGAGGCCGGTCGCGGTGGTCAACCGCGCGCTGGTGGCGGAGGGCGCGGGAAAGGATCCGCGCATCGGCAACCTTGTCACTGAAAACGCGCTTGCGGCGAACAGCGTGACGATCTCGCAGCTGGAGGTCGCCGGCACGGTTACTGCGCCAGGCGCGGCGAAGGTGGAAGTCTCGCCGGTGATCGTAGGCGAGCGCGAGACGCTGACGCTCCTCAGAGGCGACGGAGTGAACGTGTTCTCGAAAAACCGCGTTGACCTCGGCACGACGGGCAGTGTGCAGCGCGGGCAGAAGATCGGCTCCAGCCCGGCGCCGTCCGACGGCATCGCGCTGATTACGAGTTGCAAGGAGGGATCGCGCGGACTGCGCATCCCGGGGGTGATCCAGTACTGCCGCAAGGGGGAGTACGTGAGAGCTCCCGCTTCGGAGCCGGACGGCGTGAAGGTGACGTTCTTCCCGTTCGTCGGAAAGGAGGGCAGGTAAGATGTGGAATTGTGAAAATGGTGCCAATAGCCAATACCCAATGTTGCCAATTGGGAATTGGAAATTGGTATTGGCAACACTGGCAATACTGGCAACACTTACACCGGTGTTTGCGGACGGGCCGGCGGACACTCAGCTCTCGCTCGGCGAGGTAGGGCTACCGACGTGGATGCAGTCGTATGGAGGCAACGAATTCGTGCAGCCGACGGCGGCCTACCCGATTTCGGCCGCGCACGCCCCGGTCGAGCCCGAGGATAAGGTGACGGCAACTTCCACAAAGGACACGCAGGTCACATGGACGCTCGCCGCTTGGACGGCGGGGCGTACGCTTTCGGAACAGAAGCCGGACGCGAAGGTCGGCGATTTCTGCCAGGACATCCCCGATGAGGACACCATCGACTGGCAGCGGACCATCGAGGCGAACGCCGACAAGATCGCGGCCGGCACCCTGCTCTTCGACAGCGGGGCGAAGGATCCCCTTGAACGGCTGCTGTTCACCGCGAGCGGCGCAGTGACGGTGAATTGGATCAAGAAGGACGGGTCGCCGGAGGCGCGGACGTACAAGATCGGCTCTACGGCTTCGTCGCGTCCGTACAGGATCTTTGCGACGCGCGCGGACGAGGCGAACTCGGCTGCGTTCATCGACCTTTCGGGGAAGTTCGTGAGGTTCTTCGGAAGCAGCACCTTGCTTTCAAGCGAGTGGGAAGTGAAGGCGGGGGGCATCTCGAACATCGTGTACGGACTCGACTACAATCCGTCGGTGTCAAAGATGCTGACGTTCCGCTATACGGTTGACGAGAGTACCGGAACGGTGCGCTGCCCGCAGGGACAGTTCGTGCTCGCGTACTACGACACGGAGACGAAGGACCATATGGTCGCGCACATTGTCGTCGAGGTGTGTCCGCCGGCCGTCAACACGATGTACGCCGAGGTCGGCGATTCGCTGCAGCCGGCCGGCGGCGGGTACAATACCGCGAACCTCTACGCCGTTGTCGTCGCCGGCAATACGCGCGAGCCCAGCGACCCGTATTCGCCGTACCTCGAACAGTACGCGGCCGAGGATGGCGAGGAGGTCACCGATCCGGACCACGGCAAGATATTCGCCGTTGCGCCGACCGACGTGACCACCAGCCCGGACGGCATCGCCATGCCCTGGAAGTCCGACGTCTACTGGCAGACCGCCGACCCGATGAAGACGAAGTGGACCTTCGAGCACGACTGGTATCTCGTCAGCTGGCCGCAGGAGCCGATACGGGTCGTGGTCGCGCCGTCTGACGCGACGCCCGGGTGCCCGTTCCTGGTGCCCTCCAACTATCTGGTTTCGACCATGTTCAAGATGCCGGCGAACGTCTCGGCATCCGTGAACGAAACTACCGGCGAGGTCACGCTCCGCGGCGGAAACGGCGGCAGAATACTCATCCGCCTTGCGAACACCAGCGGCACCGGCTGCCCGTGGTACATGCCGGTGGAGATGACGGACTACCGGGAGAATTCGGTGGCGACGCCGTGGGACATCGACTGGCCTGTCGGCATCGAGATTACGCCGCGCCTCGGAATCGAGGCCGGGCCGAAGGCGCGGGCGATGTCCGAGCGCGTGGACGACAAGCTCCCGGGCTTCATCTACGAGCCGGAGTCGCCGGGCCGCAACTGGAACCCGCGCCTCTACCACCGACCGGCGGGATCAGCCGCGTTCGCCGGTGCCTTTGACGGGATTGACATGTCCGTCACGGAATCGGATACCGACCCCTACGCCGATCTTGAGTCTTCGATCTACGCCGTGAACGCGGACGCCGGAAAGATCCAGGTGTGGTGGCGCGCGAACTTCCAGGACAAGCGGATGCCAACCCCCGTCACATACCCTGCGCTCGTGCAGAACTACCGCGCGAGCTGGGAGACGACGATGGCCGAAGGCCTTTTGCCCGAGGTCGCCCTCTCGTCCGGGTTTGGGTCGGCAGACCCGGCGATGATGGCATGCAGCGGGCGTTCGCTGCTGCTCTCGGAGACGAACTCGACCGCTTCGGTGAACCTCGCCGGTGCTCGGGTGGACGCGGCGGCCGAGTCCGTCAGCACGAGCTTCTCGATCTACGTGCCGACGGACGAGCCGGTGACGCCGGGGCGTCTCGCCAGGCTGACCTTCGGAGACCGGGGGGCAGCCGCCGCTGCCACCGTGGATGCGTGGCTCGAACGCAATGGCGAGGACGGCTGGCAGGTGGCGCTCACGACCAGCGAGACGAACCTGGCCGTGTCCGTCGTGGCGGGCCAGTGGAACTCCGTCTCAGTCAATGTCCCCGACGCGGCAAAGGGGCACGGCATCACCGCGTCCTACGGGGCGGCGGAGGGCGCGAGCGGCGCGGCGGCGACATACGTTGCGCTCGACGACCTCGCGCTCAGGTATGGCGATTCGGATGCGGACAGTGACGCGATCTACTCCTTCAGCTTCACCGATGACGATCTCGCGACACTCGGCACAAACGGAAACATCCGCACCGCGCTTGACGCCAACGGCAACACGCTGCGCTGCGTCGACTGCGCGACGCTCGGCGCGGGCGCGTCCAAGCCGTTTGCGCTCAAGCTCGCGACGGAAGGCGGCGTGGCGCCGGAAATCTACTACAATAACGAGCAGGGCACGGTCGGCTTCAACCCGAACGAGGAGCATGCGTTCCTTGAGGCGAACGGGAGCGAATACGTGGCCTGGGCTCTCAGGAACGACCTCAACCAGTATGGGCTCTCAAAGCCGGTCATGATGGTGATGTACCCGCGCAACGGCAAGGGCGCCATGCAGGCCTACCGCGTTGTCACCATCAATACCGCGTATCCAGCGCTCAAGCGGTCGGTGATCGTCGGCAACCCGATGCTGCCGCCGGGCCCGATCGGCAAGGTGCCGGGGTGGGGCACGGTAAACGACATCGCCGTCACACCGATGGGGGGCGATGACGTGTCCGTTGTGTACATCGACCGCAAGAACCAGATGTGGGCGCGGCGCAATGGCATGGCCTATGCCGCCTACTCCTATCCGCTGCAGCCGGGTTTCTACTGTCCCTCTTTAGGCGACGGCCAGCTGCCAGCGGAAACCATCGTAGGCTGGATGAACTGCACGAAAATCCCCGCGCCGACGGTCACGGATCTCAAGGACGGTTTCAAGTCGATGCCGTGGACATGGCTGGCGCAGTGGCCAGACCCCGATTCGGTGCCGACGATGCGCGTCGGACAGGTGCTGACGGTTGCGGAAAAAGGGCTTCCGGAGGTCTGGAACGCTGCCTCGATGGCGGTCACCTACCCGGCGCCGTCCAAGAGCCTTGAGACGGTGGTCGAACTTATTGATCCGACCGTCGTGCAGTCTTCCGAGGAGGAGCTGCCCATAAACTCGAACTTCGCCGATGAGTACGGGTTTGAGCTCGGCCCGTCCGGCACGACGACCCTGCGCAAGGGCAAGTACTACTTCACGGGGCTGCCGCCGTCCATCAGCGACCGCTTCTACATCGACGCGAACGCCGATCCGATGTTCCGCGTATGCCTCGTCGGACGCCGCGTCGTCAAGGAGTCGGGCGGCTCGTATCTGCAGCTCAACGTGCTGACGGACGCCGAACGCGAGGCGCTGAAGGCGATCTGCACCCTCGACGCGTCGGAGGACGTCCACAAGACGTACTGGGACAAGGCCGTAGATGCCCTCGCGAGAGACGAGGTTGTCCCTTCGACCCGAACCGGCACGGTGCTCGGCACCAAGGACTACACCATCCGCAAGACATACGTATTCCCCTCGCAGAAGGCACTCGACGCCTGGACGAACAAGCTGAACACCGTCAACTTCACCGTCTCCAAGGTCAATATCGAAGCCGGAATTGACTTCCAGCTCGTCACGGGGCCCATACCGGAGGTTGCCGGCGCCGAGTACCTGTACGCCACGTGCGCATGGGACATCGCGTCCGCCGAATGGAAGTCGAACTTGTCCAAGACGAATCTGGCGGCGAAATGGGAGAGTGACGGACTCAGGGAGTACACTGGCCTCGAATGGAATGCCGAGAGCAAGAGCCGTTCGCTCCGCTACCTGGAGGTGGAGATGGCGTTCGCCTCCACCGTCACCGCGCTTCTGCCCACCACGATCTATCTGCCGCGTGACCACTATGCGCTCGTCGCGAATGGCGCGGGCGCGGGCTGGGTCACGCTCATCGAAAACGACAATCCCGACGCGACGCAGGTCAAGCCGGGCCTGCCGGTCTCGATGAAGGTGCTGCGCGTCCTTCCCGAACTCTATGTGGACGGCATCACGGTCTTGAAGGATCCGCTCAACAAGCTCTCCGAGCAGCTCACGCTGCAGTACCGCACGCCTCTCGGCAGCGCCACCGGCAACTTCGAGTTCGAGTGGCGCCGCGCGACGCCCGCCACCGACGGCACCCTCTCGACGGAAAACTACGAACTGCCGCCGTGGGAGTTCTACCGCGCCGATTCCGGTCTCTACTCGATCCTCCTTGGCGCGAAGGGCGCGAGGCCCGACGAGTACGTCAACACCTACTACACGCTCCGCTACCGCGCTAAGGAAGGCACTCTCCCTGCCCTCACCGTCGGCACCGGCTGGAGCGAATGGGCGCCAGAGCAGCTTGCGGAAGGGTGGCTGCAGCGCGTCCTGAACGAAGTCACGCCGTTCGCCCAGCGCGTGGAGGACTTCTACGAGAAGAAGGCTGATTCCTGGGTCTCGATGCTCGAGGAGATCGGCCGTCCCTACCAGGGCGACGTCGCGCTCAACGACGACAACCTCACGGATGTCGGCCTGCTGGAGCTGTACCAGACGCTCTTCAACCGCGCGGAAATGGTCCTGCAGGCCTCCGGCTCGCCGAGCGTGGACCTCTCGAAGCAGCTGCTCCTCGCGCAGACGCGCATGGGCGAGTTCTACACGCTCCTCGGCGCGGAGGCGTATTCCGACGCGAAGAACCCGCTCGTCGCGCAGCGGACCCTCGACGACATGGAGGAGAGCACGCTCAACCTGCCGAGCTCGGTGTTCTGCTTCGCGAACCAGGTTCCGACGCTTCTCGACGAGGAGCTCGCGCTGCTGCGCGGCCGTTCGGCCTCCACGGCCTACCCGCGCATGACCGAGGCGCCTTGCTACAACCGACTCGCATGGAACCTCACGAGAGGCCTCACCGAGGGCGAGCCGGCCTACGTGGCGAACTACGGCATCCGCGCGCGCGACGGCGTTCTCGACGTCAATTGCGCGGCGGCGCAGTATCCGCAGGGTCACGGCGACGCCTGGGGCCACTACCTCTCCGTGCTGACGGGCTACTACCGCCTGTTGAGGAATCCGCTCTTCGACTGGACTGCCGCTATGGGCGAGATGCTCATGGACCAGAAGCTCACGAACGTCGACTACCAGGACGAGGAGAAGTTCGCCGACGCCGTCGCCAAGCTCGCCCGCACGGGACTTGACGCGATGGACCTGACCGTCCGCAAGCAGTACCGCGACAACGACGGCGTAGCCGGCGGATACCGCGACAGCAACACAGACCAGGCCTTCGGCTACGGCGAGTGGGCGACGCGCACCGGTCTTGCCGCCGCGTACGGCTGGATGACCGCCAACGCGCTGCTGCCGACCAACGACGCGCCGTACCAGGCCTTCACGGACAAGGGCATCATGAAGATCGACCGCACGACGGCCGCGCAGTTGCCCGTCATCTGCGAGACCGTCCGTTCGCTTGAGAACCGTCTGGTCGCCACGGAGGCCGGGCTCAATCCGCTCGGGCTTTCCGACAACGCGGTTCCGTTCGACATCGACCCAGACCGGCTCGAAGAGAAGGATTCACACTTCGAGCAGATCCTTGAGCGCGCGGAAAAGGCGCTCGAAAACTGCAAGGCCGCGCTTGACTACGCCAACATATACGGCAGCAGGCTCGTCCAGCTTTCCAAGGAGGAGGGCGACCTCATCAGCGAGATCACCGAGCAGGAGCTCTCCTACAACAGTCAGCTGATCGCCATCTACGGTACCCCGTTCTCCGGCGATATCGGGCCGGGCGGCACCTATCCCCAGGGCTACGAAGGTCCGGATCTCTACAACTACAACTACATGGACCTGTCGCCATACGGACTCGACGAGCTCGTCACCGAGTTCACCAACTCGTGGACGCTCCAGTGGGGCAACGCCACCGGCTTCAGCGACCTGAAGATACAGAAGGACGCCAAGGGCAACCTCTCTCTGCAGGGAATAGACCTGGGCGTGAACATCAGCGACCTGACCGGAGACATCGATTCCGACATCCTCGCCCTCGCAACGCCCTATCTGCCGGACAAGCTTCGCAAGCTTCTTGTTGGCGACGGCAAGCAAGAGGTTGCGCTCGAATACTCCCTTAGCTACACCGTCAACGAGGGCGGCATTCGCATCAAGCCGGAGCTCATCACCGGCGTGCGTGCCACCGAAGGCAGCATCCAGGCAGCCTACCGCGAATACCTGGTTGCCTACAAGGAAGTGCAGAACGCGATTTTCGGGGTCCAGATCAAGAAGATGCTGTTGGAAGAGGCCTGGAGGTTGCTCAAGATCGCCATTGGCAAGGGGGTCCCCCAGATGATCTTAAAGGACCTCGTGTCAGAGCTTATTCTGGGAACCGTGAGCACTTATCTTGACTCGAAGATCGACGAGGAGAAGGAGATTTTCGACCAGATGTATAAAATAAACGCCCTGAAGTCGGCGGCCATTTCAGGAGTGAATGGCGCCGGAACCACCGTTGTCATCGACCCGCGGTCGGTGACCGACGCCACACAGCTGGGGCCGCTCGTGTCAGCGCTCGTCACGCAAAAGGGCCAAATCGTGACGGCGATCGAAGCCAAGGGCAGTACCGAGAAAGCCCAGACCGCCTTTAACGTCATCAACCTGCTCTACGGCCTTGCCAATGGCCTCTACGACACGATCACTGGACTGCGCGACAAGCTTCTGGAGGCCGCTGTTGAATATGATGTCGCCGTGCTTGAGGTGGGTGAGAAGTTCGGGGCGCTGGCGAACGCAGAGGCCGCCTACCGTGCCGAGGTGTACAAAGGCGACCTGCTCCAGGAGGAGCGCGCCGCCTGGCGTAAGAGGATCGCGAGTAAGGCGACGACGAGGCGCTACCTCGACATGTACAACCGTGTCGAGCGCAACGCTGCCCTCGCCAAGTACTCCACGGCGTTCGACACCGCGCAGCGCTACGTCTGGGAGCTCGCGAAGGTCTACGACTACGAGACGGGCCTGCTTTCCTCCGATCCGCAGAGCGGCAAGAAGTTCCTCGCCGAGATCATCGCCACCCGCTCGCTCGGCGAGGAGGGCGTCACCGTCGACTCCGCGGCCACCGATGGCGGCCTCTACGACATAGTGCACCGCATGAAGGAGAACTGGAACGTCCTCAAGGGCCGCTACGGCATCAACAACCCGGATAAGCCCGAGAAGTGGTTTTCGCTCCGCTACGAGCGCTTCCGCATCCGGCCCGACGCCGCCGGCGACGACGCGTGGAGGCGCGAACTTATGAAGTACTGGGTGGACGACCTCCGCTCCAACTCCGACTTCGTACGCCACTGCCAGCCGCTCGCGAGCGAGGCGGTCGTCGTGAAGGAGCCTGGCCTCATAATCCCGTTCTCGACCTCGATCAACAACGCAGAGAACTTCTTCGGCAAGACCCTACAGGGCGGCGAGTCGCAGTTCTCCTCCGCAGACTACGCGACCAAGATCGCGGCTGTTGGCGTGGACTTCGTCGGCTATGACGACCTGACGACGCAGACAGCCGCCGGACTTGCCGTCGAGCCGAACGTCTATCTCGTGCCGGTCGGCTACGACTATATGCGGGCCCCCGCCGGGAACGAGCGCAAGCTCGTCAAGTGGAACGTCGTTGACCAGGTCCTGCCGCTCCCTTACAAGATCGGCTCCTCCCAGCTCGACGACGACTTCTGGATCTCGTCCTTCTCGGGCCTCGGCGGCACGAGCGACTCCGTTGCGACGATCCGCCGCCATTCGACGTTGCGCGTCGGCGATGACTTCAATTCCACGCGTCTTGTCGGGCGCAGCGTCTGGAACGACCACTGGATTCTCGTCATACCCGCCTCGGCCCTGGGCGCAGACCGCGAGAGGGCGCTCGAGACGTTCATTAACGGCGTTGACGACATCAAGATCGGCATCAAGGCCTACTCGCGGCAGGGGAACTGAGGGTGAAAGGTTGAAAGTTGAAGAGTTGAAACTCCGCCGACTGCAGCGCGTCTCGCGTCGCGCGGCAATTTTGTCAGTCTCGTTCCTTTCCATTGTCGCCGCTTCCGCGTTCGCGGAGGGTGGTTACACCAACCACGCCGGGAACGTGGTCGCGGGGTGGCCTGTCAAGCTCACGCAGAAGGAGGTCGCCTTGGCCGAGGGCGTTGTCACGAATGACTGTCAACTAACGACTAACGGCTGCAGCCATTCAACTTCTCACTTGTCCGCCATAGCTTCAGCGAAGGCGGAACCTTTCAACTTTTCAACTACAAACACCTATCCCCTCTCGATCTTTCCTGAGTCCGAGCAGCGGCGAATTGCCGCCGACTTCCTCCTTCGCCAAGGCTCCGGCGGACAAGTCGGCCTGCTACGCGTGCCGGTCGCGGTGAAGCGCGCTATCACGGGTGCGGAGAAGGCGATGGCGCGTTCGCGAAAGCGCGCGGAGAAGGGGCTCTGCACGAAGGAGGAGAGCGACGACTTCTGCGCAAAGTCCGCTGCCGCCCTCAAGAGCTACCTCGACAAGCAGGTCAAGGAGGGCGTAATCACGCCCGCCGAACGCAAGGCCATCGGCCATTGAACGAGACGATGTAACCTTTTGCCAACCATCGGAGTTAAATTTTGGGGACAAGCCCCGCGGAAGGGCTGAAAAATAAGGGTTTCTTGGGTCCCCGCAGGCGCCTGAGGGTATGTTTTGGGCTGGGTCAGTAGGCGAGGCGCAGTTCGTCAAGCATACGGGTGATTTTGATGACTGGTCAAAGGCACTTCCAGCGCGGGAGGGCTTTCCAGTAGGCGATGATGTGTGGGCTGCATGGCGCTGTCTGATGCATGAAGTGTTGCCGGCATGCTTAATTTGGTGGCGACCAGTCCCGTGAGTTGCGACATAAGCGCGGCGCTTGTGGTATAATATACCCTATTCAATGGCAATGGGAATCACAGAGTCCGTCATCGAGGATATCAAGTCGAGGATCGACCTCGCCGAGCTGATATCGTCGTACGGCATTCAGGTGAAGCACGCAGGCGCTTCGGCCAAGGCGTGCTGCCCGTTCCACCACGAGAAAACGCCTTCGTTCAACATCAACTCCGCAAAGGGCTTCTACCACTGCTTCGGCTGCGGCGAGTCGGGCGACGCCATAAAGTTCGTCCAGAAGCAGGAAGGGCTCACCTTCGTCGAAGCCGTCAAGAAGCTCGCTGAGCAGTGCGGCGTCAAAATCGAGGAGACAGAAGACCCGAATGCTGGCCTGCGTAAGCGCCTCTACGCGCTGATGGCCGAGCTCGCCGCCTTCTACCGCCGCTGTCTCCTCCAGGCCAAGGAGGGCGAAATCGCGCGCGAGTACCTGAAAAGCCGCGCACTCGATGGCGCAGTCGCGGAGGACTGGGGCATCGGCTACGCGCCGAACGGCGTCTCGAACATCCTGCGCTGGGCCGAGAAGTACAAGTACACTCCAGAAGAACTCGAGGCCGCAGGCGTCATCAAGGCGCCAACGCGCCCTGGCGACAGCGGTTACCATCGCTTCGCCGGCCGGCTCATGTTCCCGGTCCGCGACAAGCAGGGGCGCGTCGTGGCGTTCTCCGGCCGCCAGCTTGTCGAGAAGAAAAACTCCGGCAAGTACGTCAACTCTCCGGAGACGGCGATCTTCAAGAAGTCGAACGTCCTCTTCGGGTTCGACCGCGCATCGCGCGCGATTGGCAAGGACTCGCACTGCGAAGTGATAGTCTGCGAAGGGCAGATCGACTGCATACGCCTCCATGCGAGCGGTTTCGCAAACGCCGTTGCAGGTCAGGGAACGGCGTTCACCGACGAGCATGTCAGGATGCTCAAGCGCGTCGCGAGCCAGGCCGTCCTCGTATATGACGACGACGCTGCGGGCCACAAGGCGACCATTCGTTCCGCAGGCATGCTTCTCGCCGCCGAAATCCCCGTGCGCGTCGTCTCGCTTCCCGACGGCGACGACCCAGATTCGTTCCTCAGGACGAAAGGCGCCGAGCAATTTCGCGCGCTCTTGGAGAAGGGCGAGTCGATAATCTCATTCCAGTGCCGCGTCGAACGCGCGAAGGAGCGCGACCCCGCGTCTATCGACGCAGTCGCGCGAGTGTCGAAAGCAGTCCTCGCGACTATCGCGGCGTGTTCGTCGGCTGTCCTTAGGGCGAGCATGGTAGGCGAGGCGTCGAAGCTTCTGGGGCTACCGTCTGCCGCGCTTACGGAAGAGCTCGAGACCGTCAGGAAAAAGATGGCCGCCACACCTCGCCATCCAGCGCCTGCCCAGCAGGAATCTCCTGTCGACTATGATGACGTGGACAGCCAACTTTCAACTTTGGATGTTCAACCTTCAACTCCCGCTGCGGCCGATGCAGAAGAGGTGGTTCCGCCACCGCCGCGCGAAATTGCTTTTATGCAGTTCCTTATGTCTAACGAGCGCGACAAGACGCTTGACGGCATGATTGGCGATTTTCTGCCGCGCGAGGTGTTTGCCCACGGCTTTACATGGCGGTTCGTCGAAACATGGCGCATGGAGGCGGCGAGCGGCGAAGACGCGTTCGCGGCGTTTGCGGCGGGTCTTGCCGGGCAGGAGAGGGCGTGGCTCGACGCCGTTCTCGTAGAGGTTGGCAAGACGCAGTCGAGCACCCTCAGCGCGACTGACATCATGCAGGACTTCGTGAGGTCGTTCTGGGAAGCGCACCTGAAGCAGGTGCGCGGAACGCTGCCAGCAGTGGGAGACAGCGAAGCCAACAAGGAGCGGATGAAGATAACGATGGACTTGAAGCGCCTGAAGCAAGTGCGTTGGGCGGTAGTCAAGGACATGATACGCGATTTCAGACAACACAAGGAGAAATAAAATGGACCTGAAGGAAGCAACAAACAGAATCGCCGCGCAGAAGGAGCTCGTGGCGAAGATACGCGAAGAGGTGGGCAAGGTCATCGTCGGGCAGGAGAAGCTCGTCGACCGGCTTGTCCTCGCAATGATCACCGACGGGCACATCCTCCTCGAAGGCGTTCCCGGGCTCGCGAAGACGCTTTCGTGCAACACTCTCGCAAAGGCGCTCGGGCTCGAGTTCAGGCGAATCTCGTTTACGCCAGACCTTCTTCCTGCCGACGTCGTCGGTACGCTCGTCTACTCGCCGAAGACTGGCGAGTTCACGCCGAAGAAGGGCCCTGTCTTCACGAACCTCCTGCTCGCCGACGAGATCAACCGCGCGCCGGCGAAGGTGCAGTCCGCGCTTCTCGAGGCGATGCAGGAGCGCCAGGTGACAATCGGCGACGAGACGTACGCGCTCCCGAAGCCGTTCCTCGTCCTCGCGACGCAGAACCCGATCGAGCAGGAGGGAACGTATCCGCTTCCCGAAGCGCAGGTCGACCGTTTCATGTTCAAGTGCCTCGTCGAGCCGCCGACGAAGGCAGACGAGCGGCGCATCATGCAGCGCTTTGCCGAGACCGCCGAGAAGCCGGAGGCGAAGACGGTCTGCGCTCCCGGCGACATCGAGACGCTTCGCGCCGCGCTGAACGACGTCTACTGCGACGAGAAGGTCGGCGACTACATCCTCGAGATCGTCTTCAAGACGCGCGAGACCGACGCGATGATCCAGAACGGCGCTTCGCCCCGCGCGACGCTCGCCTTGAACCTCGCCGCCCGCGGCAACGCGCTTATGCACGGTCGCGCCTATGCGACGCCGCAGGACGTGAAGGAAGTCGTGCACGATGTCCTTCGCCACCGCATCCTCCTCACCTACGAGGCCGAGGCGGAGAACGTGACGAGCGACAAGGTCATCGACAAGATACTAAGTGTTGTTCCAGTGCCGTGAGTATTTTAGCCGCAAAGAACGCAAAGTGCGCATAGATCAGCTGTTGAGATTTATAAAATGGCGACTGACGTAAAGGAATTGATGGCGAAG
>CACZHC010000015.1 GCA_902780865.1 uncultured bacterium
CATCCATTCGTCGGCCGTGATGCGGCCGTCGTCCTTGATTCCGAAATGACGTTCCGCGACATCGCAGAACGGAATTGCGAGAAGCGTGAAGCCGAGGCAGACGGGCATCTGGAGCCACAGCGGAAGCGCGGAGACGGCGTATGCGAGGGCGACTCCGGGAAGCGACCCAAAGGTCCCCGGCGCAAACGGCGCGACGAGGCCAAGACCGAAACCCGACGCGACAAAAACACAGAATTTCTTCATCGGCGGATATTATACCAAATCACGGCAATTGACGCCTTGGCCAAACCCACTTGACAGGACTCGGCGGCAATCCTGCGGAGTGTCACCTCAAACTCGGCTCCTCAGGCGCGAAAAACACAAGCGCGGCATCCGCGCCGTTGAAGCGGCACGTTATCCGTGCGCGGCCATCCGCCGTCGGCACAACCGAAACGTTGTCCGTCTTCCAGATCACGCGCCCAGCGCGATGCGCCGTCACATAGTCGTGCACACCGCCAGCTGCGAACACGGCGAGCGCACCGGCGCCCTCCGCCGAGATTTTCTCGTGAATCTCCGGCGAGCCGCCGCGCACGCCGGTGCGCACTGGCGGCGCGGACGTCACCGCGTCACGCACACGCTTGTAGGCCGCAAGCGCCTCCCCGAACCACGCCCTGTCCTTCGGCGAAAGCGCGGAGAGGTCGCCCCAGATGCCGTTCTGCCCGAGCACAAGAGACGCGAGGTTGATCTTCTGGCTTGTGCGCGGCGCATCTGGCAGATAGTGCGTGAGATAGAGGACGGATGGAATCCAGCGGTCGAAGTCGAGCGTAGTGCGCGCGACCCGTGCGCGCGCGGGACCGGGATAGACAAATACATTGCTCCAGTACTTCGAGGCAGTCCAGTCGTAGGGGTGGTCGAGGTCGGGAAAGTAAGGCCCGTTGTTCACCGCGAAATACTTGCCCGAGGCGAGGAACGCGAGGCCTACGCACCGGTTTCCCTCCGTCACGTCAAAGTCGACGATTGCGTCGGGGCACGCCGCGCAGAGGCGGTCGACGATTCGCGCCATGTAGCGCACCTGCTCAAAGGCGTAGCAGTCGGCGCGTTCGTCGGCCGGGACGGACGCGTCGCCGTGGAAGTGGTCGGGCGAGTCGCACCCGTACTGGTTAATCGCATCCCATTTGAAATACGTCACGCCCCAGTCGCGATAGCAGCGGATGAGCTCGTCCGCGACAGACTGCCAGTACGCGCTGACGAGGCAGTGGAAGCGGCTCTGCTCCGTCTCCCAGACGGAATGGGGCGCGGCGGCGACACCATGCCACGACATGACGGCTTCCGGATGCCGCGCATGGATTTCGCTCGACTCCGCGGCCTCTGTCGGGCTGAACCAGAGCCCGAGCTTCATCCCCTTCTCGCGCAAGCGCGCGACTACCGGCTCAAGTCCGTTGGGGAAGCGCTCGCGGCTGACGCGCCAGTCGCCGGACTTCTCGAACCAGCCGGTGTCGACGACGAACACGTCTATGCCCATCTCCGCCGCGCGGTCGACGTCCGCGAGGATGCGCGCCTCGTTCATTAGGTTGAGGTACTTGCGGCTCCCGCCCCAGAAAAAGTCGCGTTCCTGGCTCGCCCACGTGTTGTAGAATATCCACGGCGCACGCGAGGCGGGATTGTCAGTCGCGCCTTTGATCTGGAAGGCGCGGTAAGCGGCAGCCATTGCGTCGATCCCGCCTTGCACTTCCGCCGTCTGCAGCCAGATTGTCTCGAAGGGATGCCCCGGTACAATGCGGCGTCCGCGCCAGTAGTTCCCCTTCACCGCCCGCAGCTCGAGCCGGCGGTCCTGCGTGCACGAGAATTCGATGAAACGGTCCGTCGACTGCGAACCATGTTCATAGGCGAGCAGCGAGGCGCGGCCCTCGGCCTCGATTACGACAATTGGACCCACAAAGGCGAGATCCTCTGAGAAATACGAGTCTGCCACTGGCGTTTCGACAAGGCGATGGCAATGGCAAAGAGGATCGTATTCGCTAAGGCGAACCTCCGTCGCCCGTGCGCCTTTGGCAAGCGGAACCGATGCGTAGACGAGATTGTCGCGCCCGGACGACTTCGTAAGCGCAAAACCTTCGGGGGCAGTCGCCTCCAGCTCGTAGCGGAACCGGACTACGGGCGAGCCCCTGCGCTGGCGGGTGCGAAGCGTAAGCCGTGCGGACGGGAAGTCGCGCAAAACGCCCGACTGCGTGCGCTCGACGACGCCGTCAGCGCGTTCAACCGGTCCGCCCGACGCCTCCCACGCGACGACATCGCCACGCACTGTCCGCCCGTCTATTTCGAATGCCGGCGGCGAAACCGGCACCGGCAGCGGCAATGCTGCGTGCGCCGAAGCGCCAACGAGCAAGAGCGCAAAAACAGCTGCGAACAAAAAACGAATATGTGCCATTTGCTTCATATTGCATCCTTTCAATGTTTGACCTTTACGGCCGCCCACACAGAAACGACCACAGAAAATCTTGATGCCGGCTCACTTGGAGGATTTGGCTGTCGCAAGTCCGTAGACCGCGGTGGCGAGCGAGATCGCAATGGCGACGACGTAGGCAGTCGTCCACGGAGTAGGCGAGGACGATTTGAGAATCGCGTCGAAGATGAAGTTCGATGCGAAGACGCCGACGCCTGCGAGAATGAGGTTCACGAGCCCCTGCGCCTGGTTGCGCAGCTCTGGCGGCGCGACTTCGTCGACGTACATCTGGGCGCCTACGACGAGAAGACCGAAGATGAGCCCGTGCACGACGATTCCGCAGAAGTCGAGCGCGGCAAAGCCATAGGCGGAAGACACCGCGAAGAAGATGTTGCGTAGCGCGAGAACGACAAGCGCGAGAACGAGGGAGCGCCTGTAGCCGATGCGACGGAAGATCAGCGGGATGAGGAGCATGAAGAATATCTCCCCCGCCTGCCCGATGTTCATCGTCGTAGTGAGATACTGGTAGCCGGATTCCTTCAGATAAGCGGCGCAGTAGACATTGTACCACTGGAAAGGAATCATCGCGAGAAGGAGCATGATCGCAAACGAGCGAAACGACTTGTCGCGCAACAGCACGAGCGCGCTAAGCCCAAGCGCGTCGCCAACTGATATCTGCGTTCCCTTCGCCTGCGGAGCCGTCTTCGGGAGGGCGAACGAGAAAAGCCCTGCGGCAACGGCAACGGCAGCGCCGCCAGCGAATATCCACGGCGACGAGTCAAAGCTCTTGAAGCCGCCTGCCGCGGCCCCGAGCGAGAACACGCACGAGGCAATCCAGCCAAGCGTTCCGAATATGCGGATGCGAGGAAAGGCGTCCTTGCTCGCATGCGCCATCGCTATCGTCGCCGTAAGCGCCCATGTCGGCATGTAGAAAAGCATCGCCGCGAGAAGCACCACGAAGAGGAGTGCGGGCGAGGTGACGAAGAACGCGCCCGACAGGAGCGCCGCAGACGCAAAGTAGCAGATCGCAAGGACCTTCTCCGCGTTGAGGCGGCGGTCTGCGAACATGCCGACGAGGGGAGACGCGAAAGTGCCGATGCCCATGATGAGACCGCACCAAAGAGTCCAGTTCTCGCCACCCTGCAGCGACTTGACGTAGGGGAGCATTGGCACAAACCACACTGGCATGGCCATATACTCGAGGAACATCATCGTCGCAAGGACGACAGTCCGCCTGTTGATGCCGTCGCTCATGCAGTCACGCCTTCCGACGGATCGGCTTCTTTCGCTGCGTCGACTTCGGCCTTGGCGTCACGGTAGAATACTGCCTGTCCGATTGCGGTGTAAAGAACGACAAATACACCTATCAAAATCGTTACGACAAGTGCGCCGATCATGACGACAGAATACGATTCGTCAGCTGCAGCTGCCGTTGCGTCTTCGCTTGCTCCAGCGCCTGCAGCCGACAAGGCGCCCGTAACGCCTGATGCAATGGCAAGAGGCGCGATCAAAAGAATGTACCACCCGATGTAGGACAGCCAGAAGAAGAAAAGCTTCCACTTGCGACCGTACATCAATTCACAGCTCCGCTTGATGCAGGCATTTGCACCAACCTCAACATTCTCTACCTTGACATACCATGTTAGCATATAGCGGAAGCTTGCGATGATGGCGGCGATGCAGGCGGGGATGCCGCACATGCAGCCGAGCAATACTCCCATCTGCTTTTCAGTCACCGCGCCACACACCCGAAGGACGGCCGAAACGATACCACCGATAAAACCACCGACAAAGGCGAAGATAAGAGCCCAGGCGACGACCTTGATCCCTAGTAGGAGAGTAATCCACAAGAGATCGAACGGGCGCTTGAAACCACCGAAGGCACCGGTGAACCAGCCATTGGGATCGTCCTTGATGCACTTGACAAGCGTTGTGACGAGGCCGAATACGACAATGCCCTGAAAGAGATACTCGACAAACGTCGAAAAGCCGCTCGCAAACGTCATCCGCAGGAATTCGTAGCCAGAAGCGATGGTGAGTGTAACTCCCGATCGCTGGGCCTCACGCTGCGCCTCCCTGAACGACTCAAAGGTCTGGATGCCGGCGGCCTCGAAGATGAAATTGAGCCCGAGCATGACGGCGAGCAGAATCGCATACAGTACTATGCCGTTAAGAAGTATTTTCCATCCCCACTTAGAACCAGTCAAAATGTTCCATGCATCCTGACGCATTTCCTTGCATGATCTCATGTCAATTTTCCCTTTCTGATTAAATCTTACGCCAGCGCCGCCAGCACCTCCGGCAAAAGCTGTTTCTTTCGCGAGAGGACGCCTGGCATCAGGAGGACGCCAGACTCCGCGCGGCGGTAGGGAAGCGCGCGGCGAACTGCCTCGTCGCCCTTGAAGAGAAGCTCGGAATTGCCGCGCACGGGATCGGTCACCATAAGCGCCGCAAAGTCGAGGCCGTTTTCCTTCTTCGTCTTCTCAAGCGCCGCGGCAAGCTCCGCCATGTGGCGGTGGAATACGGCGAGATGCGACTCCTCTATCTGCGCGAGAATGAACTTCTTGCCCGCTTCGCTATATAGCTTCGCGTCGGCCGCGACAGCTTCGTCGGCGGACATCGAAGTGAGCGGAGAGGCAACCGACATGAGCCCTTCCATTATCGACGCGGCGGATTCGCCGCAGAGCTTTTCGAGCCATGTGCACATCGCGCGGTCGTCGTCGGTCGTCGTCGGCGACTGGAAAAGGAGCGTGTCGGAGACGATGCCCGCGATGAGAACTCCCGCGACTTCCTTCGTCGGCCGCTCTCCCGCGCCGCGGAACATCCGCGCGACGAGCGTGCAAGTCGAGCCCACGACGTCTGCCGTGTACTTGATAGGGTCCTTCGTCGCCGCGAACGAAATCCTGTGGTGGTCGACGACTTCAACAACGGGGATTTCTTCAAGCCCGGGGATGCCCTGCTCCGTCTCGTTGTGGTCGACGAGAATCATCCTCGCCGGCGGCGGTTCCGCAAACGCGCGCTTGAGGACTGTTCCTACGAGAACACCCTTGTCGTCCACCACGGGGAAATGGTTGTGCGCGTTGCGAACTGCGGCGGCGCGTATGTCGTGGACACGGTCGTTTTCGGAGAGAACCTGGCTGCACTGGTGAAGCGGCGCCTTCCCGACGGGGATCGAAAGATCGGCCTTTTCGATGAAGAGAGAAAGGAGCTTCGCGGGAGAGAGCATCCCGACGAACTTCCCGGCCGCGTCCTTCACCGGAAGCGACGACTCGCCGGACTTTTCGAGCGCCCTAAGCGCGTCGACAAGCGACTGACCGGCGTCGATCATGGGGACGGACGTATCGACGAGATCCCTGACTCGCACATAGACGTCGCGCTTCGGCCTTACGCCCTTGAGATGAAAGTGCTCGAACACCCACTTTGCACGCGGCGGAAGTCGCCCCGCGCATATCGCCTCGACGTCGCTCATCCCGGTACGCCGCCTCAAGTCTGCGAGCGCATACGCGCTCATGACCGAGTCGACGTCGGGATTCCTATGTCCGCATACAAAAGTCTTCATTCAGCTGTCTCTATTGCGTTTCTTCCCACGCATTATATCAAAAATTGCAGGACCGCAATTGCAACTGCCAGAAGATGCCGTTGCGGCCTCACTCGATCTTAAGGCGGAAGAAACGCCAGTCTCCGGACGGGAAGACGATGGGCTCGGACACGGACTTGCGCATCAGGTTCGTCCCCGTGGGATCGCCCTGAAGAACACTCCACATATCCATATGGAGCGTTCCGTTAAGCGTTCCTTCGTAGTCTTTGCCATAGACATTGAGATCGCCTGTCAGCGTCACCGTGCCGTCGGGAGCGACCGAGATCGACAATATCGCAAGGTCGATGTCAGGATCCGCCTGCGGCGCGATGTTGACGAGGTAGCAAGAAGACAGGTCCTCTGCCGTTCCGGTGAACGCAGCAATAGCCGCCGCGCCGTCTGGCTGTTCGGCGATATCATGCAACCACCATCCGATCTCCGGCGTGGCCTTGACGGCCGCAACCAGCGCAGCGGACGCGGTCGAATCCGCTGGAAGCGTGAAGGACGGCTTCCACTGCGAAATATCGGTCACGGTATCGCCGAACGCCAGCGCGATGAGCGACGCACCAGCGCCGTCTGTCGCCTCGAAGCCAGACCAGCTTGTTTCAAAGTGAAGCGTCTGCACCACGGCGCCGCCTGCGTCACGGACGATGAAATCCACCTTGTTGTTGGTTATCTTGCCAGACGGCCACCAGTCGGCCCGCTCGAAGCGGTATGTCGCTCCGGGCGCTAGAGGAAGCGAATTCGTCTCGCAGGTGAACGACATCTTCGGATTCGCGTCGCCAGTCTTCGTCGCGGACATCGAGATGCCCGCGAGCTCAAGCGTCACGGAGTTGGACATGTTCGTGACAACCACGTATTCGCCTGTGTCGCCGTCGCTCTCCGGCGGGACGGACATGACCTCACACACGCGCAGGTAGGTCGCCTCGTCAGACGGCGGCGCGAGCGAAAGCGCCTCGACGTTCGCGCCGTCCTTGAGAGTCAGCGAATGGACTGCCGGATTGAACGTCGCGTTGCCGACAACCATCACTGCGCCAAGAGCCGTCAAATCGGCCTGCGACTTCGAGGCGACCCACGCCTTGCGGTTTGTCGTGACGATCAGCGCACCCTCCGCGTCAATCACAGTTCCGGGGGCGAATGTGTATTCGACCGCCCCCGAAAGCTTCCAGCCGCTCATGTCGACCGCAACATTGTTGGCGTTGGAGATCGTCAGCACCGTTTCGGACGATGCGTCGAAGAGCCCTTCTGCGTTGACGTTAAGGACAGAGAACCCGGCCTTGAGGCTTGCGGTCGGCGCCTGCGCCTCGGGAATGCCGGCATTTTTGGACGCCGCATAGCCGACTTCCCAAGACGTGTTCGTCACGCTGTGCGTGTCAAAGAGGTGCACGCGGCGCTTCACGATGTAGTTGTCCCAGAGGTCGTCCATGCCCTTCGCGGCGACCGCGTTGCCGTTCTTGTCCCAGTCGAACGCGTTATCCGTCCAGCACCATACTGGCGTCCCCGTGCCGTGGTTCCACTTAATTACGTCGAGTCGGTAGTCGGCGTTCTCAGCCGCGGAAACGGTCTCAGCCCAGACCCAGAACGGCGTGTCCGCCTTGGCGGTTCCGGGCTCCTTGAGTATCTCGTCCATGAGCGTGCGCAGACGGCGCAGGTACATGCGGCGGAAGCGCGCGTTCTGCCAGATCACATCAAAGGCGCGGTTGTTCCTGTCGGTGCCGAAAGCCGAACCGCCATCGGCGAGATGGGCGCGGACACGGTTGCCGCCGTAGAACGGGTGGCTCTTGAACCAGTCGGCGTCGGCGAGCGTGCCGAGTTTGGGATGTCCTGTGAGGTCGTCCTTGTAGTACTGGCCCCACGAGTCGTTCAGGTCGTAGGCAAGCGGCATCCAGGTACCGGTTCCGTTCACATCGTAGTAGACGGAAAGATTGGCCCACACGTCGTCCGTCTCGGTCGTTATCTTCGTGATGGCGAGGTAGTTGAACCACGCGGGCAGGTCGAACTTCTCGACGACCTTGCGCGTAAGCGTCACATCGTCGAGGCCTGTCGCGTTGTCCGCGTCGGTCACCTGGGAGCCCTTGATGTAGTTGCAGAACTCGTTCAGAACCGAAAGGTCGCCCTCGTTGCCGTCCTCGGGCGTCTTCTTCTCAATGCCGCCGGCGTAGGTCTTGTTCGCGAAAGTGCCGACGTTCTTGTAGGAGTAGCCCTTCGGATCGAGACCATACCAATCCTCGATCAGCTCGTCCGTGAAGCGGTTAGAGTGGAAGGACATCTGGTAGAACTCGCCATTGCGCTGGATACGAACAGGGTAGTCGAACGGAACGGGGCATCCAGCCATCCGGAGGACCTTGAACGAGAGCGCCTGGCGGATGCGCGCCGGGTCTGGCCATTCGGCGATAAACGAGGTCTTGCGCGTCTCGATCTCTACGCCATCGAACGGATCGGTGCACGTGAGCGGCTGGCTCTTGTTGAACCTAAGTCCGTGCGACTTCTTGTTCCAGCCAGCAGATGTGTTGCCGCGAAGGTCTATGCGGACGTTGTCGTAGTAGAGCCCAGTCTGGCCGTCGTAGACGCCGCAACGAGCGTTGTAGGGGACCAGAGAGAGGTTCTGGTTGGCGGCATCGACATCCATCTGCGCGAGGTGGTTCGCGGGATCGACGAAGAGGTGGAAAGTCTGCAAATCAGCGGAGACCTGCTCGGCTGTCGGCACGACGATCGTACCGTACCATTCGTAGGCGTTGTCGGGGTCGCAGAACGACGGCGTGCGCCAGACGCGCCCTTCCGCGTCTTCAACCACTGCCGCCCAGCGCAGGAGATGGCCCGCAGCGGGAAGCGCCGAAGAGGGAATCGAGGCCGTGTAGAGCTGGCCTGCGCCCTTCGAGTCATACGCGCCGAGCGCCATCGGCGTGGCGTTCGTGACAATCTCGCCGAAGTCGGCGCGGTAGATCAGGCGGACCGACGTTATCGCGTCGCCGGCAAGGTCGGAAAGCGGATTGACCGCGATCGAGACCGCGTAGTCCTGGCCGTTCGTCGCTTGCGCGAACGCGCTCCAGTCGGAGAGGTCGTGCTTCACGCCGTAGAGCGGACCGGCGTTAGGACCGTATGGAACGGCATCGGTCAGATCGTTCGCTGCAAGCGGAGTCGGCGTCTCCACTATGTAGCGCATGGTCGCGGAGGCCGGAGGAATCACGATTTCGTCAATGACCGTGTCCGTAACCGTGGCCGTCGCGACGATGTCGCAGGAGCCGTCCGTTTCGGCGGTCGGCTGCACAACCCACTCAAGCGTATGCGCCGTAGGCGTCGAAGAAGCCGCAACTGCAATGTCGGCACCAGCCGTGACGTTTGTCCCGTCCAGCATAAGCGCAACGGATGTCGTGGCGCTTGGCGAGCAGGTCGTTCCAAAATTGACATTCGTTGTGCCCGCTGGCAGTTCAATCTCCGCAGACCCGGCAATCGCAACGGGGCCGGTCCAGGCAGAAATCCGCGCAACCTCCGATGAGGAGAGCGCACGGGCGAAGACTTGCGGACGAACCTCAACGCCTGCGAAAACTACAGACGCCTCAGTAGGCGCAACAGTTTCCGTACCCGTGATGGAATCAGCCGTGTCGACGACAGCAACACCATCAAGGAAAACCGCGTAGCGCGACCCCGCGCTGCGTCCCATGACAAGCGCGACATGGTGCCACGCGCCATTGAAAAGACCGCCGGCCGCTGATTTCGCGGCACTTCCGCCGCGGCCAGCGACGAGCGCACCATCAGAATCGAGCCAGAGCGCAACCGCGCCAGATTCTACCGAATTCGCGCTTTGCGCGTCAAAGAGAGAAACGTATCCGCCCGCCAATGGCGCGGCGGACGCAGGCGCGAAGAACCAAAGCGACACAGTTACCGCATCGGCAGATGAGAGTTCGTTCGTCGCATAGGCAGCAACAAGCCAGTTCCCATCACCGACACCATCGGCATTCGAGAAGTCAAGCGCATCGAGGCGCGCGACATTGTTCGAGTCGGTTGCAGTGGCGAGCACCGCAACGGATTCGTCGATTTCGTATGAGCCGTCAGGAACCGCCGTTGCGGCCTCGTCGCTTGCAAGCGGCTCGCGCCAGGCAAGCGCTTCGACAGAAGTCCAGGACTGAGTCCGCTCAAGCACGTTCGATGTCGAGACTACAATCCGCTCCACGTAGTTCGTGCGGCCAGCCGAATCGGGACCCGGCACGAAAGAACACCCCTTCGCGAGGTCAACGGGAATGATGAACCGGTCCACGACGACGCCCGAGCCGGACGTATAGTCGTAGAGCTGTATCATCGGATAGCGCTTAGGGTTCACCTTTGACGGCAGGACGATCATCGTCCCCGACGGCGAATCGTATTCCTTGACGATGAGACCGAGTCCATCGACCTCTTCGTCGTTGTCGTATTCGTCGCTTGTGTAGATGAGGACCCTTTCGCCTGGCCCGATTGTGCGCGACGGCAGCATTGATGGGCCATCATTATTCTGGTTTGCCAGACTGTAGGGCTTGTCCTTGACCTTCTTGCCGCGGTGCGTGCGCACGATCTGGTAGTTAGCGAGATCGACGGACTCCGTGGCGGAGGTGTTCTCAAGCTCGATCCAGCCGGAGACCTTTCCGTTGGGGTCGAGCTGGTCGATGACCTCGCCAGTCGTCGGATGGACCGCGGCCGGCTGCGGGCATATCTCCGATATCCTCAGCTGCGCCGAAGCTGACGCAACGGCAAGAAGAGGAAGCATCACGAGCACTCGTTTCATGTGCACACCTCCCACTTACCAGACAAGAATCATTGTGAGTGGCGAACGCCCCGTGAGGTCGAGGAGTATTTGCCTCGCGGCGTCCGTGTCGGACGTCTCGGCTCCGTCGACGCCGTACTTGACCGTGCCGTTGCGCGGGACCGTCCCGATCGGGTCGGCCATGCGGTCGATCTGGAAGCCGCTCGCGGTCTGGACAAGGACATTGTTCGAGATTGTCCCAGAGGTCCTCAGGGCTGGCGAGTCGTTCGCCACGGAGAAGGAGAACGTCGGCGTGGCGCCTGATGCGTCGTCCTTGTTCAGTTGCCCGAGCCGGTGCGCGGTCGACGTGTGCTGGAGCGGCGCGGACGCGAATCCGCCCTGCGGGACCTGGAACTCGTAGACAACCGGCCAGGACTGTGCCCAAGACGTGAAATCGCCGTCGACATGGTTCTGCTTCAGGAGCGGGTTTGTCCCGCGCAGACGCACCTTCATGCCGGGACCGTCGGCGTCCGCCGGAATGTAGATCGACTTGGCGTTCACCGCCGAGTCGTCGATGGTGACGACCGTGTTCGTGCCGCCGATCGACATCTTGCTCGAGAACGTCGCGGTCGAGCCGTTCAGGAACTCCACCGTTGAATACGGCGCGGCGAAGACGAACGAGGAGACGTTCTGGAGCGTCGTGTCGGAGAAGCGCAGCGTCAGGTTCGTCGTGCTCGAGTCGGTCGGCGCGACCGTCCAGAAGTTGTCGTTGACGCGGCCGACCGTCATGTCCCGGAATTCGAGGACGGAGTCCGACTTGGCGGCATTCTCCTGAAGCGTCGTGGCCGTGATGCGGCTCGTCGACGCGCCCTGCCCGACGAACGTCAGGGACGCGGGATTGTCGCCGAAGAACTGCAGCGTGCCGACCGTGTACTGGCCGGGGACGGAGACCGTGACGGGGTTCGCGAGCGTGCAGTCGGCGAACGATGCCGTGGCGGAGCCGGACTGCGGGTAGCCACGGCCGTCGTCGGAGCTGCAGCTCCAGTGCGCGGGGTCGTTCCACGCGCCGTTCCAGTCGCCGTCGACGGGCTGCCACGTGTAGACGGCCTTGTCCGCTGGCAGGACCGTGCCGCTCGCCGTACTCGTCCAAGCCTGACCGGTCGGGACGCCTTCAGCCGTAGCGCACTCGTTGGAGCACAGAATCTCCCAGCCGACGTTGCCCCAGCCGCTCGCGGCGTGCGTAGCGGTGAACGCAGTCGAGGCCGCGCCGGGAGCAAAAGTCGCGACCGTCTCCCACGCGCTCCACCCGCCGTCGTTCCAGCGGGCGAGGATCGTCGTCGTGCCGGCGCCGACCGTCGCGAGCGAGCCGCTCACGGAGACGTTGCGCTGGTTCGCGCCAGTCGTGACGGCGTTCATGGCGGCTGCGCCGAGCGTCGTGAAGGAGCCGACTTCCGTCGCTATTGCGACGCCGGCCGAGTTGCGCGCCTCAAGGCACCAGTAGTAGGTGACGCCGGAGGTGAGGTTCGAAATCGCGAGCGAGAACGGCTCGCCCGCCGCGACGGGCATCGGGTCCTGCTCGGTCATGCGCGAAACGTTGTCAGAGGTGCCGACGAGCGCGTAGACCACGCAGCCCGTGATTGGATCCTCGCCCTCGCCCGCCGTGCCGAAGCTCGTCACCGTGCCGGAGACGCGCGCAAAGACGCCGTCAACGACGGAGAGCGAAACCGTGTCGAGGACGGGAATCGTCTGATCGCCCGGGACGACGCCCGAATATTTGGGGACGTAGATCGGCACGATTTCGTCCGAGAGGCCCTGTGCGGAGCCGTTGTCGGCCATCGCACGCAGATAGATCGTCTTCTGGTCGACGGGAACCGTGATTTCGAACGTCCCCGTGCCGACTGCGTCTTGCGCGACGTTGACCGAGTGCGTGAGTGAGTTCGCGGCATAACCCCACTTGATGTAGACGTCGGCATCATTCGCGCCTTCGCCAGCCCACGCCACGCGCCAGGTGCCGGTGATCTTGAGGTCGCCAGCGTAGGTTGCGCCTGTGAGGGAGACTACGGGCTCGGCCGAGCCGGCGCCGCTGCCCTGCACGGTGTAGCGGACGATGACAATGCCGTTGCCGCCGTTCGCGCCCTTGTAGGAACCGCTCACGTCGCTGCCACCGCCACCGCCGCCGCCGAGACCGTCCGTACCGGCGACCGCATGCTCGTCAAACGCGGGGTTTACCGTGCCGCTCGGGACAGCCATTCCGCCGCGGCCGCCGCCGCCGTCGCCGCCGCCACCGGGCGAGCCAAGGTTAGTGGCGGAGCCGACCTGGACGCCGCCGCCGCCGCCGCCGCCCGCGTACCAGACGTCGGAGCCGGTGATGGCGCACCGGTAGCCTTGACCGCCAGAGCCGGCGGACGGCGGGCTGTCGCCCGAGCCGCTACCGCCGGCGCGGCCCGCACCGCCACCGCCGCCGGCCACGGAGTTGTTGTTGTTGGCGTTGCCCTGGCCGCCGGCGTTGCCCTGGCCGGCCGTGCCAGCGCCGCCGACGGTGCCAGCGATGCCGCCGCCGCCACCGCCGCTGCCGCCTGCGGCGCCGGGACGGTAGGACGCGTTGTCGGCGTTGCCGCCGGCGCCGCCGCCGACGGTCTCGACGAGGACGGTCTGCCCGAGCGCGATGGAGGACGCGCCGCCGCTCGTGCCGTAGGCCGTCGCAGACTCGGACGCAACGCCGCCGGCACCGACCGTCACGGTGTAGGTCGAGCCGCCGGCCACGGCAAGCGCGGTATCGTGGATGAGGCCGCCCGCACCACCGCCGCCACCGCGACGGTAGCCGCCGGGACCGCCACCCGCGACGACAAGCGCCTCAATCGAGGAGGCATACGACGGCGGCGTGAACTCATATGTGTTCACGCCCGTCTCGGGGTCGATCTCGAAGATGTGGACGTAGTCGTTGCCGATGCGCATGCGCTCGCCGCCTGTGCCGCCGGCGCCCGTGCCGCCCGTCGTGAAGGAGCCCTCGGCGATCTCGGAATCCGTCGGCGTCTCAAGGTTGTTCACAGCCTTGAGCTTCCAGGAGTAGGGCGTCTCGGGGTCGAGACCCGTCACCGCTTTCTTGAACGCCGTGCCCTCGGCGAGGGCTGGGGCGAGAACGGTCCACTCAGCCGGTTCGGACTCGGCCGTCTTCCAGACCTTGACGAGGACGTCGCACGCCGTCGCGTCGCCGCCGCAGAGTCCGATCGAACCGCTGAACTGCGCGTATTTCGCGCTCGAGTCGGAGAGCGCGAGCGTTGCGATCGGGCGGGGCGTCTCGAGGAAGGTGACGACCTCGCCGCCGGAGAGGAAGGCCGTATCGACGACGGCGTCGTATTCGGCCTTGACCCAGTCGGCGCTGTCCTTGCCCCGGCGGAGGCGGACCTCGTCCATCTCGCCGTTGAACGAGCCGTAGCCGGAGGCGGACATGCCGCCGATGGCCAGGTCGGCCGAACCGTTCCTGGCCAGGATCTCGCTCAGGTTGCTGTCGAAGTTCTTGCCGCAGAGCGGCACCTGCTGCCGCGTGTGGTAGGCGCCGCCGTCGTAGTAGTAATCGACATAGCCGTCCGACCCGTAGACGACGTTGACCTTGCGCCAGGCGACCTGGTTCATGCCGGAGAGGTTGTTGTAGGGCGAGCCCGGGCTGAACGTCCGGTAGTAGGCGCCGTCGTTCTTGCCGAGGCTGGCCCAGATGCGGACCGGCTGGAAGTCGCTGTTGTGGCCGAACTGGAGGCCCCAGCCCTCCAGGGCGTCGTCGCCCTTGCGCGCGAGAAGGAAGGACCAGTCGGCGTTGGCCTTCGGGCTGAACCAGAGGGAGGCCGAGAACTCGGGCACGAGGGCGTCCACGGCCGCGCGTTCGGGCGAATTCGCGTCGCCGAGGCTCACGAGGATGCGCCCGTTGGCGGCCGAGTTGCCGGACTTGGTGGAGTTGCGCCGCGCCGCGCCGATCCGGCCCGAGGAGACCGCGAGGGAGTTGGCGTGCGTCACGCCCGTCAGGGCGTTCGTCGTGGAGTCGTAGACGTACTGGGCGCCGTCGCCGCCCTCGCCGAGGTGCCAGACGCCCGTGTAGTCCTCCCAGGCGTTGTCGGCGCAGACGACGGAGCCGTTCTTCGAGGAGCGGTACCACATCGAGAACTCGGTGCCGTTCGTCATCCGCGGGAGCGTGACCCAGACGAGCGACTCGCCGTTCGGGTACCACGTGTCGATCTCGTGCGGGATGCCGTTGCCGGCCGCGTCGAGAAAGCAGAGGTCCGCGCCCGAGACGTCGCCGGGGTTGTAGAAGTCTGCGTAGGAGAAGCCGGCCGGCGAACCGGCGGAGAGCCTCACGAGCACCGGGAAGTTCGTGAGCTCCTCCGTGCCGGCGTACCCCGCCACGGTGAACTTCACGCCGCGCGAGAACTCGGCCACGTCCGGATCGGGGCGCTTGAAGTCGATGCCGGTCGTGAACGTGCCGGCCTGAACGGTCGTCCGGCCGAGGTCGTTCGAGGCCATGAACGACCAGGTGTAGTCCGCGTCCTCCTGGAGGCCGGTCACGTTGCGCGAGAAGGTTCCGCCCGACGCGAGGTCCGTGGCGACGCGCTCGTAGGCCGGAAGCGGATCCCCGGACGGGGCGTATGCGAACCAGAGGTCGCAGGACGAGGCGCCTATGCCCACGCCACCGACCGTGGCGCCCGCGGTGAATCCGTCGACGCCCAGCCTCGTGACGGAAGCGGAAAAGGACGGATTCACGGTGGGTTCGCTGGCGCCGACGGCCAGGAAGGACGCGGACGAGGCGGTGTCGTACTCGGCCTTGACCCAATCGGCGGACGCGGCACCGCCCATGAGACGGCATTCGTCGAACGCGCCCTGCATGTAGGTCTCGGAGCCGTCGGAGTCGCAGCCGAAGGAGAGCGCGAGGCCGTTGTCCGTGGCGGCGTCGATGGTGCCGGTCTTGATCTGGGCGCCGTTCTGGTACACCGTGAGCGTTGTGTCGGAGTAGACGAAGGCGAGGTGCGCCCACGCCGTGTTGAGCGCAGGGCTGAACGTGCCGGTATAGGAGGGGTTGTTGGCGCCGCGCGCAGCGAAGTTGGCCATGCTCCCTTTGTTCATCTCGACTTCCCAGCCGTTGGCGTCCGTGTAATTGGCCTTGCGGGAGAACACGCGGGGATAATCCTTGCATCCTGACATCTTCACCCAGCCCGACATCGTGAACGTGCCGCCGAGGCCGAAGCTGTTGTAGTTCGTGACGGAAAGGTAGCCCTTGTCCGCGGAGGTGGCGGTCTGGCGGCCGTTGCCGACGGGCCCGTCGACGGCGACGGAGTTCGCCGTGTTGCCCATGGGAGAGGCCGTGAGGCCGTGGCCCGTGGCGTCCGCGACGGAACCGGACGCCTCGTCCATGTGCCAGACGCCCGTGTAGGCGCTCCAGGTGCCGGTCGCGTCGGCGGCCGCGGCGACGCCGCCGTACCACATCGAGAACGTCGTGCCGGCGTCCATCTCGGGGAGCTTGACCCAGACGAGCGACTCGCCCGCCCTGTTCCACGCCTCGATCTCGTGGGGGATGACGTTGCCGTCCTCGTCCGAGAAGCGCAGGTCGGAGCCGTCCGCCGCGCAGGCGGCGTAGTCGAATCCGGACGGGGACGCCGCGGCGAGTCGCACGAGCACAGGGAAGTTCGTGAGCGGCGCAGAGCCGGCATAGCCGGACACGGTGAACGACGCCCGGTAGGCGAAGGCGCCGGGGTCGATGACGGCCGCCCGAAGGGGCAGCGCGAGCGCGCAGAGCGCAGAGACAAGAAGTGCCGCAAATACGGCTATGCTCTTCGTTGCGAATTTTGTTTTCATTGCTTTTCTCTTTTTAAAATTTGGATTTTAAAAACGTCGGCTGTGTTTCACCGTCTACTTCTTCTCGAAGAAATTGACAATTAATGCTGTCTTGTACAGATCCTCGCCGTGAGGATGATGCCCATGGAGACCGCGTTTCCTGACGTCTCGTCGAAGTCAAGGCGAGTGCGTTTGCAGCCGTACCGTACGTCTTCGCCAATGACTTTGCACTCGGCAACCGCCGATAGCCCCAAAAGCGAGAATATGAGAAACAGCATGCCTACCCTACACGTTCTCAATTTCATGCCAATATTATACTCAAAAAAATGCTGGCAGGCAAGAGCGCGTCACAGCTAAAATTTCAGTCTGACGAAAACGGCGTCGTGGTCTGATATGCGAAGCGCGGGGACAACCTTTGGAGGGCTTTCGACGCGGCAACCGCGCATAAAGATGTAGTCGAGCGTGCTCCCCGAGTGGCGGCCGCTCCCTGGATGCGTCATGCGCCCGTCCTTGGGAACACCCTCAAACGCATCGGCAAAGCCGGCGTCAAAGAGCGACTGGAAGAACGTGTCCTTCTCAAACGACTTAGAGAATCGATCGGCATTGAAGTCGCCTGCGACTATCACGGGCGGGTGCGGTTTTCCGCGCTTCGGCTTCTCCTGCTCGACAAGCTGCTCTATCGCGTAGGCGCGCTTGAGGCGATTCGTCTGGGCAATTGCTTCCGACGTCTGGCCATAGTTTGACTTTAGGTGAACGGCGTACACAGTCGCGGTTACCGTTGGCGATACGACGACTTCCGCGTGTGCGTATCCACGCGGCGGAAGCGCATCCTTGTGCGTCTTCCAACGGCTCCAGTTCGCCTTTGCGACCGGAAGTGTCGTCATGATGACGTCCTGCTGCTGGTCGAATCTATCGCGCCTGCGGTATGCGGTGACGATGGCAACAGAGAGGTTCGTGCGCCCTATCGCGGTGCAGAGCGCCTGCGCCGTCTCGATGTCGCGTATCTCGTTGAGGCAAAGGAGAATATCCTCTTTCCCCGAAGGGTCGACTTCCGAAATTCCGTCCGCGAGCATCTGCCCTGCGGCGCGGATAGTCGCTCGCTCTACCTGGTCGTTCGCCCTGTGCTCTGCCCGCCCGGACGGAAACCACTCGCCGTTCCAGGTTCCAACTACAAGCGCGAGAACGAGCGAACTTGCGAGCATCACCCGATTTTCTTTATCACCGGCGCCGGTGGTTTGTTATAGACGCGGGAATACGGAGGAACCGACTCCTTGATCCAGACGTTGCCGCCTATCTCGGAATCGTGGCCTATGGTTGTGTCGCCGCCGAGGATCGTCGCATTCGCGTATATGACGACGTTGTCTTCGATGTTGGGATGGCGCTTAAGCCCCTTCACGAGCGCGCCGGTAGAGTCCTTGTCGAAGGAAAGGCCGCCAAGCGTGACGCCCTGGTAGAGACGGACGTTTCGCCCAATCACCGTAGTCTCGCCGATTACGACGCCAGTTCCATGGTCGATGAAGAACCTCTCGCCTATCGTCGCGCCCGGGTGGATGTCGATGCCAGTCTTGGAGTGCGCAAGCTCGCTCATGACGCGCGGGATGATCGGGACCTTAAGCTTGTAGAGGACATGCGCGAGACGGTGAATCGTCACCGCATAGAGCCCAGGGTACGCCATTACGACTTCCATGCGGCTCGTGGCCGCAGGATCGCCGTCATACGCGGCCTGAACGTCGGTTTCGACGAGACGGCGAACTTCAGGGAGAGCCGCCACAAAGTCGTCGACTATCTCCTTCGCGTCGCGTCCTGGGCAAAGGAGCGCAATCTCCTTCTGGAGATCTGCCGCGATCTCTCCGACCGCTCCGCGCGCGGTCAAGTCGCCGTAGACGCACGGATGCAACGCCGCAAGTCCGTGGTTTACGATATGCGCTATTCTCTGCGGAAGTGTCATTGACGCCTCCTTCTTATGCGTGCCACGATACGCGACGCGCCGAGGTTCTTGAAGCCCAGCCACATGAGGATCTTGCCGATGAGGTGGCGGCTTTCGGCCTTGACCTCGAGGATTTCGATCCCCTCCTTGTCGCAAAGCGACTTGAAGTCCTTAAGCGTGATGCAGTGGATGTTGGGCGTATCGTACCACTGGAACGGAAGCTGCTTCGAGACCGGGAGCCGCCCCGTGAGCGCGAGCGTAAGGCGAATCCTGTACGCGGCGAAGTTCGGGAACGAGACTATCGCCTCGTTGGCGATCCTGAGCGCCTCGCTCAAAAGCCCACGTGGATTTCTCACCTCCTGAAGCGTGTCGGAGACGATTGCCGTGTCGTAGTATCCGTCTGGAACGAGCGTAAGCCCTTCGTCGACATCTTCCCAGAAGACGTCGTGTCCGTCGGCAATCGCTTCCTCATAGCGATCGACGTCGATTTCAACGCCATCGCCCTTCACGTCCTTCCTGTCGCGGAGCACGTCGAGAAGAGTGCCGTCGCCGCAGCCGATGTCGATTACGCGCGAACCATCCTTCACCATCGCAAGGACGTTCCTGTGGAGACGCACCTGCCACTTCATCACCTTGACCGGACGCTCGGAGAGGAAGCCGCCAACGACTTTTGAAAGATGCTCGATATCCGTGAGGAACGAATCGTGGCCTGTGCCGCTTTCGAGATGGCAGTAGCTCACGGACTTCTTGTTGCGCAGAAGCGACGCGACGATCTCCTTCGACTGCCACCACGGGAAGAGGATGTCGTTTTCGTACGAAACGACGAGCACCTTCGAGTTCACGCGGGCGAGCGCGGCATCAAGCGTACCGTAGCGGTCGCAGGGATCGGAGAGGTCCATCGAACGCGTTATGTGAAGGTAGGAGTTCGCGTCGAAACGGCGCAGGAACTTCATCGCCTGGTAGTCGAGGTAGCTCTCGATCTGAAAATACGTCTTGAAGAGACGGTCGCGCTCGGCGCGCTCCTCCGCCGGGGCGTTCACGAAGTTGTCCTGGAGCCGGCGGCCGAACTTCTGCTGCAGAAGCTCGCGCGAGAGATACGTTATGTGTGCGAGCTGGCGCGCGGCGGCAAGCCCCGCCTTCGGCCCCTTGCCGTCGCCTTCGAGATAGTAGTCGCCGCCCTTCCAGTTGGGATCGTCAGTGATGGAGTTGCGGCTCATGACGCTCAGGGCGATCGCCTGGGTGTTTAGGCTCGCGCTCGTCGCGATGAGGCACGATTTCTCCATGTCGTCGGGGAAGCGCGTCATCCAGTTTACGACCTGCAATCCGCCGTAGCTGCCGCCTACGAGCGCCGCGAGCTTCTTTACGCCGAGCTGCTTCAAGAACATCCTGAAGACGTCAACAGCATCGTCGAACGTGTACTGCGGGAACGAAGAGCCGTAGGGTTTCCCAGTGTCGGGATTGATCGACATGGGGCCCGTCGTCCCAGTGCAGCCGCCGAGAACGTTCGCGCAGATTATGTGGAACCTGTTCGTGTCGAACGCGCGGCCAGGACCTACCATCTCCTCCCACCAACCGCTTGGTTTTTCCTCGCCTGGCCTTATGCCCGCTACATGAGCGTCGCCTGTAAGCGCGTGGCAGATGTAGATTGCGTTGGAGTCGCCGAGCGGTGCACCGCATTCCTCGTATGCGACCTCGATTTCCTTCAAAACGCCGCCATAGGCAAGCTTGAGCCCGCCGTCCGGCAGGTTCAGCTTCATCTTCTTCAATTCTACAACTCCAACGCCCTCAGTCATAATTGGCGGATATTATATCATATTCCGCGTGTATCATACGCAAAAGCGCATGCGAAAAAGAGAGGAGCGCGGCAGATTTGCCGCGCTCCTTCTGTCGCCGTGGCGCATGGCCACGAGAGCCGCGCTATCAGATGCGGCCCTTCGACTTGAGGAATTCGAACGACGGAACAACCGCCTTGGTGATGTCGTCGAAGTGACGTTCGCACTCGACCACGTACCACTCGACGCCGTCGGCGTCGGTCACTGGGAAAAGGCCGTCCCAGTCGACGGGCGTCGCGCCGGGCTTGCCGGGCTGGCCGAGAATGGCGTCGAACTCCTTGACGTCCTTGCCCATTCCGTTCTCCTTCGCGTGGAGCGTGGGCGAACGGTGCGGATACTTCTTGTACTGCTCGTGCGGCGTGAGGCCGGGGAACATGTCGCCGGCGCAGGTCGTCCAGCCGACGTCCTGCTCCATGCAGACCGCCTTGTCGGTGTTGGAGAAGAAGAAGTCCCAGAAGGACATGCCGTTCTGCATCTTGACGCCGTGCTCCCACGTGTGGTTGTGGAGACCGATCTTGCAGCCCATCTTCGCGGCCTCGACGGCGGCCTTGTTGTAGAGGTCGCAGAGCTTCTTCGTGAAGTCGTCGATCTCCTGCGAAGGCTTGCCGACGGTGCCGCCGCGGCCTGTGCCCCAGTCGCACCCGGGCGGGATGTTGCCGCCGCCGGGGCAGATCACGAGCGTGTTGCCGTAGGCAGTCTCGAAGTCGAGGGTCTTCTTGAGGACTTCGGCGTCGAACTTGTTCTCCTTGACGTTGAAGCCGTACCTGTCGTTGCCGACGTGAGTGCCGACCGCAACGAGCCCGGCGTCGGCGAGCATCGCCTTGAGCTCGGCCGGGGTCGCGCCATAGTAGCCCGCGAACTCGACGCCCTCAAAGCCGATCTCTGCGATCTTCTTGAGAGCCTTCGCGAGGGCGACCTTGCCCACCTTGTCCTGCGCTGGAATCCACTTGTTGAGCGAATAGAGCTGCAGGGCGATTTTGCCGGGACGCGCCGACTTGCAGAGCGAGCAGCAGCCGGGAGCGACCGCGAACGCGGAAGCGGCGGTCATTCCGCCGAGGAAGTTTCTGCGTGAGATGTTCATTAGATGAGGTCCTTCATTGTGACTTGTTTGAGGTTGACATTTCCGAGCTTCATCGGCTTAAGGGCCGACTTGTCGAAGGCGTATCCATCGGGGCCGAGCGGCCACACGACCGGAGCCGTGTTGAGGATCGTCGCACGGAAGCCCTGGCGCGTCGCGCCCATGTTGCCGGTATGCGAGCTGTTGCAGCCCTCGTTCTCGATGACGAACGGATTCTTGTAGCCCTTCGCCATGAGCGTTTCGAGGAACTTCGCCCAGTCGCAGCTGTCGCTGCCGCCGAAACCGGGGAGGCGCGGCTCGTAGTTCATGCGATCCCAGTTGCCGCCCTCGGAATCCGGAGGAAGCGCAGGGAGACCGGCCTTCGCCGCAAGAGCGTCGTTGACGCGCTGGCGCGGGAAAAGACGACCCCAGTTGACGGCCTCAGCGTCGTTCGGGAAGTTCCTGGTGCCCTTGATGTGGACGCGGCGGAGCTTCGAGAAGTCCATCGCGTTGATGACGTCGGACGGATCGATGTGCTGCCAGATGTCGTGCGAGGGGTCGTACGTCTCCTGGAGGTTCGAGCTGTCGTCGAGAATCGCGTACATGAGCTTGCGGGCCGCAAGGCAGCCGGGCAAGTTGCAGTAGCAGACTGGCGACGACGCGGGAACCCAGCCCTCCATCGGGCAGTTCTCGACGCATACAGTCACACCGAGATCCTTGGCGTACTTCAAGATGGGCGTAAAGACCTTCTTGAACTTCTCAAGGTTCTTCTCGAACCCACCATCCTCGGCTCCAAGCTTCTGGTCATAGCCGACGAAGGTTCCGCAGACGACATCGTTGGCGTCGCCGCCAAGCATCGCCGCGATGCGGATGAGGTTCAGGATGTGGTTCTGGTTGACTTCCTGGAAGTCGCCGCCGATCAGGTTGTCGTAGGCGCCAACGGAGACGCGAACGCCCTTCTCGTTGCAGACGTCTACGACGTGCTTCGCCTTGTCTGGCGTGAAGTCCTTGTAGTCGAGGTGCGTCGCGATGTGGTCGGCACGGTCGGTGTCCTTGCGGAAGACGCAGAGCTCAAGTCCCTGCGCGCCGAGCTTGACGGCCTCGTCCACGACTCCGTCGAAGGTGGGAATTCCCGCGAACGCCGAAGTCATGAGCCAAATCGGGTTGTTGCCCGGCTTTGGCTTCGCGGCATGCGCAAGCGCCTCCTTCGAGACAAGAGGAGCGACCGCGGCAAGCGCCGCGGCCCCCTTGAAGAATTCGCGCCTGTTCATTAGAACTCGAATCCCTTGCGGATGTACGGCTTGACGAACGCATTCGCGGCCGCAACGTCGAACTTCTGCTTCTTGGAGCACCAGCCGAGCTTAACGCCCGGGAGACGCTGGGCGACGCAGCCGACGAGGATGCCTTCCATCTGCGGAATGCAGTACTCGATGTCTGCGAAGCAGCGCGAGTGGGTCTGCTCGTAGTACGGGCCTTTGCCGAAGATCGCGTTGATGAACTCGCCGTAGTGCCCCTCGGCAAAGCCCTTCATCTCGACCGTCGACTTGCCGTCGCCGGCGGAGGACTCCTGGCCGCAGAACGGAATCGAGCGCGCGACGGCCTTGGCGGCCTCGTGCTGGAACACGTCCTTGAACTCGCTGTCGGCGTCAAGCGCGATCGCGCACTTTGCGCCGTAGTCGTCCTGCATGAGAACCTGGCCCTTGCTGCCGATCATGAGGCACCCCGTGTTCGGGACCTTGCCGCCGTTCTTCGCCGCCCACTTGGGCATAAGCTCGGCTTTCGGCTTCTCGTTGCCGTCGTACCAGTAGAGCGTGACGGCCGGGAGCTTGACGCCGGGACGGACCTTCGAGTCGCGCTCCCTGTAGGTGAGCTTGACGATCGACTTGAGAGGATACGCGATGTCGTTCTGGGACTCGATCATCGTGCACTCCGCGTCGGAGACGCCGCCGAGTTCAAGGCCGCGGAACGCGAGGTTCATCGTGTGGCAGGCCATGTCGCCGAAAGCGCCGGCGCCGAAGTCGAAGAAGCCGCGCCATGTAAACGCGTGGTAGACGTTCTTGCCGAGCTTCCACGGATCGTAGACGTCGGCGTTGTCCGGATACTTGTCGAGGAACGGACGGTCGGCCGCCGTGGCGAGCCAGGCGTTCCAGTCGAGGCCCTTGCGGACGGGATCTCCCTTCGGGTGGCTCTTGACCCAGTCTGCGACGCCCTTGCCCTGGGGCCACACGGGACGGTTCGTCCAGACGTGAACTTCCTTGACGTCGCCAAGGATTCCGCTCTGGAGGACTTCGGTGCAGCGGCGCATCGAGTTGAGCGACGAGCCCTGGTTGCCCATCTGGACCACAACGCCGTTCTCGCGGGCGGTCTTCTCGAAGTACTCGAGTTCCCAGAGTGTGCGGACGAGGGGCTTCTGGACGTAGACGTGGATGCCCTTCTTCATCGCCTGGATCGCGACAGGAGCGTGGACATGGTCAGGCGTCGAGATAGTCATCGCGTCGATGCCGATCTTGTCGGCGTCGTCGAGAAGCTTGCGGTAGTCGGTGTAGAAAGGAACCTTCGAGAGGTCGAGGTCGGGGAATTCCTTCTTCGCCTTTTCAAGCGCCTGGGTCAGCATGTTGGCGTCTGCATCGCAGAACGCGACCATTTCGACGAGGCCGGTCTTGAGCATCGGCGTCCAGTCGCTGTAGCCCTTGCCCATGATGCCGACGGCCGCGAGGCGGACCTTCTGACCGGGCTTGCGGGGATGCGGCGTGAAGCAACCGCCCGCGCTAAGCAAAGAAACGCCCGCGAGGCCGCGGAGGAACCCTCTTCTGCTGGAACTAATCATCTTGATTTTCCTTATTTGGTTTTGTTGGTTTAAGTTTACTTTTGCGATGAAACCTGCGTTATGCCTTTGGCACTGTGAGATATTATACCACAACCCATACCTGACTGCAATCATGCCTTTGCCTGGCTTGAGGCGAACTTTTCAGATCTGCTCAAGAAGGCAAGCGCATCCGGCCGCGATATCGGCGTATGTCGCCTCGAAATCGCCAGTGTACCACGGGTCGGCGACATCGCGGGCCAACGGCGAAAAATCAAGGAGCCGACGGCAGACAGGCCGTTCCGCCGCCCCGACGAGCCACCGCAGGTCGTCCATGTTCGCACCGTCCATGCCGACGACGAGATCGTACTCCGCGGCCTTTTGGGCCGTGAGGCGCCATGCCTTGCGCGGCGAGAACGGGATGCCGTGGCGCGACAGCTCGCGCTTCGTTCCGCGGTGGACATCGCATCCTATCGCGTCGTCGTGCAGCGCGGCGGACTCGATTTCGACGTCGTCGCGTCCGGCCTTCGCAAGCAGGTCTTTCATCACGAACTCCGCCATCGGGCTCCTGCATATGTTCCCGTGGCAGACAAACAGTATCTTCATCTTTATCTGCGAAGGCAGAGGCGGTAGATTGCCTCTACGTCCGATTCGACGAGCGGCTTGAAGCCGCCGAGGGTGTTGCCGTTCAAGTTTAGCGTCTTTACGAGCAGGGGAATGTCCTCTCCCTTCGCGCCAAGCTCCTCGAAGGTGAGCGGCAGGCCAAGCGACTTGAGCCAGCCGCGAAACGCCGCAATCCCGGCGAGCGACGCGGCGTCGTCAGAATCGCCGATGCCGACGCCGAAGACGTTTCTGGCGAAACGCGCAAACCGCGATACGTCCGTTTCGCGGACGTACGCCATCCACGCAGGCATGACGACGGCGAGGCCGGCGCCGTGCGCGCAGTCGTAAAGCGCCGAAAGCTCGTGCTCGATGCCGTGGCTCGCCCAGTCCTGCACGCGTCCCGCGCCGCAGACGTCGTTGTGTGCAAGCGTGCCCGCCCACATCACGTTCGCCCGCGCCTGGTAGTCCGATGGATTTGCCATTACCTTTGCGCCCTCCTCGACCACCGTGCGCATGACCGCCTCGCAGAGATTGTCCGAAAGCGCGACGTCGGCGGTAGGCGTGAAGTACCGCTCGCAGAGATGAGCGAACATGTCGGCAAGGCCGCATGCCGTCTGGAACGGCGGAAGGCTCATGGTAAGCTCGGGATTCATTACGGCGAACTTCGGGCGAAGTATGTCGCCGCCAGCCGCGCGCTTTAGGTTCTCGGGTTCGAGGTTGACGACGCTGTTGGTCGACGCCTCGCTGCCAGCCGCCGCGATAGTGAGCACGACGCCAACCGGCAACGCGGCGGGAATCGCAGGCCGTACCTTCACTTCGCGACCCACATAGAACTTGCGCCATTCGCCGCCGTTTGCCGCGCCGATCGCAATCGCCTTCGCCGAGTCGATGACGCTGCCGCCGCCGATCGCGAGCAAGAAGTCCACGCCCTCCGACATCGCGAGCCGCACGCCCTCCTCAATGAGAGAACTGCGCGGATTTGGCTTTACGCCGCCAAGCTCGACGTAGCCGATTCCAGCCGCGGCAAGAGACGCGCCGACACGACCGACAAGCCCACTCCTGACGGCGCTGCCGCCGCCGTAGTGCAGAAGCACGCGCCTCCCGCCAAACCGACGCACGAGCTCTCCCGTGCGCGATTCCTTGCCCTTGCCGAAAGCGATGTATGTCGGCGACCAGAAGTCGAAGTCGATCATTGTAGCCCTCCTGTTCAGCTCTTAGATGGATGTCACTGCCGTGCCTGCACAGCCGTCGCGGCGACGGTCGAGACGATGTCGTCGACAGAGCAGCCGCGCGACAGGTCGTTGCAGGGCTTCGCGAGCCCCTGCAAAACGGCGAAGCACGACGCCTTGCCTATGCGCTGCGTGATCTTGTAGCCGATGTTGCCCGCCTGCAAGTCGGGGAAGATAAAGACGTTCGCGCGACCCGCGACAGGGCTCCCTTTTGCCTTGGACGCCCCGACCTCGGGGACGATTGCCGCGTCGAACTGCATCTCGCCGTCAAGCGCGAGATCTGGCGCGAGCGAATGCGCGATTTCCGTCGCCTCGCGCACCTTGTCTACAAGCGCGTGGCTGGCGCTCCCTTTCGTCGAGAAGGAAAGAAGCGCGACACGCGGCTCGGCAATGCCGCAGAGAGTCCGCGCAGTTTCCGCGGACGCGATTGCGATGTGCGCGAGCTCCTCCGCCGTCGGGCAGGGATTGACGACGCAGTCGGCGTAGACTAGAAGCCCGTCCTCGCCAAGAGAGCGGTCGGGACACTCCATCAGGAAACTCGACGAGACGAGCTTCATGCCGGGAGCGGTCTTGATGATCTGCAATGCGGGGCGCAGCATGTCGCCTGTGGAATGGACGGCGCCGGAAACGAGCCCGTCGGCATCGCCCATCTTCACCATCATCATGCCGTAGTACATCGGGTCGGCCGCGAGCTTTGCGGCCGCTTCCTCGGTAAGCCCTTTCGCCTTGCGAAGCTCGTATAGCGCCGCGGCGTAGCGCTCGCGGCGCGGCGCATCTGCCGCGATTGTCTCTGGCGTAAGGAGGATCGGTTCTGCAATCCAGTCATCCTTGACGATCTTCGCCGCCGCGACTGTGCGCGGCTCGTCGCCTTCAGGCAGCACGATGCGCTTGACGCTCTCCCGTGCCTTTTCCTTGATCTTCTCTACCAGGTTCATCGGGTTTTCTCCCTTTACAATCTCGCACGATTTACGAAATACACGGCTCCGACCATGCAGAAAAAGGCCCAGAGGTAGTCCCAGCGCCATTTCTCGCCCATGAAGAGCAGCATGAACGGGACGAACACGCAGACGGTTATCACTTCCTGTATGATCTTAAGCTGCGCCACGTTGAGCCCACTCGCCGCGCCAAGCCTGTTGGCGGGCACCGCGATGACGTACTCGACGAGGGCGATTAGCCAGCTGATAAGGATTATCGCGTAGACCGGCCAGCTCGACTCGCCCGGCTTCTGCAGCCGCAAGTGCCAATACCACGCAAAAGTCATGAAGAGGTTGCTGCAAACGAGCATCCCGACAGCCGTCGCCACGCCTACCTTTGATGTCATTTCCGCCTCGCCCTTACAGCCCGATGTCGCCAAAGCCGGGCCAGACATTGCGGCCGGAATAGGTCAGCGGCTTTAGTTCGCCGCGGAGGACCTTGAGCGCGGGAAACGCGAGCGCCTCCTGCTCCATCTCGCCGGGATAGACCTCGATTGGCGCGATGAAACCGCAGCGCGTCTTGATGCCGTCGACGATGTCCTGGAATCGGACGAGCCCGCCTGTGAGGAGAATCGCGTCGACCTTTCCGCACAAGACAGCCGACATTTCGCCGATCATCTTGCAGATCTGGTAGATCATCGTGTTCCAGACGAGCGTAGCCTTCTTGTCGCCCTTGTCGACAAGCGCGTGTATCGTATCGGAATTGGAAGTGCCGAAGAGGTCGACGAAACCACCCGCACGCGAGCATCTTAGCCGCACGTCCGCGATGGAGTGCGCCTCGATGTAGTCAAGAAGCTGGAGAACCGGAACCGAGCCGATGCGAGTCGGCGTGAACGCGCCCTCGCCATCGGCACCCATGTTGCCGTCGACCATCTTACCGCGTTCGTGCGCCGACACAGTGATGCCGCCGTCTATGTGCGCGACGATGAAATTGCATTCCTCGTACTTTCTGCCGAGCTTCGAGGCGTGGTACTCGGCAACGGCTTTCTGGTTGAGGACATGTGAGTGCGAGACTCTGTAGACACCCTTGATGCCGGTGAGCCGCGCCAAGTCGCAGTATTCGTCGACATTTGTTGGATTGAGGGTGAACGCCGGCTTCTCGTATTCTTGGGCAAAGGTCCAGGCGAGCATGACGCCGAGTTTCGCGGGATGCTCGGAACCGCCGACCGCAGCGACCGTGTCGTCGTATAGCTTCTGGTCGATCGCCGTGATGCCGCCTGGTTGCGTGCAGGCACTGCCGCCGCGCCCGACGAACGCGTCGATCGACCGTGGGCTTACGCCCTCTGCGGAGAGCATGTCGAGGATCACGCCCTTGCGGAACGGCACCTGGTCGTTTACATGGGGGAACGCGAGAAGCACCGACGAGTCATGGAAAAGGCTCTTCTCGAAAAGGCACGTCTCGTTTTCGAAAAGGCTCACCTTGGTAGAGGTAGAGCCGGGATTTATAACAAGCAGTCTATATTTGCGATTTTGCATTATTGATCTGTCCTAGAAATTCTAAAATTTTTAACGCAGAGGCGCAGAGACGCGTATCCCCAGCCGAAGGCTGTCCGCGAAGCGGATGCCTTAGCTTGGGTAGGCGTCAATAGCCGCAGTCCATAATTGACCTCTCAAAGCCGAACGTGGAGGCGATGAGGGCGGCGCGTATCCACATGCCGTTTCTCATCTGGCGCCAGTACATTGCGCGCGGATCGTGGTCGCAGCATGTCGCAATTTCGTCGCGGCGAGGCAGCGGGTGCATGATTATGCCGTCCTTGGGGAGAAGATTGAGTTCCTCGGCGCCGAACTTGAAGCGCGACGTGTCGATCTTCGCGGAAGCTCCCTTCGACTCGTCCCACTCGTCCTGGATGCGCGTCATGTAGACGGCGTCGGCAATGCGCACAGCCGCGCGAAGATCGTCCGACACCTCGAATTCGACGCCCTTCTCCTTGAGAACCGCAATGACGTCGTCGGGAACCTGGAGCTCCTGCGGCGCGACGAACACCTGGCGGACGTCCTTGAAGTTGGTGAGAAGATAGGAGAGCGAGCGAACCGTGCGTCCGCGCATCAAGTCTCCGCAGAAAACGACTGTCTTGCCGTCTATGCTACCCTTGTCCTCAAAGGACCTGAAGAGCGTGTAGATGTCGAGAAGCGCCTGAGTCGGATGCTGGTCCTTGCCCGAGCCGGCGTTGAGGATCGGAATTGGGCGCGACGAGTTCGAGAGCTCCCACGACATCTTCTCTGCTAGCCCCTGCTCTGGCGAGCGCATGATTATCATGTCGAAGTAAGATGAGAACGTGCGGATCGAGTCTTCGTGGCTCTCGCCCTTGAACTCGGAGGAGGTCGCCGCGTCGCGCACGGAGCCGGTCGTGACGCCGAGGATCTGGCACGCCGCGAGATGAGAGAGGAACGTACGCGAGCTCGGCTGGGAGAAGTAGAGCATCGCGCGCTTGTGCGCGAGGACGTTCTTGAGGTAAAGAGCGCCTTCCTTCGACTTGTTGATGAACCTGATTCGGTTCGCGAGGGCGCAAAGCCGTTCGAGAATGGGTCTGTCGAACTGCTGGGCGAAGAGCGTATGGTAGGGCATTCCCTCGCCTTCGACCCTTTCAAGATATGGACGCTTCGCCTCGAGCGGCAGCGCGTGAAACTCGTTCCAGCCAATGTCCGTAAGTCTTGCCATGAAAAACCTCTATGGAATGTTTGCAATATTATACCAAATTCCAATAGCCCGAGGCGAGGTGGGGCAAATTATGCAAAAAAGAACCGCCGCTGCGGGGCGCCGGTGGGCGCACTTCGCAGCGGCGACTTGGGCGAGATCGCCCCTGGAGTTAGGCGGTCGCGCCTTCGTCCAGGATCGTGATCTTGCACTTGGCGAAGACGCCGTGGCCGAGATCGATCTTGGCCTCGTACTCGCCGACCTCGCGCAGCGACTCCTCGAGGGAGAACTGGCCGCGCTCGATCTTGACTCCGCGCTGGGCCTCGATGGCCGCGAGGAGGTCGGTCACGCTGACGGCGCCGTAGAGCTTCTTGCCGTCCGTCGTGCTGGCGGAAACGGTGAGGGCGAGGCCCTCGAGCTTCTTGGCGACCGCGAGAGCGGCCTTCTTCTCCTCGGCGGCGCGGGCGGCGCGCTCGGCCTCAAGCTTCTTGAGACGGCGCTTCGCGGCCTCGGTCGCGACGGAGGCGAGCCCCTTGGGGGCGAGATAGTTGCGGAAGTAGCCCGGGGCGACCTTGACGATCTCGCCGGCCTTGCCGAGCTTCTTCACGTTGTCCATAAGCATCACTTCGATATGCATGGCGTATCTCCTTCCGCTTAGGCCATGAGGCCCATGTTGCGGGCGCGCTTGACGCCCTGGCGGATCTGGCGCTGCTGCGCGGCGGTGACGCCGGTGATGCGCGCGGGCAGGATCTTGCCGTAGTCGGTGATGTAGTACTTGAGCGTCTCGATGTCGTTCACGTCGATCTGGTCGTTCGGGCCGAGCGCGGGACGCTTGCGGGCGGCGAATTCCTCGCCTGCCGAGCTGTTGGATTTCTTGAAAGCCATTTTATTGGTTCCTTATTTAGATTTTATCAGAACGGGATGTCGTCGGGATCGGACTCCAGTGCGTTGGGCTGGACCGCCGGGGGTTCCGGCCTCTGGGCGCTACCGGGCTGCTGAGGCCTCGTCTCGCCCTTTGGCGCAAGGAACTTGACCGCAAGGGCCCTGACCTTGAGCTTCTGGTGCCTGACACCGTCCTTCTCCCAGGTGTCCATCTGAAGGCGGCCCTCGACGAGGACCGGGCTTCCCTTGACGAGAAACTGGCCGCAGAGCTCAGCGAGCTTGTCCCATGCGTCTACGTCGACGAACACGGGGAAGTCCTGCATCTGCCCGTTGCGGTCTCTCCTGCGCTCGTTGACGGCGAGGCCGAGACGAGCGACTTTCATGCCGCTCGATCCGGTCGCGCGAACATCTGGATCGCGCGTCAGGTTGCCCATCAGAATCACCTTGTTGAAGGAGGCCATCTCAGTTCTCCTGTAAGGTTACGCTTCCTCGGCGACAGGAGCCGCGGCCGCAGCGGCGGCGTCCTTCTTTGCCTGGCGCTCGGCGCGGGCCGCGCGCTCGGCGGCGATCTTCGCCTCACGGCGCTCGTCGACGGCGAGAATCTGAACCCGGAACACCTCTTCGACGAGGTGGTAGCGGTTGACGAGCTCGTCGACCTTGGCGGGATCGAGCTCCATGCGAACCTTGACATAGACGCCGCTGTCGCGCTTGCCCATCGGGCGAGAGAACGAACGGCGACCGAGGGAAACCTTCTCCAGAACGTTTCCGCCGACGCGGGTCACTTCCGCAAGGGCCTTCTCGAGATTCGCCTCGAGGACGTCTTCCTTCGCGATACCGACGAAGATGTAGAGAGCATCGTACTTCTTCATTACTTCTTCTCCTCCTTCTTGTCGGCCGCAGCGGCCTCCTCTTCCTTGCCCTTCTTGATGACCTCGGGAGCAGCGGGTGCCGCACCGGCCGCAGCGGCAGCAGGAGCGCCACCGGCCGCAGGAATGTCATCCGGGGCCTTTACGACCGCCACGGGAACTTCGCCGCGCGTGACAATGGTCTGCTTCTCGCCGAGCTTGAGGTCGCGGACGAACAGCGTCTGGTCGAGACCGAGCGCCGAAACGTCGACCTCGAACTTCTCCGCGATGTCGGTCGGCAGGCAGTCTACGTCGATCGTGCGAAGCGTCTGTTCGAGAACGCCGCCGCCGAGCTTCACGCCGACAGGTTCGCCCACGAGATACAGCGGAACCGTGACGCGGACCTTCTCGGTCAGCGACACTTCGCTGAAATCAACGTGAATTGGTGTACCGGCGAGGACGTCGTTCTGCATTTCGCGCATGAGCGCGGGAACTTCCTTGCCGTCGAGATCGAGCGTGACCAGGAGCTGCTTGCTCGCGTGGCCGCGCGTCGCCATCATGAAGTCGTGCGCAGGGAGCTTTATGAGCTCAGTGCCGCCCTTCTTCATCTTCATCACCGAACCGGGAATCATCCCCGTGCGGCGAAGGCGGCGGACAGCGCCCGTACCCTGTTCGGTACGCGCTTCCGCCTTGATCCTTATTTGATCCATCTTATGCCTTTTCTGGTAATCTGACCGCATACTCTCGCGACACTCGTCGCTACCCTCCGCGGCAAAACGGCGCAAATTATACCAAAACTGGCTCAATTCGCGCAAGAGCGAATTTTAAGTCGTTTCAGAGGCCTGCGCCCGACCTTCCCACTTCGCCGCGCCGCCCGACCTGCTCGCCCGACCCGCAGTTTGCGGGCACCCCACCGACATGATTTTGACGCGCGCGCACCGCTCTAGCGACTTGCTTCGCAAGCGGGCTTCGCCCGGCGGATATTTCACGTCAAAATCACGTCGGGCCCACAAACGTGCTCTCGTGCGCCAGTCGGCTCTCCGGCCTCTGAGCCAAGCCGAGCCGATGGTCGCGGGTGAGGCAGGCGGAAGGTCGCAGGCGTAAGAGTGACTTGCGTACGCAACCAGTGATATGCGCCGAGGCACGGCAGACTAAACTCGGTTCATTGTCTGATGTGTGAGAGCCGTCGCGACCCTGTAGCCGAACGAGAGCCCCGCGAGCCATCGGGCGGCGCGGCTCGGCGAGCAGGTCGGGCGCAGGCCTCGCCATCGGGCGGCGCGGCGAAGTTAGCGGTGGAGCGAAGGTCCTTATTCCACCTCGCGGGTGAGCTTGAGAGGGAAGTCGGTAGTGACGCGGTCGGCGCCAACTGCCGCACACTCGTCCCATGTCGCCTTGTCCTGGCACATCCACAGGCAAACCGTCAGCCCCGCCTTGTGCGCCTTCTCCACCATCTCCTTGGTCGTGCCAACGCGCGGCGCGACGCTGCAGCAGCCGAGCTCCTTCGCCTTGGCAATGTGCGCGTCCTCAAGCGGACCGCCGACGATAAAACCAAGCGGCGCGTCGGGATCGACCTTGCGCATCGTCGCAAGCGTCTTCTCGTTGAAGCAAGTGAACGCATACGTCCCCGGCTTCATCAGCACCTTGGTCATGTCATTCAATCGGCGGCAGTAGTCCTCAAGAACGTATGGCGTATAGAATTCGCTCGGGCCGGCCTTCATCTCGATCTCAACGAAAATATCCTCGCGGCTACCCATCGCCATAAGCACTTCCGAAAGAGACGGCACCTGCTCGGAAGACTTCTTGAGGCGCAGCTTGCAGAGATCAGAGAAAGTCGTGTCCTCTACGCGTCCCTTTCCGTTGGTGGTACGATCCAAGCTCTCGTCATGCATCACCACGAGCACGCAGTCCTTTGTGTAGCGCACGTCGAGCTCAAACCCCTTTATCCCGCGCGAGCGGCACATCTTGAAACCGCCAAGGGCGTTGTCGTCGTATTCAAAACGCCCGCCGCGGTGCGCCTGGACGAGAGGGCCAGAGCCAGTCTTCAGCTTTGCGTTCGCCGGATACCTCGACGACGCGCATCCCGTCGCAAGAGCGGCGGCCATGAGCGCGCCGAAAACAAGTCTAACCGTTGCAGTCTTCATAACACCTCCTATGAAATAAAATCGTTGAGCGTCATTAGCGACGGAATCCTCTCGAGCGGATACTTGACGCCGAACTCGCGTTCAGTTTCCATCACAAGACGCAAATGGTTCACGCTGTCCCATCCCGGGATTGACTCGTACGCCGTCGTCTCGTCAATTTCGCCGCGCTCGACGCCGAAGATGCGCGCCGCAAGAGCGAAGAACTCCTCGCGCTTAGCAGAGCCAGAAAATATCGCAGCAGGACTCACTTACTCTCCACACCCTTGTCTTGCCTATTGTTCTGCTTGGGCAATGTCCCGCCAAACTTGCGATTTACATACGTCTGCATAATACGATCAGCGTCAACAGGGTCATAATGAACCAATTTATCGCGCTGTCCTGGCCAGGCACGAAAGCCGCCCTCAATTTCCGCCTTGCGCTCCCTCAAAGTAGGTGCCCCCATGAAAATAGCAAGAATGTTTGCTACAATAGCAACAGGTATCGCAACGAGCATGAGCAGCCGAAAAGTCCGTTCAATACGTGTGCAGTGCACTATCTGAGCTACCAAGTAGCACTCACAACAGAATATAGATATTGCAATTATCTCAAGCCGGTAGAAAAGGCCCGCCCCTGGCATCGAGCTTCGGCATAGGGCCCCCGCCGCAACAACAGAAAGAAGATACAGCAAAAACCAGAATACCGGATTATGGGCAAACTTCCGGAAGTTTAAAAGAATAACCACTATCAATCCGCACGAAATCGCACCCAAAAGACGTGCTACAGGCGCTATTGGAGCGAGGTTCCCGAGAAGGCAAAGCGTAAAATCAGCCATGCCAATAAGTGTCCATTGCGAATACTCAACATGAGCAACAGTCGCCGCATGGAATCCTTGCATGTACGGGACAACCACGACGATTGCAGATACCGCAACTGCGACAAGGCCACCAAAACCCTTCCCGTCCAAGAGCGCGGCAATAAGAAGCGCCGGCCACACTCCTATTCCAGACGCACTCGTCAAAGTTGCACATACAGCGAAGAAAATGGAAAGGGCTAAATACCGAATGCTTGATCTACGAGCAAATGCCAACATCGAAGCAAGAGAGAAAAGCAACACTGCATGACTTTGTATCGACGTTAACGTCCAAAGTGTATTCTCGCAATTCCCCAAGTCTAGGAACAACCAGACAAAAGGAATAAAATACAACAGCAAACCCTTACGCAAAAACAAAACGCCTAGGGCAAATACATATCCAAGAAGGATTATGTCGCCAAATACCGTGCATGCCAAGAAAGGGAAAAAACCTGGATATAGGTCAAATACCTCAAACACAAGCCGCGGAATGATCAACCGATGCTCATTATGAAAATCAGCAATATGACGCAACCGCTCAGGGAAGCCCCCGCCAAGATACATCAGTGTTGTTTGAAAATCGTCCCACCAAGGCGCATCCCATGCATAAAGCGCGACACAGGTGAAGAAAAGCACGACTGGAGCCACAAAAAGAGAAATGGTGACTATCGGTTTCCACGACTTAACAAATGCCCGCAAAAACCAATGCATATAATTCGGCAACCACTTCCACAGCTTGAAGTTCGACTTGCCGGCAACGCGGTCGCGCCATGTTGTGGGAACCTCAACAATGCGCCGCCCAGCAAGATGAGCTTTGACAACAAGCTCAAGGCCAAGCTCGAATCCGCCGGTCGACTCAATCTTGACCTGGTCTAGAAACGACTTTCGATATAATTTGAAGCTGTTGGTTGGATCATGCGTCGGCAACCGTGCAAACCAATGAAGAAGCCTCCCCGCCGTATGCGAGAGAAAGCCTTTGAACCTAGGCCCGCCAATTTGCCGCCCACCTTTCATGTAACGAGAAGCACATACAATGTCGGCATCCTCCCTCTCCGCTGCAGCCACCATATCATTGACGACCTCCGGCGGATCGCAAAGATCTGCCATCGTTACAACGACAAGCTCCCCCTTCGCGTCCTCAAGCCCAGTCTTTATGGCATTCAGCGCCCCACGCCCATACTTGTTTTTTACAAGACGGAACGGGATGCGCGTTTTGCCCTCGAGCTCACGGGCCGGCGCAAGGGTCGAGTCCTCATCACTGTCGTAGACAAGCCAAGTCTCGGCGTCGACAGTGGTCTTCGCATCAAGCTCAGCCAAAGTCGTCTTGATGTTGTCCCCTTCGTTATATACAGGGACTACTATAGTGACGCTCGCACTCAAATTCCGCCAATCCTGATCTGCTCCTCGATCCAGGGAATGACCTCATCGAGGATCTGATCCAACGAAGTGTCCGCCTTGAAGCCAAGCAGCCGCTCGGCCTTATCAACGCAAGGAACACGCTTCTGGACGTCATACTTGAATGGCTCGTCGCTCGTGTATGCAAACTTCTTCGCTCCCTTGTGGTAGCGATTCCAGATGTTTTCGGCCAGCTCCAACACTGTAGTCGAGACAGGCGTCGAGAGATTGAAGTCCTCGTTGACGGCCTCTGACTTTTCGATGCATAGACGGATGCCACGCGCGAGATCTCCGCCATAGGTATAATGACGCACCTGGTTGCCAGCTCCTAATATGTGGAGAGGATCCTGGCCCTTGTAGACCTTCTGCACAAGGTCCGGCACGACATGGCTCATGGCAAGCTTTACGTTGCCGCTCTCAATCTCCTTGTCGCAGAGCGCCCGTTTCTCGCCGGTGCCAACGCAGTTGAACGGACGGATCACGGTATAAGGCAGCTGGTACTGCTCCCACGCACCTTGCGCAAAGTATTCGCACGCTAGCTTCTGGAAGCCGTAAGTACTTGAGGGCGGCGGGCACTTGCGTGCCTCTGTCTCTGGCGTCGGGTAGATATCGGTGTTCTCGAAGACCATTGACGAGGAAAGCACGTTGATCTTCTTCAGCTTCGCGTTCCGCTTGGCCCAGATCGCCGCGTCAAAGGTCGCCGCCGCGATCCGCTCGTTCTCGGCAAGCAAGTCATAGGCGAATGTGTGGAAGTAGGAAATGCCACCGATCATCGCCGCCGCGCCAAGCACCTGGTCGCAGTCCTTGATAAGCGACTTCATGAGGTCCAAATCCTTCACGTCACCACGCGTGAAGTGGTAGTTCGGATGGTTGTCGTAGCTCTTCTTTACAGGCCCATATTTCGAAAAGTTATCGATGCCGACAACTTCATGCCCAGCCTTGAGAAGCTCCTCTACGAGATATCCGCAGATGAATCCGGCAGAACCAGTGACCAGTATCTTCATTTTTACCTCCAGCAGCCCCAGCAGTCGACAAAGGGCTTCTTAACCTTGAGTTTACGATAAGCGGAATGTGGAACGCCGAGAATGACGCCGTCGGCCTCCTTCATGAATTTCTTGAGCGGCATCGTGCCGGAAACAAACTCGTCAGTAACGAGCACCTCGGCCATCTTCATCTCAAGGAGCTTCTTAACTTTGAAAGAAAGAGACTCGCGGATATCGTCGTTATCTGCCTTGAATGCAAGGCCCATAATGCCAATCGTCTTGCCCTTGAGAGATCCCATCTTGGCCTCAAGCTGCGAAACGAGGAAGTTAGGCAAACCTTCGTTAACGAGCATCGCGGAGTGCCCAAGGAAGAACTCGTTGCTATGGAACGCAGAGAGCTGCATCGTATCCTTGAAGAGGCATGGACCAGCAGCGAGTCCTGCGCGGGCAAAATGCTTGGCCCGTGGATAGTCGTCCTTCATGGCCTCAAGGATGCGATAGAAGTCAAGACCCTGCTTCTCGACCATCATGTAAAACTGGTTGGCGATGGCGAACTCAAGGTAACGCCAGGCGTTTGTCATAAGCTTCGCAAGCTCGGCTTCCTCCGGCTTGATGCGGATGATCTTAGGCGCAATTGAGGCGAAGAGCGCGGCAGCAGCGTTCTCTGCCTTCTTGTTTACGCCAGAGACAAGCTGCGGAAGGTTGAAGATTTCCTCAATACCCTTCCCTTGCACGATGCGCTCGGGACAAAACGCAAGATTGGCCGCGCCCAGTTTCGCCTTGAGTCTTTCCTCGACAATCCGTGTGACTCCGGGGAATATCGTTGACCTCAAGATGACAAGCTGCCGCTTGTTGAGGAGCGGAAGATAGGCGTCAAGCACCTTGACGACATCGTGTATCTTCGGATTGAGATGCTCGTCGACAGGAGTTCCGGTGACGAAGACGACGACATCTTGTTTCTTTACGACCGAAACGTCTGACGTCGCATGCAGGTTCTTCCCCACATGCGCCTTTAGCAACGCATCGGCTCCTTCTTCCTTGAAAGGCAATCGCCCGGCGCTAATTGCTTCCACCGCCCTGGGGTTGACGTCGACGAGCGTGACATCCTTCCCTTTTGAGGCAAACGCAAGGCCTAGAGGTATTCCCACGTGACCACAGCCACCAATTATGCAGACTTTATTCACGAAAAACCCTTTCCTGAAAAAATTACTCCACCATTATTCGCCAAGGTTCTCGCCGTCGAAAACAAATTCTCCGCAATAACCCTTGAAGCCGTCATTATCTTTGGGCATGCAGACAAACACCCTGTACTCGAGCTTGTCATCCATCACCGGGATCAGCACCGCAGAAGACTTATATGCCTTCCCGCCAGCGGTGCAGGTAACATCCACTACGCCCTTGTCGCGAATTTCAAATTTAAACACGCAATCATCTTCGGAGACACGGCAGGTCTTTCCGTCCAGACGCAACGCAACTTCCCCCCATTCGGGGTTGCTCTCCCACTCACAAGTCCACGCCGAGAAATCTGCGCACTTGACACCATCCGGCGTAATCTCCAAGTCGAGGTTGCGACTCTCACTGCCACAAGAGGACAAGACTTTCATCCTGCACTTTTCTCCCTTTTCGTCATACGAAGAGAATCCTCCGGCGCGCATGGTCCAGACATTGTCAACCGTCTTCCAACGTCCGGCGAGGATTCCGTCTTCCCCTATAACAAACAGCGCCGTGCCGTTCTTGCCTCCACCTGCGAACACTCCACTCGTCCAGCCCGGAAGGTTGCCGACAGTCGTCTTTTTGCGAATCGTCGTCGTCTGCCCCTTTCGGCTAATGCGCATCACAATGTCAAAGACACCGCCCTTGGACGGAATTCCCGTAAAACAACGCTTCTTAGCATCAAACACAACCCCTGGAGGAAGACCTGACACCTCAATTGTCGCATCACGGGCATCCGGAAGCGCGTCCTGCGAAAGAGGCATGCCGACAAACCACCGTTCATCCCCCGAAGCCGCTCTCACAAGCCTCTTCGCCGCAGCGACATCCGGTCCATCGCTTAACTTGAGGACTCGCTTTTCGGCAGCGGGCTTCGCAGCCAGGCCATCCCCGTTCTCATCCTGCCATATGCGCAACTCATCAACCGCATAGTCACAATGGTTCTGCCCTTGCTCGTGGAACTCGCGCGCAAGGAACAGCATGCACGGCTGGGACATTGCCTTGCGAAACTTCTCAACTGCTTCTGCGTCAACATGCGAGTGTTCGAAATCCCCATTGATGGCAAGGATTTGTTCCCCATCGACAAAGACACGCGCCAAGTCGCGTCCGCCTTGCAACCCTGCGAGGTTCCACTGTATCAAATAATGGTGCCATCCCTTTGGGTCACTGTTTGGGAAGCAGGTCTTGTAGCTTATCCTCCAGCTAAAGCCCGGGAGGGAAGTGATCCATCCCAAGTGATTCATTCGGAAATACCATCCGCTCTTTGCAACACCGTTATTCGCGTTAATCTCGAAGGCCATAACCATTTGGTTCGTGGTAGCGGAGTCAAACACGCTAAAAAACGTTGGGTCACCTGCATCACGGTACCAGTCGCGCGGATTGTCAATGCGAGCATGAAATTCTATTGCCCCTCGCTCGACAGGAAGCCCCTTGGGCAGAGGGAAGCCAACGCAACCGCTGCCTTGTTTCACTTGAAGAGCCTGCCCTTTCACTCCGTCGCAAAATGCAACTTGACGAGCGACAACGGCAGGGTCGCCCACCTCGGGTCGCGACAGGGAACCATCCGAATCGAACGAGCATTGCAACACTGGCCTCCCGCCGCCAAAGAGCAACACAGGAATCATACATATTCCGACTTGAATCAAAACGGATTGTTTCATTCTGCACCTCCCCGACTTGACTTTATAGACACACCTATAGTGATAATGGCAGAAAACACCGAAACCAGTCCGAGGCAAAACGGCATGGTCTTGACAGGTTCGGGCTTTAGCGGCCTGGTGGGTTCCAAAACCTGCACAAGCAAGGCATCGTTTCCTCCAATCCAATTTGCCACGGAAACAACATATCCCCCTCTAACCAATTCCGCCAACTGAGGCTGCATAAACTGTTGCCGAGACAGGACCGCCAGGCGAGAAGAACACCTTTTGAGAATCGCTCTTGAATAGTCAATCGGCGCACAGTACAAATGGGCAATGTAGGCAAGGTTGAACGCGCCAACCAAAACGATGCCTGCAACGACAATCCGAGAGAACTTCATCCTATGCAAAAGACAAAGGGCACGCTCTATTCCAAAGCCGGCAAGAACAGCAATGCAAAATTCCGTGAGATGATGCCATTTTACGGGCGCCCGCAAGTAGTCACCGAACGGCATTGCATAGACAAGTCGATAGACTGGCTCGCAATAACGCCCCAAGGAGAAAAGCCAGAAGAGGACTGCCGCGACAACAAAAAAGACAAGCGTCGTACGATTATCGAAAAATACAAGCCGCTCCTTGTCGTTAGACGCACACCGCATGTCAGACTTCCAAGAAACAATCGCCATGACGATGCCAAGAAGTGCCAGCAGGCAAGTGACCAACCCAACATAGAGCGAATGCTGGCGGTAGTTGCCAGCGGTAGCGCCATATGGACGACCCAAAGCGCCAGTATATGGCTTGACGCCCGTGCCCAGCTGCCGTCCTATTGAGAGCGTCAGAGGACAGCTTGTGTCACCATTGATACGTGGAACAAAGAACTCCAATGTCTCTTTAGGTGGAAGCGACCAGTTTGTTGCGAATATCCACCGTGCATCGGCATCTTCTTTGCCATCGCCAACCGAAGGAGCGCTTTTTGATTTTTCTATCTGTTCGTCTCGACTCGAAAGGTCCTTGGCAAAAGCAGAATATAGACTTGGTGCGGAAACTGCAAGAAAAACCACCGCAGCTACGAGAACACCTTTCATGGGGAAAGCGCGACTCTGCACAAAGAGAAACACTGCATATCCAGCTAAAAAGACCGCAAACAAAAGCCAGACATCAGGAGCATAGAAGCTAGCCCATGCTTCGGCAAGGCCAAGCAATGCCCAATAGCGGAACCCAAGCCCCTTAATGGCACGATCAAGAAGACCGAAAGCGAACACACCATAGCTCATCCACACAAACCAGTTGCCATGCCCCGCAGAATACAGCGTCAGTCCATATCCAGAAAACGCGAACAGGAGGCCAGCGCCATACGAGGAAATGGGCGAAAGACCACGCCCATGCAAAAACCAAGCCATTGCCAGCGCACCGAAATACGAAGAAACGACATATCGCAGTTGACAGCAAGTCAACGGAGATCCAATTAGTCCGGACCAAAGCACATCAAATGGATGCGCTTTGCCCGTAGTCGCAAACATGTTCCACCAGTTTAGGAGCGTGTCGCTATATGAATTAGGAAAGAAAATGTCGTTGTCTGGAGCGACAAATCCCATGTTTGGGCCCCACGACCCCCAAAAGACAATAGCGGCGCACACGGCGAAGACCGCCGTGAACGCCGCGAACCATCCCCATTTAGGGCTCAGGCGCATTTACTTGATGAACATGATCGCGATGATCGCGAACGCCGAAGTAGTTCGTGAGGCCCTGCCCAGTCTCGCCCTGCGCGTCGCAAGCTGCTGCTGCAGCACGACCCTGGAAGAGCGCGGAAAGCCCGATGCCGAGCCCGGCGAAGATGCCGAGGATGATGCAGGGAACTCCGGCACCGGCGATGTCGCGCTTCATGAACATGATGAACATGAGAATCATCCCGTACAGGGTCTGCGTGATGGGCGCACCTACGAGACCGAGTAGAATGAACGGTGCGGGCTTGCCAGCCGCATAGCACTTCTTCCATGCCCCGACCGCGGCGGACGCGGCGAAACCGGTGCCGAACGCCGATCCCGCGGCGCTCATTCCCAAGCAGGCGACTGCGCCTGCGATGACCAATGCTGCTTCGTTCATTGTGTTTTCCCTTCTGTGTTGTTAAGTGGTTAGATAGTTTGGTGGTCAAGTGGATGTTTTGCGGAACGGACTAAACGCATAGCCCGCCCAAGTCACGCCCTTGTGGTTAGAGAACTCGAGGGTGTTGAGTCGCACCGCGTGGACGAGAATCGAGAGCCCCGCCATGGCGAAGTTGAGCCCGTGGCCAATAAGGAGGACGAGTATCATGCCGATGGCGGTAACCGGCTTTAGCCAGATCATGTCAGTGCAGTTGAAGATCGAAAGCGCCATGTCGTTGAAGTTCTCGGCGACCTTGACGGAAGCGAGCCCGACCGCAAAAAGGCGGACATACGAGATTACGTCGCCAAGCGCGCTCATGATGTTGAGCGGCAGCATGCCGAGCTCGACGCCGCGAGTCTTCAGCTCGTCGCCCTTCAGCGTGAAGCCGAAGACGAGGACGAGTGATACCCCGAACATCCAAAACGCCCATGTCGGTATGCCGGAGAATATTCCGACGATGGAGTTCGTGACGAGATACATGAAGAGGACGACTCCGGCCCAGCCGAACTGCGCGAGGCAGCGGCGGTCGTTGATGATCGTGATTCCAGTCCAGATTCGCGCGATCATCAGGTGGGAGACGCCGATCGTGAAGCAGAGAAGCATCATGTTCTTGTAGCTCGGGTCGGCGAGCCACTTCACCGTCGGCCAGTCGGCGCACCACGGAATCCCCGCGCCAAACCAGGTGTTCGAGAGCAGCCCCCAGAGAACCGTCGCGGACGAGAACACTGTCAGGAGCGTAAGCCAGCTCTTTGCGACAAGCGTCCGCTGATTGCGCGTCTTGAACCACCCGAAGATCGTGAGCGCGAGAATCAAGGCGCCATAGCCGCCGTCGCCGACGAGCATCGCGAAGAAGAT
>CACZHC010000016.1 GCA_902780865.1 uncultured bacterium
CGACGTGTTCTCGTCGAAGGACCTCGCGACCTGGACGAAGCACCCGAAGGCGCTCGACGCGAAGGACGTCAAGTGGGCGCGTCGCTGCATGTGGGCGCCCGATGCGCACGAGAAGGACGGCAAGTACTACCTTTTCTTCTCCGCGAACGACACGTATCCGGTCGACGATTCGCGCACGGGAACTGTCGTCCGCGCGTTTGGCGACATGAAGTACGGCGGCATCGGCGTCGCAGTCGCGGACAAGCCCGAGGGGCCGTACCGCGACCTTATCGGGAAGCCCCTCATCGACCAGTTCTGGAACGGCGCGCAGCCAATCGACCAGTATGTCTTCAAGTACAAGGGCGAATGGTACATGATTTACGGCGGCTGGGGTCGCTGCAACCTCGTCAAGCTCGCGCCCGACTTCAAGTCGCTTCTCCCGCTCGACGGGAAAGGCACGATGTGGCGCGACATGACGCCGACTGACTATGTCGAAGGGTCGGTCATGTTCGAGCGCAAGGGCAAGTGGTATTTCATGTACTCGAGCGGAGTATGGACGCTCGACTCCTACTGCGTCAACTACAGCGTGGGCGATTCGCCGTTCGGGCCGTTCGAGTTCAAGGGCAAGGTGCTCGGCTCGAAGCGTCCGCTCGCGACTGGCGCGGGGCACCACTCGGTCCTGAACATCCCCGGGACGGACGAGTGGTACATCTGCTACCACAGGCGTCCGATTCCGTCGCTTTCGCCGAACCACCGAGTCACGTGCCTCGACCGAATGTACTTCGACGAAAAGGGCGACATAAAGCCCATCGTGATGACGGAATGATGTTTGTAATGGCGGTGAAGTTTTTGATATACTTTTCTTAATTACCTTTAAGGAGACTTTTTCATGAATAGACGACAGTTCATTTCGAGCGTGGTTGCAAGCGGTGCCGCGCCTATGCTTTTCAACGGTTGTGTCGGCGGTTTCTTCGCCAACAGGAAGATCAATGTCGCAGTGGTCGGCTATGGCCGCATCGCGCATACGATGGACGTCCCGGGAGTGCAGCAGTTCACCGACCGCTGCGTCGTGACCGCCGTCTGCGAGTATGACGCCGAGCGCGCGGCCTACGGCAAGAAGGTGATAGAGGAGCGGTATGCAAAGCAGGGCATAGTCCAGGAGGTGAAGACCTACGGCGACTACCACGAGATGCTCGCGGACAAGTCGATCGACGCCGTTCTCCTCTGCATCCCCGACCACCAGCACGCCATCGTCGCGACCGACTGCCTGCTCGCCGGGAAGCACATCTTCCTGCAGAAGCCGTTTGCACAGACGATTCAGGAGGGACGCATCGTCGCCAACATAGCTAAGAAGAAGGGCCTCGTCGTGCAGGTCGGCGCGTGGCAAAGGTCGCGCCCGCAGTTCCGCAAGGTCGTTAACCTCGTCCGCAACGGACGCCTTGGCAAGATCGCGCGCGTCGAAGTCGGCATTGGCTGCGACCACTCCGGCGGCGACCGCAGGCCGGAACCTGTTCCCGCGACATTCAACTACGACGCATGGCTCGGCCCGACCGACCCGACCGTGCCTTACAACTGGACGCGCTGCCACACCCGCGACCTCAAGCGCATCGGCGACCGTCCGGGCTGGATACAGCTCGCGCCCTACGGCTGGGGCATGATCACGAACTGGGGAGCGCACCATCTCGACATCACGGCGTGGGGCCTCGGCTGCGACCCGTCGTCGGTGCACGGCACTTGCGAGTGGATGGACCTCTCGGGCAACAAGCTCTGGAACGTCCACACGACCTACGATCTCCACTACGACTGCGGCGGCACAGATGTCCATGTCAACAACAAGTTCCAGATGGGCGTCAAGTTCATCGGCGAGAACGGCGACTGGCTCTGGTGCACGCGCGGCGCTGTTAAGGTAACGCCGAGCGATCCCGACCCGAAGGTCGCGCCCGGCCAGCTGGGGCCGCTCGAGGCCTCGAAGCCGTCGCTTCTCGCGGATCTCCAGCCTTCCGAGATCAAGGACAACGTCCTTTCCCACGGCAACGAGCGTTTCCTCACTTCCGACGACCACTTCCTCAACTTCCTCGAGGCGGTTGCGCGCGAGGATCCGCAGTACACCGTCTGCGACGCCGAGGGCGCGCACAGGTCCACGGCGTTCTGCTCGCTGGGCCGGATGTGCATGGAAATCGGCCGCGGCAAGTCCGAGGGCAAGCTTTCGTGGGATGCCGCGAAAGAAGTCACCGGCGACGCCGAGGCGGACAAGCTGCTCGCGCCTTTCGCGCGTGGCCGCTTCGACCTCTCGCTCTCGCTCAAGGCGGCGGGGCTCGACTACAAGAAGTTCCTCAAGCCGATGGCGTAAGTCATATTAGTTTGAAGTTTGAAGTTTAAAGTTGAAAGGAAACTTATGAAGAAGATACTGCTTGCCGCTGCTGCGGTTGCCTCGCTCGGTGCCTTTGCCGCCGTTCCGTTCAAGCTCGGCGTCGCCGGGTTCACGTTCCACAAGCGTACGCTCGACGATGCGCTTTCGATCATGCAGAAGGCCGACGTCCATTATCTCTGCGTAAAGGACTTCCACCTTCCGTTCTCCGCGACCGACGCCGACATAGCCGCGTTCAAGGAGAAGTGCGCGTCATACGGCGTGACTCCATACGGAATCGGCCCAGTCTATGTCAAGGATGCGGAGAAGCTGCGCGAGCAGTTCGAGTTCGCCAAGCGCCTTGGCGTTGGGACAGTCGTCGGCGTTCCTTACGAGCCGACCGACGATAAGGACTCGTGGAACAAGCGCCGCGGCTCGCGCGCGCTTCTTCTCGAGATCGACAAGCTGGTGAAGGAGTTTGACATCAAGTACGCGATCCACAATCACGGACCGTCCTCGCCAGAGATGTATCCCGACGTGGAGTACGGGTGGAACCTCATCAAGGACCTCGACCCGCGCATCGGCTTTTGCATCGACGTCGGCTGGGAGTATGGTAGCGGCAAGGACCCTGCTGCGACAATCCGCAAGTATGCCGACCGTATCTTCGACGCGCACATCAAGAACTTCCCGATTGGCGAGAAGAACGGCGGTTCGGTTCCGCTCCCGCGCGGCAAGATCGACCTCGTGCCCGTATTCCAGGCGTTCGCCGATGTCGGCTACACCGGCGTTTGCTCGCTTGAGTACGAGAAGGACTTCGACGACAATCTCCTTGCCGTCGTCGAGTGCATCGGCTACGAGCGCGGCGTATGCGACACGATCAAGGTGAAGGCCAAGATGAAGCCGGCTCCAGAGGGCGCGAACACGCTCACCGCCGCCGAGAAGGCCGAGGGCTGGACTCTCGCCTGGGACGGCAAGACGCTCGACGGGTGGCTCGCCGTGAAGAGCGGCTGCAAGGCGCCGCCGGAGAAGGGCTGGGTCATCAAGGACGGCACTCTCACGATGCGCCCCGTCAACGGCATCGCTCCCGACGGGCAGTGGTTCCCGCTTCCTCCCGAGGACCAGAAGCTCGGCGGCGGGGGAGACATCGTGACGGCGAAGAAGTATCGCGACTTCGCGTTCAAGTTCGACTTCCGCCTTACGGAGCGTGCGAACTCCGGCGTCAAGTACTTCTATGACGAGACGCTAAACAAGGGCACGTGCGAGGAGTACCAGGTCCTCGAGATCGGGCATCCCGATTCCGACAAGGGCAAGGACGGCAACCGCAAGTCCGCTTCGCTCTACGACATCATCCCCGCGAACGCCGATTCCATCCTTAAGGGCCCCGGCGAGTGGAACAGCGGCATGATCGTCGCGAAGGGCGCGCATGTCGAGCATTGGCTCAACGGCGTCAAGGTCCTTGAGTACGACCGCGGCACGCCCGCGTTCAAGGCGGCGGTGAAGGCGTCGAAGTACGCCGACTGGGGCATTGATGCCGCCGGCAAGCCGCAGGACTGGGGCGAGATCCCGGAAGGGCGCATCCTCCTCCAGGACCACAGCGACTCGACCGTCTCCTTCTGCAACCTGAAGGTCAAGGAACTCTAACGCGATCAGCGAGAAGAACCGCCCCGCCGCTTCACGCTCTCGCGTCTGCGGCGGGGCTCGTTTCGTCTTAGGGCTTGCTGACTGTCCTGTGTTGTTCTGTATGTTTGCCTGACATCGTGCGGCTTTGTTTCGGGCAACCGTGCTCGCACCCCTGCTAGGGCATCCGCTTCGCGGACTCGCGCTTCGCGCTCGGGGGATACCACGAGAAATGGCCGATTCGCGCGTCCTTGCGACCGCTGCGCGACTCTAACTGACGCTATTTGTCCCTAATTCGCCCCTGCCACTTCCTCGCGGCAAAAGCACCGCGATTTCGTCAGCGCCATGATCTCATTTTGCCGTGTTTGGTTTTGCCGCGGCAGCTTCGCTATAATACGCTAAACGCCGTTGAGAATGAGGAAAGTGAAAGAAGACATCGAGAAGGGCGATAAAAAGAGCTATGCCAAAGGGGTGTCTCCCCATTTGTTCCATCTTATGTAATGTCTGTAATTATGTTGAGATAATGACGAACAGAGCGTGCGCGAAACTTCAGCTTTATCTCTTCCGCATCCTGAGGAGAACTGTCCGCACCACGAACAGTGAATCGGATTTCCAGCGGGGACTTTGCGCGGCTGATTTCCCGCGGATTTGCCGCGCGTCGCATTACTGGAATTTGTGATATAATACGGTGCATAAGGAAATCACGCGAGAGCCCATGGGGTCTGATGACATGGATGATTTGGAGAAGCCATTGCCGGTCGTGATCGTCGAGGCGATTGCCTGGATGTATGTAATGCTGGCCGTTCTGCTGTTTGCGTTCTCGATTGTGATTGCGTGTCGCGACGGAAGCGAATCGGTCTCTGGCATTCTATTTGTGATTCTGTTCGGTCTTTGCCTGATGTCGCTGCCAGTTGGCATGGCGTTTTCGCTGCGACGCGGGCGGCGCACGTGGTTTCTCGCTTCGAATACGATTGTCATGGGCCTTTGCTTGATTGGTGCAGTAATTTCGTTTGGCGATTCCATGGCGGCGTTGCCAGTGGGACTTCTGGCGTTGCTCTTAGGAATTGCGCCGATTGTCCTTCTCAATTTGCCATCATCAAGTCGGTGGTTCAACGAAATGTCTGGCGATGACGCACCCGATCATTGTGGCTGCGCTGTCATAGTTGTAGTGGGCGTGCTGTGGCTGGCCTTTGTCGGGCCGTGTTTATCAGATTTATATTTTTATAAGCGTAGGACGCTAAATGCCCTATCACACGCAATGGCAATGCGCGGACGTGAATTGGATGAATCTATGAGGTTGAACAACCTTTCGCCCGAGTCAGGTGAAGATTGGATAGACGCCTCTTCCTGCACGAATTCGACACAGTTCGTGCAGGCGTTGTGCAAGAAGTGTAAAGACAGTGCGGTAGGGCGTTCATGCGATTTTGGGCCCTATGCGAATGACTGGTGCATTGCCGTCAATCCGCCGAACGACGATTGTTTCCCCGTCTTGTTTACTGCGAACATCGATCCGCGCGAACTTCTGTGTCCGCAGGACGAAGACCAGCCCTTGAAGCTGACTTGCCCGAAGGAGTGGGGCGGCGTCTGCTTCAAGTTCTGCGAGAAGATGGGCGTTGTCCATTACAAGAACGGCGTGTCACAAATCGTGAAGTGGCACAGGTCCCCAAAGCAGATCTTTTGCTCCGGCATCCCCAAGCCCGGCCCCGACACCTACTTCCTGACCCCGACTGGCCGCGTCGACTTTGTTGAAAGGCAAGGGAGCGCGATGGCAATCTCTATGAATCTGAAACTGATTTCCATTGACAAGAGTGAAAGATGTGTTGTTGCTGAGTTTTTGCTTGAGAATTGCTCGCAAAGAGGGGTGTTTGTCTTTGGTTCAAAAGATGCCCTAACGACTTATTTCATGAAAGACGGGGTATGGGTGCTTTGCTCAACAGCGAATGATGTCGGAAACGAACCGGCAGAGGAGAGAGGATTGTTTGTTGAAAAGGGAAACGTTTTGCGCGTGAGTGGGAGAATCCCGCAGGAGTGTCTGCTGGCAAAGTGGTTTCTTGTCGTGGGGATTGGTACGCGTAGTAAAGATGAGATGGAAAGCATCGTGGCATCTCCTATTTATTCACGGGACAATGAATCAGGTGATAGGTTGTCGTTCAAAATGGAAATGAACTCAGTTTTCAAAGGACGACTCAAGGCCTTCATCGCGAATGAATAAACGACCGGATCCCGCTGAGCCGTCGTAAAATGCCTATTGGGGTGTTAGATGTCGGTTAGTAACTGTTGTGGTGGCTTGATGTGGTTTAACATGTGGTGAGGAAGCGGGGAGAGTGACTGAGCGCTGAGCGGAGTGACACGCGGGAATGCGGTTCGCGGATTGCGCCGGCAGACGCGAGTGAGGCAAGGAGCCGGTATTCCGGCGACGCGGCATCGCGACGCGGATGGCGAGCGAAAGGCGCGGGAGCATCGCCGTGTGGAACGGTAGTAGGCGAGGCGGATTGCACATGACTCGACCCCGAAGCCGTATATGTATACGGCGAGCGGGTCGAAGGACGGGCAAGGCGCCCGCCTCAAAGGGCGAGCACGGTTGCCCGAAACAAAGCCGCACGCTGGAAGGCAAACCAGCACGGGGCAACAGAGAACGGCAATGAACATTCAACGGGTAATGCGAAGTCAATTGGTGGGATGGGGTTCATTCGCCGCGCCATTTGTGGTATAATATACAAACAATTTCTGAAAGGAAGGAAATTATGAACGATGACTTCATGGTGTTTTCCGGAACGGCGAACTTGCCGCTCGCGGAGAAGGTTGCGAACTACCTCGGGCATCCGCTCGACAAGATCGACATCAAGCACTTCCCCGACGGCGAGACGTTCTGCCAGGTGATCGACTCGGTGCGTGGCCGCGACGTGTTCGTGATCCAGTCTGGGTCCCCCGCGCCGAACGAGGCGTACATGGAGCTCTTCATAATTATGGATGCCCTGAAGCGCGGCTCGGCGGCGAGAATCACGGCGATCCTCCCGTACTACGGCTACGCGCGCCAGGACCGCAAGGACCAGCCGCGCGTTCCGATCACCGCGCGCCTCATCGCGAACCTCCTGCAGAAGGCGGGCGCTGACCGCGTCATCGCGATGGACCTCCACGCGAACCAGATCCAGGGCTTCTTCGACATTCCGCTCGACCACCTGAAGGCCGAGCCCGTGATCCTCAAGTACATCCGCGACCAGCACTGGGCGAGCCCCATCGTCGTCGCGCCCGATACGGGCGGGGCGAAGACGGCCTACGGCTACAGCCGCAAGTTGAAGTGCGGCCTCGCGATCGTCGCGAAGCAGCGCACGGGCGGCGACACGGTCGACGCGTTCTCGGTCGTCGGCGACGTGAAGGGCCACGACGTCATCATGATCGACGACATGACCGCGACCGGCGGCACGCTTTCCGCCGCGGCGAAGATGTGCCGCGACAACGGCGCGAAGTCGGTGCACGCGTTTGTCTCTCACTTCCCGCTTACCGAGAAGGGCGTAGAGCGCCTGATGAAGGAAGTCCAGCTCGACGAGCTCGTCGTGACAGACTCGATTCCGCTCCGCGCGGGCTTCGATCCGGCGAAGCTTCCCTTCAAGCTCACGCAGCTTTCCGTCGCGCCGCTTATCGGCGAGGCGATTCGCCGCACGCACCTAAACGAGTCGATCAACGATCTTTTCAACCACGAATGATCGAATGAAGGTCGTAGTCGGACTCGGGAACCCCGGTGCGCAGTACGCGAACACTCCGCACTCGGTAGGATTCGAAGTCGTTGACCGCATCGCCGCCGAGTGCGGTGCGGCCTGGGAGGAGAAGCGGCAGTTCAAGTGCCTCATGACGCGGGCGACCCTTGCGGGCCAGAACGTCCTTCTTGTAAAGCCCCAGACCTTCATGAACCTCTCGGGCGAATCGGTCGCGCCTGTCGTCAAGTACCACAACGCGACTGCGGCCGACCTTATCGTAATCCAGGACGACATCGACCTCGCAGTCGGCAAGCTCCGCATCCGCAAGGCGGGCTCCTGCGGCGGGCACAACGGCATTCGCAACATAATCGAGCGACTCGGCACGACCACGTTCGCGCGGATCAAGCTCGGCGTCGGCAAGGACAAGTCGAATGTGGTCGGACATGTGCTTGGCAAGTTCGATCCCGAGACGCGCGCAGTCATGGACCGCGTCGTAGAGGCGGCTGCAAAGGCGGCTGCTGCCGTCATTTCGGAGGGGCCAGACAAGGCGATGAATGCCTACAACGGATTTGATGCAAAAATCCCTGTGTAGAACTGAGCTATTTTTGGTATAATTATGTCTTAAGGAGAAGTTTGTGAACACGATTCCGTATAAGACATATCTCGAAGAGAACGAGCTGCCTGAATGTTGGTACAATGTGCGCGCGGACATGAAAAAGAAGCCCGCGCCGCTCCTGAATCCCGCGACAGGGGCGCCTTGCACGGCAGAGGACCTTTCGCACGTGTTCTGCGACGAACTTGTCGCGCAGGAGCTTGACGAGACAACGCCGCTTTTCAAGATTCCGAAATCTATTCGCGACTTCTACAGGATGTTCCGCCCGTCGCCTCTCGTCAGGGCGTACTTCCTTGAAGAGGCGCTCGGCACGCCGGCCAAGATATACTACAAGTTCGAGGGCAACAACACGTCGGGCTCGCACAAGCTCAACTCCGCCGTCGCGCAGGCGTACTACGCGAAGGCGCAGGGGCTCAAAGGCGTGACTACCGAGACGGGCGCGGGCCAGTGGGGAACGGCGCTTTCGATGGCGTGCGCGTTTTTCGGGCTCGACTGCCGCGTCTTCATGGTGAAGTGTTCGTACGAGCAGAAGCCGTTCCGCCGCGAGGTGATGCGCACCTATGGCGCGAGCGTGACGCCTTCGCCGTCGATGGAGACCGATGTCGGCCGCCTCATCAACGCCGAGCATCCCGGCACGACCGGCTCGCTCGGCTGCGCGATTTCCGAGGCCGTGGAAGTGGCGGTCAAGACGCCTGGCTACCGCTATGTGCTCGGCTCCGTCTTGAATCAGGTTCTCCTGCACCAGTCGATCATCGGCCTCGAGGCGCGCGCGGCGTTCAGAAAGCTCGGCGTGAAGCCCGACGTGATCATCGGCTGCGCCGGCGGCGGCTCCAACCTCGGCGGCCTTATCGCGCCGTTCATGGGCGAGAAGCTGCGCGGCGAGGCGGACTACCGCATCGTCGCCGTCGAGCCCGCGAGCTGCCCGTCGTTCACGCGCGGCAAGTACGCCTACGACTACTGCGACACGGGACGCATCTGCCCGCTTGCGAAGATGTACACGCTCGGCGCCGACTTCATCCCCTCGCCGAGCCACGCCGGCGGGCTTCGCTTCCACGGCATGAGCTCAACTCTCTCCGAACTCTACGACCAGAAGCTCATGGAGGCGGTGAGCGTGAAGCAGACCGACGTGTTCGCGGCCGCCCAGCAGTTCGCGCGCGTCGAGGGAATCCTCCCCGCGCCCGAGTCGAGCCACGCAATTCGCGCCGCGATCGACGAGGCGCTCAAGTGCAAGGCCGAGGGCAGGGAGGAGACGATCCTCTTCGGGCTCACCGGCACCGGCTACTTCGACATGAAGGCGTACGAGGCGTTCAACGACGGAACGATGAGCGACTACGAGCCGACGGACGAAGATCTCAAACGCAGTTTCGCGAAACTACCAAAGGTCGCGGGCATCTGATTTAATCTTGAAGGGAAACGACAATGAAAGCCAAGCTCACGGTAACCTGCAACAACCAGACCAAGGCGTATGCTCTCCCCGAACAGGGAGTCAAGATCGGACGCGACCCCGGCCAGTGCCAGCTCGCGCTCCAGGACCCGGACGTCTCGTCGCTCCACGCGTTCATGTGCTGCAAGAACGGCGCATGGATGCTCCAGGACCTCGGGTCCACGAACGGCACGTACGTCAACGGGAACAAGATAACGACCGTCGGGCTCAAGTCCGGCGACCGCATCAAGTTCGGCGTAAGCGTCAGCGCGAAGATCGAGATCGAGGAGCCGAAGAAGGAGATCGTCGCGCCGCCGAAGCCGGCAACTCCGCCGCCGCCGCCCCAGAAGACCGCGATCAAGGTCGACAACACGCCCCCGCCCGAGATGAGCGCCGACGACGTCGAGCTCATCAAGCTGCTGAACGAGAAGTTCGCGCTCGCGAAGGAGAACCTCTCCCAGGTCGTCATCGGCCAGATGGACGTCATCGAACTCGTCCTGACCGCCATCTTCGCCCGCGGCCACGTCCTTCTGATGGGCGTTCCAGGCCTCGCCAAGACGCTCCTTATCGCCACGCTCTCGCAGGTCCTCGACCTCAAGTTCAAGCGCGTGCAGTTCACGCCTGACCTGATGCCTTCCGACATCACGGGAACGGACGTCCTCGAGGAGGACAAGGAGTCCGGCGGCAGGAAGTTCCGCTTCGTCGAAGGTCCTGTCTTCACGAACATGCTTCTCGCCGACGAAATCAACCGTACCCCGCCGAAGACGCAGGCCGCGCTTCTGGAGGCGATGCAGGAGCACCACATCACCGTCGGCACGAAGACGTACAACCTGCCCGAGCCGTTCTTCGTCATGGCGACGCAGAACCCGATTGAGCAGGAAGGCACGTACCCGCTGCCTGAAGCGCAGATGGACCGCTTCCTCTTCAACATCATCGTCAAGTACCCGAGCGCGGCGGACGAGGAGACGATCATCCGCAACGTCACTTCCAACCGCAAGGTCAAGCTCGAGAAGGTTCTCGACGGAGAGACGGTGCAGAAGCTCCAGGACGTCGTGAAGCGCGTTCCCGTCGCGCCCCACGTCATCCAGTACGCCGCGACGCTCGCGCGGATGTCGCGCCCGAAGGAGCCGGACGTGCCGGACTTCGTCAAGGAGCTCGTCGGCTGGGGCGCAGGCCCGCGTGCCGGCATTTCGCTCATCACCGCCGCGAAGGCATGGGCGATTCTCCATGGCCGCCACCACTGCACGATGAAGGACGTCGAGGCGGTCGCGATGCCTGTTCTCCGCCACCGCGTGATCACGACCTTCGCGGCCGAGGCCGCGGGCGTCACGTCCGACGACCTCGTCAACATGCTCCTCAAGGAACTCAAGCCGACTCTCGATCTCGAGATCTGATTGCCAGGGGTCAGTGCATAGGAGTCAGTTGTAAGGTGAAATGAAAAGTCCAGGATATATGAAGTGGTTGCCGCCGAAGACGACGGCTACCATTTCGCGCTGCGAGTTCTTCGGGCGCACGATGAAGTCCGGATTCATATCCGGGCGTCACCGTTCGCCCAAGAAGGGCAACTCCGTCGAGTTCGCCGAGCATCGCCAGTACATGCCTGGCGACGACTTGAGAACGCTCGACTGGAAGGTACTCGGCAGAAAGGACCGTCTCTACATACGCCAGTACGAGGAGGAGACGAACCTCCGCACGACGATCCTCCTCGACTGCTCGGGGTCGATGGCCTATGGCGGCGACGCGGCTGCCGAGCTCGACGGCAAGAAGCTCACCAAGTTCGACTACGCGAGGTATCTCGCTGCCGGCATCACCTACATGTTCGCGGGTCAGCAGGACGCGATCGGGCTCGTTACTTTCGACACGAAGATACGCGAGTACCTTCCCGCGAAGTCGTCCGCCTCGCAGACGCGCCGCATCCTCGAGTTCCTCGACAAGTCCAAGCCGGGCGGCGAGACCGACCCCGCGCCGGTAATCAACGACATCGCGGAGCGGATCCCCTCGCGCGGGCTCGTGATCGTGATCTCCGACCTCTTCACTCCGGACGCCGACGGCCTCGTAAAGGCGTTGCACCACTTCACGTACCGCAAGCACGAGATCGTAGTCCTGCACGTGATGGCCGAGGAGGAGCTGACGTTCGGCTTCGACGGGCACGTCCACTTCGAGAACCTCGAGGGGCCCGACGAGATGATGATCGACGCGAAGTCGATCAGGGCGAGCTACCTCGAGCAGGTCAACGCGTTTCTCAAGAAGATCGGCGACGGCGTCAGGAAGACTGGCGCGGACTACGCGCCGATGAACACGAAAATACCGTTCGACAAGGCGCTCGTAGAGTACCTGTCGCGCAGGCGGAGCGGGGGGAGGTAGGCCATGCAGTTCATAAACATGGCGATGCTCTTCGCGCTCTCGGCCGTCGCGATACCGATCATCATCCAGCTCCTCACCCGCAAGAACGCGAGGAAGATCCAGTGGGGCGCGTGGCTGTTCCTCGACAAGACGATGAAGAAGCGCAAGAGGAAGGTGCTTCTCGAGGACATTCTCCTCCTCGCGAGCCGCTGCCTCGCCGTGGGGCTTCTCGCGCTCGCGTTCGCGCGTCCGTTCGTGAGGCCCGACTCTCCCGTTCCGTGGGCGGTAACGATGCCCGTGATGCTCCTCTCCATCGTCGCCATAGGAATTTCGTTCGCGCTTTGGCGCTATCCGAAGCACCGCCTCTTCATGATGGCGTTCGGCATTCTCCTTTTCGTCCTGTCGATAGCGACGATCGTGTTCGAGCGCCAGCTGAACCTCAAGCGCTTCGGCCTCGGCGCGACAAAGGACGTCGTGCTCATAATCGACGGGTCCGCTTCGATGTCGATCATGAACGACGGGAAGTCCAACTTCGAGCGCGCGATAGAGGAGGCGAAGAAGTACGTGGAGTTGGCCCCGCGCAACACGTCGTTTGCCGTTATCGTCGGCGGCCCAGTGCCGCAGGTGATGAACCCCGTGCCGATCGCCGACAAGCGCGTGATCCTCTCGACGCTCGACCGTCTCTACCCGGCGAACGGCACCATGCAGATCGCGGGCAACCTCACTGCGGCGGCGGTCACTCTCGCCGCAGGCCATAACGCCGTCAAGCAGATCGTAATCGTCGGCGACGGCCAGACCGTCGGCTGGCAGCTCGAGGACAAGGAGCGCTGGAAGACGATAGGGCGCGTCTTCTCGTCGCTCAAGACCCAGCCTATAGTCACGTGGCGCACGCTGCCGCTCCCCACCTCCATGAGAAACCTCGCCGTCGGCGCCGTTCGCCCGTCGAGGGACCTTGTCGGCACCGACCGCGAAGTGAATCTCCAGGTCACGGTTGTCAATGCCGGTACCGAGGCCGTGACGCCGAAGGGCGTGTCGCTCACGGCCGAAGGCGAAGTGAAGAAGGCACACGACTTGAGGCAGCTCGAGCCCGGCGAATCGCAGACTTTCACGTTTACGCACCGTTTCTCCAAGCCCGGCGGCACAATCGTCTCGGCGAAGGTCGACTCTGGCGACGACCTGCCGGCCGACGACGTCTACAAGTACGCGATGCCGGTTCTCGACAGCCTGCGGGTCCTTCTCGTCGAAGGCAGTCCGGGTGCGCCGCTGATGAAGCGCTCCGCAACTTACACGGGGCTTGCGCTCCGTCCTGAGATGGCGGCTCTCACGGGGGAGGCGCAGGACAGGGAATTCCTTCTCGAGACAGTTGTCGAGGACGTGACGACCGCCGGCAAGCGCCGCGGCTTCGGCGGATTTTCCGCGGTGGTGCTCGCTGGCGTCAGGCGGCTTTCCGACGAGACGCGCGACGCGCTTGCAAGGTTCGTCTCTCTCGGCGGCGGGCTTCTCGTCATGCCTGCGCCCGGAACCGACGGCAAGTTCTTCGACGAGTGGGAGTTTGAAGGCAGGAAGGTCCTCCCCGCGCCCTTCGACAAGTGGCGCGAGAACGAGTCGCCGCTCGACCCCGACGGGTTCCGCGATATGTTCTCGAGGTTCAGGACCGGCACCGATCTCGGCTCGGCGACGCCCGAGCGAGTGCTGGGCTTTGGAGAAGGGTGGTCGTCGAACGCAGTGGTGGTGGCGAAGCTCGCCGACGGCTCGCCGTTCATGCTCTCCCACAACTTCGGCCGTGGCATGGTGGTCGAGACGGCAGCACTCTTCGACGCGGCTTCCGGGCTCGTCTCGAAGCGCGGGTTCGTGCCGATGGTGCACGAGCTCGCCTACTCTCTTGCTCGTCCTGCCTCTGTTTCGCTCGACGTTCGCCCCGCAGAGGGGCTTACCCTGCTTGTCGCGAGCGGCGCGTCCGGGACCGAAGTCTCCGGCGAGCAGGGCATCGTGGGGTACTACTTCCCGAAGATCGGTTGTCTTGGCAAGCCGGTCTCGCGCGTCGACAAGAACATCGCGTTCAACTGGGGCGGCGGCGGGCCGATGCAGGAAATCCCCGGCGACAACTGGTCCGCGCGCTGGCGCGGCGTTCTCAAGGTTCCTGAGACGGGCAGCTACAAGATATGGTGGGATGTAGACGACCGCTTCTGGCTCAAGATCGGCGGCAAGGATGTTCGCTCGCACTCGTCCGTCAAGTTTGAAAAGGACAAGCCCTACGCCATTGAAGGCAGATACGAGGAAGACGGCGGTGTTGCGTACGTCAACCTCAATTGGCAGATGCCGAACGGCAAGCGCGGGCAAATCCCGTCTTCGGCGTTCTTTACGAGCGCGGCCGGCGTAGAAGGGGCGGGCGAGGTCGTGGAGATGTCCGATCCTCACGGCGAGACGTTCTATGCCGAGATGTTCCAGGGCGACGAAGGGCTGTTCCTTCGCATAACCAGAAGCGTCATCCCCGGCGTGTACGCCGTAAACACGATTCCAGACGTGCTGAAGGATGCCTGCCGCGGCGTGATTGACTTCGAGGGCAAGATACGCTTCACCGTCTCGTCTGGCGTGGAGGAGTCGACGATGACGGCGATCACGCAGAATGAACTATCCGATCTCTGCAACTATGTCCAGATATCCCAGGCCATCAAGGACGAAGACGTTATAAAGGCGATTGGCGGACAGAGCTTCGGAAAGGAGGTCTGGCGCGTCCTTGCGTTCGTCGCGTTCCTGTTCCTCGTCGCCGAGCCCGCTATCGCGCGCTGGATCGCGATAAACAGGCGCACCGGCGACATAATCGACACGGAGGGATCATGGATCAGAACGTAATACGCACGGATCTGCTCCCCGATACGATGGCGCTGTGGATAATCGCGCTCCTCGCCGTTCTTGGCGTGGCTGCGTGGGTCGGCTGCCATCTGGCGGTGAAGCGATTTGCCGCGAACAAGCTCAACGTATGGTACAGGGGGCTTCTGAGCGTGCCGCTCGGGACGATCGCGTGCTGGCTCGTACTGCAGACTCTCGGCCGCATGATGTTCCTCGCGACCCCTTGGTCGCTGTTTTTCGCGGCAGTCCTCGGTGCTTTCGCAATCGAGGCCGTGAGCGCCTTCTACGGCCACGAGTGCGCGCGTGTTCCGCCTCGGACGGCGAAGATCCTTGTCGCGTGCCGAATGGCGGCTGTGGCTGTCACGCTCCTTGTCCTGATGCAGCCTGTCATCGTAGGTGAGCGCGAGCGCACAGTGAAGGAGCGCGTCCTCGTGCTTGTCGACGATTCCGCTTCCATGCACTTCAAGGACACGCTCCTGACGGACGCGGAAAAGAAGGACATCGTCTCCGCCCTCAAGCTCGACAAGTTCCCGGACGACGGGATGACGCGCGCCGAGATGGTTCGGCGCCTCCTCGCCGCCGGTGGCGACGACAGCTTCCTGAAGCGCACCGCCCGCAAGTACGAAGTCGACGTATTCAGGTTCGGAAACGGGCTCTTGCGCGACGAGTCGATCGGAGAGGAGAAGCCGGTCGACGCAAAGGAGGAGAACTTCCGCTCGGTCACCGACGTAACCAAGGCGCTCGAGCTTGCGCTCAGGGAGGTGCCGGCCGAGGAGATAACGTCGATAATCATCTTCAGCGACGGCATCCACAACGGCGACGCCGGCGTCGAGTCCATTTCCCGCAAGATAGGCGGGTACGGCATCCAGGTTTCGACAGTCCTTGTCGGCGGCAGCGTGAAGCCGTTCGACCTCGCGATAGCGACCGCCGACTCTCCCGAGTCCGTCTTTCTCGGCGACAAGGTGCGCTTCACCGTGCGCGTCGCGGCGACGCGCGCCAACGGGCGAAAGGCGAAGATACATTTCTCCAACGAGAGCGGGCAGATAGACGAGAAGGAGTTCACCGTAGAGGGCGACGACTGGTCGAAGGAGTTCAAGTTCACGGACATCCCGAAGGATCAGGGCGTCTACAGCTACGGCTTTTCGGTGACGCACGTCGACGGGGAGCTTTTCGAGGACAACAACGACCGCCAGCTCGAAGTCGCAGTCTCAGATGACCGCGTGAACGTCCTTCTCGTCGACGGCCGCCCGCGCTGGGAATACCGCTACCTCAGGAACCTCTTCTACGGACGAGACAAGTCGGTGCACCTGCAGGACTGGCTCGTCCATCCCGACTCAATCGACGGCATCCAGCCGAAGCTTCTCGAATACGCAAGCGCATCGCGCCCGTTCGGGCAGTCCGAGGCGGGCGGGTGGCCGATACAGGACAACGACTGGCGCCAGTTCGACGTCATCATAGTGGGTGACATAGGCGAGGACGTGCTCACGGAAGACGTGATCGAGCAGCTCAGGTACAATGTCGAGGACAGGGGCGCGCTTCTCGTTCTCATCTCCGGCTCGGAGTACATGCCGTACTCCATCACGAACCAGAAGCTCCGCGACTTGATGCCGATAGAATACGAGCCGTCGCCGCAGAGCCGCCGTGTCGCGCCCGAAGATGCGTTCGTCTTCCAGCTTGCGGCGGCGGGACGTGGCCACCCTGTCATGAACCAGAGCTCGTCGTCGTCCGAGAACGAGGACATCTGGGCCGAGATACCCGATTTCCACTGGCGGCTGCCTATCTCGGGCGTGAAGCCGGGCGCGGACATCCTTGCCTACGCGAAGACGAAGAAGGAGTCGGGCTCCGAGGTCGCCGGCGCAGTCGCAGAGTCGATCGCCGCTACGATTGAGGAAGATCCCGAGGCCGCCCTGAAGCGTCTTGAGGACATGCGCGGCGAGCAGGGGCGCAACGCGCTCGTCGTGGCCGGCGCGAAAGGCAAGGGCAAAGTCCTGATGCTTACGACCGACTCGATGTGGCGGCTCCGCTCCAAGACGGGCGACCAGCTGCACCACAGGTTCTGGGGACAGATCATGCGCTGGGGTGCTGGCGAGAAGCTCAGAAGCGGCAATATGTACGTCCGACTCGGCACCGACCAGCTTAGATATGGCGCCGGCGAACCTGTGAAGGCGCTCGTGAGGTTCCTCGACGAGAAGCACAACGGAATCGACGGCCTCGATCCGCGCATCCTCGTCCGGGCGCCGAACAGCGGTGCGCGCATGTCTGTGTTCAACGCGAAGAAGCGCCCCGACTCCAACGGGCTTTACGAGGTCGAGATACACGGCTGCACGACGCCGGGGCTCTACGAGGTGCGGCTTGACTGCCCCAAGGCGCAGGAGATGCTCGACCGCCGCTATCCGGCTGAAAAACTGAAGACGAGCTTCGTCGTGGTCACGGCGAAGCAGCCTGCGGAGAAGGTCGACACTACGTCGACGCGCAACCACGTCGAGCGCGTTGCGTCCGCGACAGGCGGAAAGGTCCTCACGCCCTCCGAGTACATTGCCCTCGACAGCGATTTCGGCGGCGGCTCGAAGCGCATATCCGACAGGGTCGAGTTCCATCTCTGGTGCCTGCCTCCGCTCTTCCTCATAATCATAGGACTTCTTACCGCCGAGTGGATACTGCGCAAACGCGTGTCTCTCGCATGACGCCATGAAATACAAGAATATACCTCCTCAAATAGCTGCCAAGCTCAATGAGAGCGTGGCCAGGGTTCGCCGCATCCTTTTTGTGCGCGGCATATGCGCCACGCTCGCCGTTTTCGTAGCCTCCGTCCTCGCCATCATGGCGATCGACGCGATGGTGACAATCTATGTCTCGTGGGTTCGTTGGCTCCTTTGGGCCTGCTGTGTCGGCGCGACGTCGGCGGTCGCATGGCTCGCCCTCATAAAGCCGCTAAGGCGCAAGTTCACCGCGGCCGAGGTCGCGGCCCTCATCGAGCGCAACCACCCGGAACTAGAGGAACGACTCTCCACTGTAGTGGAGCTCGCGCAGGCGGGCGACCTCACATCGTCGTCGCGGCTCATGGAGGAGATCACCAAGGACGCCGTGAAGGACGTCCAGACGGTTTCTCCGAAGAAGGAGTTCACTGGAAGGACGGTCAAGCCGCGCTTCATCGCCGCCGCAATCGCGGTCGGGATACTTATTCTCCTTTTTGCCGCGTTCCCCGACGCGACGCTTCGCCTTGCGACGCGCGCGCTCGTCCCGGCTGCCGAGGTCGACAACATTTACGCTTCGTCGCTCAAGGTCACTCCCGGCGACAAGATCATGCTCGAGGGGACGCCGCTTACGCTCGGGCTCGCGGTGAGCGAGGGCTTCCCGTCTCGCGCCTTCGTGCGCACGCGCTTCGACGGCAAGGGCGAGGCGGTGGAGCGAATGGTCCGCGTCTCCGAGGAAGGCGCGGAGGGGCCGGTGATATATTCGTTCTCCTATCCGCGCGTTACGAAGAGCTTCAACTACCGCATAAGCTGCGGCAGCGCGCTGACGCGGGCGTACAGGGTCGAGGTAGTGCCGGAACCGAGCTATTCCGGGAGGAAGGTCGAGGTACGCCATCCTGAGTACACCGCCCGTCCGCCGGACACCTATACGAACTCGGCCTCTATAGTTGGCCTCGAGGGGTCGAAGATCACGGTGTCCGTAAAGCCGTCGCGTCCCGACGTGAACGGCGCGCTCACGCTCCCCGGCGACGTAGTTGTCCCTGGCGTCGAGTCTGAAGGGCGGATAGACTTTTCCTTCGAGCTGAAGCGCGGGCTGGAGGGCGGCTGGAGCTCTCTCGTCTGGGACTCCAACGGCTTTTCGAACCAGATCGAGTCCGCGTCCATAACGATAGTGAAGGACACGCCGCCGGAAGTGAAGCTCGTCTCGCCAGAGACGCTCGACCTTAAGCTGCCGATCAACGGAAGCCTTCCGATAGAGTATACGATAAAGGACGACTTCGGGCTTGCGCGGACGACGCTCGAGGCCTGCATAGGCGCAGGTGCGTGGGAGGAGTACAAGCAGCTTGAGCCGGAGAAATCAGGCGACGTCTCGTGGAGCGGCTCCCATGTGGTCTGCTTCGTCTCGGGAGGGTTCAACAACGCCGCTGTCGTGCGTTTCCGCATCAAGGTCGAGGACAACCTTCCGGCTGACCTCGGCGGCCCTGGCGTCGCCTATACGCCCGAGATCATGGTAACGCGTTCCGGCGCGAAGGACTCGAAGTCGCTCGGGCGGCAGTCGCTGGACGCGCAGATCGAGGGCGCGAAGAAGGACATGCAGAACATCCTCGACCACCTGAAGCTAGCCAAGCGGTGTTTCGAGGGCTCGGTTGGCGGCTACGCAAATGCAGAGAAGAACGCCTGGCACCGCAACGAGGCGGAGAAGTCCAGTACGAAGGCAAAAGCCGAGGTGCAGAACGCGGAAGGACTCCTTTCGGAGTTCATCGACGGGCTTCTCGACAGCCGTCTCGACACTGGCGCCGAGATGTTCAAGCCGGTCCTCGACAAGCACGTGACGCCGATACGACAGGGCGCGGAGGACGTGTTCCTGCTGTCTCGCTGGAACGAGAAGAGCGCGGCCTGCAAGACGCTCGCAAAGGACACGGAAGAGGCGATCAAGGCCTTCGAGGACGCGAAGCGCAAGTTTGACATTTTGACAAAGGCGGCCGAGGAACTCCAGAAGATGCAGGATCTCGCGGAGAGGGAGAAGGCGCTTGCCGAGCTTGCCGAGAAGGACGAGATCGACGCCAAGACTCTTGCCGAAGAGGAGAAGAAGCTCGTAGAGGACGCGAAGGACGCGATCAAGGACGACCTCGAGAAGAACCTCGACAAGCAGATCGAGAAGGCGAAGGAGCTTTCAGAGAAGGGCAAGGAACTCGAGAAGAAGCAGGAAGAGATCGAGAAGAAGGCGGCGGAGGCCGAGAAGAGCGGCGACGACGCCGCAAAGAAGGCCGCAGCCGAGGAAGAGAAGAAGCTTGCGAAGGACATAGCCGACCTCGCACGCGAAGCCGACAAGCTTACGAAGGACATCGAGGAGCAGGCCGGCACGCAGGAAATGGACGAAAACAAGACGTCCGAGAGCGCCGAAAAGGCCACGGCGATGGCCGAGAGCGCTGCAGACTCCGCGAAAGACGCGGCGGAGAAAATGGAAAAGGGCGACATGGAAGGGGCCAAGAACGACACCCAGGACGTCAAAGACGCTCTCGCGCAGGCACAGCAGCAGCTGAACGAGGCCCAGGAGAAGATGGGCTCCAAGAACGATGAGTTCGCGCAAAATGCAAACGAGCTTAACGAGATGGTGAAATCTATGGAAGAAGCTGCGGAGGCCGCGCAGGCTGCTGCTGAAGCCCAGGAGGCAGCCGAGGCCCAGAGCCAGGCCAATGGCGAAAACCAGGAAGGCGAAAGCCAGCAAGGCGAGAATCAGCAAGGTGAGAATCAACAGGGCGAAAACCAGGAAGGCGAAAGCCAGCAAGGTGAGAACCAGCAAGGAGAGAATCAGCAGGGTGAGAATCAACAGGGAGAGAACCAGCAGGGTCAGCAACAACAAGGCGACCAGCAGCAAGGCGATCAGCAACAAGGTCAGCAACAACAGGGTGACCAGCAGCAGGGTCAGCAACAACAGGGCGAGCAACAACAAGGCGACCAGCAGCAAGGCGACCAGCAGCAAGGTCAGCAACAACAGGGTGACCAGCAGCAGGGTCAGCAACAACAGGGCGAGCAACAGCAGGGTGACCAACAGCAGCAGGGCCAGCAGCAGCAAGGCCAGCAACAACAGCAGGGTCAGCAACAGCAACAAGGCCAGCAGCAACAGCAGGGCCAGCAACAGCAGGGCCAGCAACAGCAGGGTCAACAGCAACAGCAACAAGGCCCGGCGCAGCAGGCGATGCAAAATGCCGCGCAGAAGGCAAATGAGGCTGCGCAGAAGATGCAGGACCAGGCCAACGAACAGGCGCGCCAGAACAACATGTCGATGGACCAGTTCGAGAGCGATTCTTCCAGCAGCGAGTCGTCCGCTGAAGGCGGAGAGCACAAAGAAGGATCGAAGTCAAGTAAAGATGCTAAGCCGTCAAAGAACCCTGGCAAGGAGAAGCCCGAGAAGAAGAAAAATCCAAAGCGCATAACGCCAGAAGACGAAGGCGAAGACGAAGACTGGTTCAAGATGAAGAGCGAGTCTGGGACTGGTGCGGAAATCGACTCTCTTGACGACGTTCCCGCCGAGTACCGCGGGCTCGTCCGCGACTATTTCAAGGCACTTAACGAAGGAGGGAAAAAATGATGAGATATTATGCAGCATGTTCACTTGCGTTGGCGATAGGCCTTTTGTCATTTACGGCAGTGGCCGCTAAGGAGCCAGACAAAGTCGATGTCGCGATCGAACATGGGCTCGAGTATCTGCTTGCCGTGCAGAAAGAGTCTGGTGCGTATCCAGGGCAGTATGGCGACACTGTCGCAATTCCTGCGCTTGCCGCGATGGCGTGTCTTGCGACAGGGCATGTTCCAGGGGATGCGAAATACGGAAAGCTGATAGAGCGTTCCCTCGACTATGTCCTTGCGAACCACGATGAGACAGGGTACTTTGGCAAGGTCGGCAACGGGAAGATGTACGCTCACTCGATTGCGACGCTTCTCCTCACCGAAGTCTCCGGAATGGTCTCCAAGGAGCGCCAGGCGCAGATCGACTCCGTCCTGCCCAAGGCCATCAAGGTGATTCTCGACGCGCAGAACGTGAAGAAAAGCAAGCAGAGCGATGGTGGCTGGCGCTATACGCCGGACGCGAACGATTCCGACACGAGTTGCTCGGGATGGGCGCTCATGGCGCTCCGTTCGGCGCGTCTCAACGGGGCGCAGGTTCCGAAGAGCGCAATTGAACGCGCCGTCCAGTACATGCATCGCCACCACCACAAGGAAAAGGGCTGCTTCGGCTACCAGAACTCCGACCAGAACCCAGTGACGCTTTCGGGTGCCGGCATCCTTTGCCTCGAGCTCTGCGGCCGGCACGAAGACCCCGATTCCCTCAGTGCCGCTAAGTACCTCATGTCGGTTTACCGCGAGAAGCTCCCCAATGAGGGATTTGCGTACTACGGTCTCTACTACGCCTCGCAGGGACTTTTCCAGATAGGCGGCGATAACTGGAAGGAATTCTCAGAGTGGATGTACGATACCTACCTTCCTCGCCAGCGCCCAAGCGGCGCCTGGCCTGAACATGGCGGCGAGAGGACGGAACCGTACGCGACTTCGATGACGATCCTCGCGTTCGCCGTTCCGTTCCGCCAGCTTCCCGTGTACCAGCGCGACGAGACTGTCGACGAATAATGGCGCGAGGGAAGTTCATAACTTTCGAAGGCGGCGAGGGCTGCGGAAAGTCCACGCAGGTGCGGCGTCTCAAGGCCGCACTTGAGCAGAGGGGCGTCACGGTCCTCCTTACGCGCGAACCTGGCGGCACGCGCCTTGCGGAGCAGGTTCGTTCTCTTCTAAAGGACGAGGCCGACGATCCACCATGCGACAGGGCCGAGCTTCTGCTTTTCCTCGCCGCGCGCGCGCAACTCGTCAGGAAGGTGATCCGCCCCGCGCTTGAATCGGGGACTTGGGTCGTCTCCGACAGGTTCAGCGATTCGACGCTTGCATACCAGGGATACGGGCGCGGGCTTCCGCTCGACATTATCCGCGAGGCAAACGATTTTGCATGTGAGGGGCTGAAGCCCGACAAGACGATTCTTCTCGACGTCGACCCGGAGACTTCCCGGGCGAGAATGCGCGGGCGCGAGGCGTCGACGAACACGACGGCGGATCGCATAGAGCGCGCGGGCGACGATTTCCATTCGCGGCTCAGGAAGGGTTTCCTCGAAATGGCCGCGGCGGAACCGTCGCGGATCGTGACGGTGGATGCGTCTGGCGACGAGGATGAAGTCTGGGAGAGGGTATGGAAGTCGCTGACGCCTATACTCTGATCTCCCGCGCGATTGACACCGGACACGCGGCGCATGGATATCTCGTGTGCGGCGACTTGCGCGGACAGTGCGACGCGCTGACAGAGAAAATTCTTCGAAAACTCTTCCCGAACGAACTCGCGCAAGTCGAATCGAGATGCCATCCCGATATTGCATGGCTCGAGCCCGAGGGGAAGTCGCGGACGATTCACGTGAAGTCGATGCGCGAGCGCATAGTGGAGCCCATGTCCGCGACGGCGTTTTCTGGCGGCTGGAAGGTCGGCGTCATAGTCGGCGCGGACAGGATGGAGACCGAGGCCGCGAATTCGTTTCTAAAGACTCTCGAGGAACCGCCGCCGAAGACGCTGTTTCTCCTTTTGACAGACCAGCCGGACGCGATGCTTCCGACGATCGTCTCTCGTTCGCAGCGCATCGATCTTCCGCTCTCGGAGGGCGTTCTCGAGGGCGAAGCGTTCGATGCGATAGAGGAAGTGCTCTCCTCGCGCGGCGTGGTCGGCATATTCGAGAAGGCGCAGGCGGGGAAGCGGCTTGCAGAGGTGTTGTCCGAGGTGAAGGACGAGTCTGAGCCGGAGGACGTAGCGCTTGCGCGAAAGGCGTTTTACAAGACGATCATGAAGTTCGTCCGCGGCTGGATGGTGGAGGGAGAGCTTCCGAGGCACCAGGCGTTCAAGAACGTCGCGGCTGTAGAGGACGCGTTCCGACAGAGCGAGCGGTATCTTACTGACGACGCGGTGCTCGTCAATCTTGCAGACCGGCTCGTTTGGCCCGCTTGAAAGGAATGGCGGAATGAAGCTTTCCCTTTCCACGAACTGGTGCAACCGCAGGATCGACGACGGGCGCGAGATTGCCGAGAAGGCGCTCGAACTCGGTTTCGAGGAACTTGAGCTCGGCTTCCACACGACGGCGCAGCAGGTCGCCGGCTTCAAGGCGATGCTTGGGCGTATTCCCGTCGGGAGCGTCCATGCGTTCTGCCCAGTTCCGCTCTCGGCGCCGCATGGATATCCGGAGCTATACCAGCTTGCGACGCTCGACGAGGAAGGGCGCAAGATGGCCGTTCTACAGGTGACGAGGAACATCGACTTTGCCGCCGAGATGGGCGCAGACACCGTTGTTCTTCACGCGGGGCGCGTTTCGTTCGACCGCGTCTTCGACCGCATCGATTCGGGGACTCTCCGCGACGTCCTCAAGGAGAACAAGGGAGACGTCAAGTCCGCGCCGTACGTGAAGCTACTCGCACGCGCGTCGAAGCGCCGCTTGAAGCGCGGCGAGCGGCTTTTGGACGCGTTTATGAAAACGCTCTCCGATCTTGCGCCGCGTCTTGTCGAGAAAGGTGTAACGCTCGCTCTCGAGAATCTTCCGTACTACGAGGGATTTCCTGCGGAATGGGAGCTTCCAAAGATCGTAAGCGAGTTCAAGGGCGCGCCGATTCGCGGTTGGTTCGACACTGGCCATGACCGCGTCCGCGAGATGCATGGCTGGCGCGGAGATGTGAAAGTCTCCGATTTCGGCGAATACGCGAAAAGCTTTTTCGCGGGGATGCATCTCAACGATGTCGAGGATTTCAACGACGACCATTTTGCGCCTGGCGACGGCAAGGTCGACTTTGCCGCGCTCAAGGAGTTTGCGGAAAATGTTCGCCATGTCGTCTTCGAGCCGTCGCAGGAGGTCTCTGAAGAATCCCTCCGCCGCTCCGTCGCCCACATCCGCTCGCTTTGGTGCAAGTGAAGCTATTGCTTCGCGTTTGATGATGGTTTTCTGTTGGTGCTTTGTGCTGGTTTGCCTTCCAGTGTGCGGTCACGGTCGGGGCAACGGTGCTCGCCCTCGATAAACGGCCGATTAGCGCGTCCTTGCGACCGCTCGGCGTATACATATACGCCGTCGGGTCGCAGTCCTGCGCTACTCGTCTCGTTTTCGAGGGTTCCGCTCCGCTGCGGTCCCGACCGTGACCGCGCAGTGCACCCTCGGGAGCTGGGCTAACGGCCCATGCGTTCGTCGCTCCCTTCGGGGAAAAGCGCGACTCCTCCCGCGCGCTGCATCCAGCGTCCGCAGCGCGATACTTCGTCGCCGGAATACCGGCTCCTCGTCTCGCTCGCGTCCGCTGGCGCATCACGCGAACCGTCGTCTCGCTGTTCCCCTGCGCTCACTCCTCACACATGCGCCGTTAGCCCGACCTTCCGCTGCGGCGCGTTTCTTTTCGTAGCATCTGCGCTCGCCGACGTCCCATCGGCTCGCTTACTCATGCGGCTGAAAACGCATGCCGCCGAAACACCCTGCCGCTAACTGGGAACGTCGCCATCTTGGCGGCGTTTTGAATTTGGTATCTTTGACGCTGCGGTTTTGCCGCGGTTTTTGCTTGTCTAAAGCCGCATTTCCCGGCCTTAAAAATTTTTTACGATTTAAGATTAGATTTAAGATTCGTTTGGTACAATGGTTGTGAACTCAACGACATGTACTAAACGCGCTAAAAGTTTTAGCTGTGTTAACATAACGATTCGGTGATGGCGGACTGGTTATATATCGGCTACTGCACTGTCCTGGCGATGTTCGCCGTTGCAGCTGCATACGCTGTTGCCTTTGGTCTGCGGGCACTTCGCCGTTTGTCGCGCTCGCTTCTGCTGGGGTTTGCCGCAGCAGCTATCGTCGCAACCCTTACCGCGCAGAAGACGAACAATGTGCCGCCGAACATGAATCAGTCGCAGATGCAATCGGTAGGAGGTTCTTTTCAGACAGGATTAACAGGATTGACAGGATTGTTGGGGATTGGTAATATTGCAAACCTTGTGAATCCAGTCCAAACAACTATTGATGACATTATGCGCGGGTGGCGAGTGGAGAGCGTCACGACTAACGCGGCAGTTTCGTATGCGATGCCTACGAATGCAGCGTTTGTCGGGAACTGGCACATCCACGGTGCTAGCTCGTCTTTTGGGAACAACAGGATTGATTTTGGCAATTGGGCGTTCCCTCTCGGCACGAATGATGAGGTGTTTTCGTCATTCTGGTATTTTATCGATGGTCGCATCCGCCCGGCTCCGCGCGACGCCGTGCACGAAATCTGCGCCGTCGGCGTTCCAATGTTCGCCGTTCCAGGCCAAAGCCGGTTGTGGCGGCTTGACGGCGATGACGGCAGCCGCGTCCTCACATGGGAAAACTTCTTCCTCGGCGGCGACACAAACAGCCCCGTCAACGCGCAGATCGTCCTTTCTCCCAACGGCGATTTCCTGGCGCGTTCCAACGATGTTGAGACTGTCTGCCGCCGCATCAACCCTGACGATTGGGATGACGACGGAATCCATAACGAGCGAGACGCGAATCCAACAAGCTACGACGGAGATTTCTTTGACGTGGCAAACGGCTTGCCACCAAACGCGAATCCCGATGCCTACTACTGGCTTGACCTTTCGGTAACTGGGCTTCTCGGCGTTGCGACGATCCGCGTCACTTGCGATGGAGCGAGCGACCTTGGCGACCATGTGATCATTGCGCGGACAAACCAAGTCTGTCACATCCCGCTTCTCGCTGGCGCGACATACGCAGTCGATAGCACCTTGCCGATTGACTACTCTGCCGTGTCGAGCGAATACGCGGAGATCGTGACAAACGCCGAGAATCGCCTGACTGTTTCTTTGCCGTTGGAACTTTCGCTGGTGCGAATACAGACGAGAAGCGCAGGTGCTACAGGCAACTATGGCGCGTCATCTTCGCCGATCAATGTCCACCCCTCAATTGTCTCCTGTCTCGGAGGATGTTGCTCGCGGGAGGTTGTTGACGGTATATTGCAGTGGTCGTGTTCCTTGACGTGTACTTGCGGAGGAGGGTATCATAGTTTTGAAACGACTGCGCTGTGGGAAGGGTATTCCAAGTTGTTCATTGGTTATGCCTCGTGTGGGTGCTGGGAAGATGCGCCAGACCCAGTGCCGACTCCCTCTCCCGCTCCATATGCGGCATCTGTCTTGGCCAACTTCAGCAAGGATGCGGTCATATTTGAGGACGCATACGAAAACATGCCGGGCGAGTGGGTCTCGCGGCGCTCGACGGCGACGATGCTGACTATCAGTGCCAACGGCGGAACTGATGGCGCCGTGCTGTCTGTGTCTGCGACGAATCTTGGCAAGCTCCAGAAGAACTCGGGCCCAGCCTTCCCCGCACAGTCGGTATCAGTCCCGGCAAGGCAGTCGATAACGTATGCAATGAACTACGTCGGGCTGTCGGCGAGCGGAACTGCCGACGACATCGAGGTTGTCGCAACGCTGACTGAGAACGGCACTGGTGCAATCTCGACGAGTGCTTCTACAACGACTGCTGTGAGAGTCGAACTGGAAGCTCGTCATGCTGCACCGGCGAATACAAATCTTCATCGACATGTGTTTGGCGTCCTTGAGGACTTCTATTATCGGCAATATCCTTCTGAAGCTCCAGCATTATGGCGTTTTTATGAGGATGAGGATGAGTTGATTCCGTTTTCGCCAGGATATATGATATTGCATGCGATGACAAACGAGACGTCCGGCGGACATTGCGAATTTCATGTTTCATGCGGAAGTACTGCATATACTAATGACTTTCTAATGGTTCTTCCATGCATAAACGCCAGTAATCCGAGGTGTAATGAGAATCTAAATGTGGTAGTAGGTGAAGCTGGGTGGCTGTTGCTTCATCTAGATCTTCATGTAGGTCCGTCCTATGTTTCCTTTCAAGGAATTGATTTCATGGAGATCCCCGACGAAAGCGGGAATTGTCCACATGGAGGTTATTATAACGATGTGACAAAGGGTGGATATCTTTCGCATTGCGCAGCGGCGGAAGCTGGAGAGTGGAACCGCGTTGATGCGAGTGGTTTTTGGTGTTATGACAAGGCAGGACATGCTGGCAGATATGAGCAGCCATGGTTGGACGGTTGGAAGGAGTGGCCTATTCCAATTGGCTGGGGATCGAATCGGATACTGCTGGGGCAGTTTGATGTCCCGCCAACAACGCAAAAGTTCAGCTTGACGTCCAATGGAGTCTTCTCGATTCGAAAGTTTGGCTTTGAGGCAAACAGAGGCATTTTGGATGTTGTTCCGACAATAAGGAGGGCGGTGGAATGAAGGGAAAATTGTTAGCAACTATTGGAATGGCTACTGCGGTCTTCGTCATCTTGGCTGGCGCTGTGTTTTATTTGTCGCATGATCTATCAGTCTTGTATGAATGTCAGGTTGATTTTCTTTATGAGTTTGACAGGCCATTCAGTGATGTTTCTGGACGAGGGACCCTAAAAGCGAGTGAACATAATCGCAATGCCAGATATGAGCAGATTGTAGATAGTTTTAGGCGTGGAATGCGTTTGCTTTCATCAAAAGACGGGATATCCATGTGCCAACGCGATTCCGCCCTTAAGGGTGAATCCGAGTTGCGTGTCAGAAATGTCCTCTCGTCTGTTCGACTTGATGTCATTGGAATGCCAAGTACGAATTTCGTATATCCGTGCCGTCTTGTTCTGTCGGATGATGACAGCAGAAGCCTTGATGTTTATGCCAGGTTCTGCATGGATATGGTCAAAGCGCAAGTTGACGAGGAGAACACTATTTCGATTGCGAAGTGTACAGTTAAAGAGCATCAGATGTTAAAGAAGGCGGAAAGGAAGATAGAGGAACTCGAGAATGCCTCTGTCGAAGATAATGTTGCCTCATCAGTGAGTGAAGAACTGCGCTTGGCGAAGCAGACAGCCGCGGAGATGAAGAAAAAGATCGAAGAGGTAAGATGCCAGGTGATGTCTACTGGTGGACGGCGTATTATCTACGAATCGCAGCCAAAGACATCGTGGGTTATCCGACATAAGTAAGGTCTCAGCAGGGGTTGACCCTTCTGTTGAACTAGTTTTGATATAATGTGTAACATGAGAAGAATCATAGCATTCGTTGGATTGATGTTCGCGATGCAAGGCATTGCCGGGTTTGAAGTGGATGCTCCGGGAGTCAGCGCGGAGGCATGTCCGATGCCAGCCAAGCAACGTGTTGGCGTCTTGCCTACGCCAGAACAGGAGGCGAAGCAAAAAGAGCTTCTGAGACTGGTGAAAGAAGCCGAAGAAAAGGCGCGTGTACGAGCAGATCGGTTGAGGGCGCTTGAAGAGGCTCGAAGACCATTGATTTATGATCTTCCGCCGGGAAGCAGGTTTGAACTGTTTGGATATGTCATGGGACAGGTGTGTCAGCCTGAACCGTCCGGGCATATGGTCGTTTACGGGGACAGAGTAAATCGCTATATACCGACATACACTCTACCCAAGAAGTTCCATGGGATGGGCGATCTCTTTTGCCAGCTCACCCCGACAAGCAGACGGCTCTATTCAATGTCGTTGTCGCGGCGCGATTTCTCCGGGCGCGCGGATCTCATGGCAGAAGGCCTTGCCGTGCTTGGAGATCTTGGAAAAATGCTTGGACATGAATTGGCTCCGTTCAAGTACGAAGCACCCGACTGGCCGTATTGGCCGTGTGGTGATTGGAGCGGTCCGCTCCCAGATCTTTTTGTGGCCGATGAGAACCAATGGGCAACGTCAAAGAATGTATTTGCCGTGTCCAACACGAGAATTGGCGGTGTCTTTGTCAATGTGAAGCTTGATGTTGTCTCATTTGATCATTTCAACATGTCCATTGTGGTGAGGGATGACTCGTTAGCAAACGAGGGTCAGCGGGAGTTTGAAGAAGATTTCAAGAAACATCATGAAGGCAAGACGTTTGCAGAGTGGAGCCAAGAAAGTGCGTTTAAACGTTCGCCAGAATATAAAAAGAACCAAAATAGAGCGTCGCTGCCAGATGACTTTAAGATCGCTGGCCATTTTCTGGGAGAGCTAATGCCCTCGGCCGAGTTCGCCGAACGATTTGGCAAGAGCGTCTTTTACATGCGGGAAACCAATACACTGCTCCCCGAGAAATTCCTAGGGGTGTTTTCTCGGATTGGCATAGTGACCAATTCCGTTGGGAGAGTTTCGAGAGTTGTCCTTGCATCTGACATCATGGGACGTGCGGAGCAAGCTCTTGAGAAATACAAAGTGGCACGAGGGTTCCTGCTCACGCATGGAATTGATGATTACTATGAAGAGTCTGTTGGTACGATTCAGGAAATTCAGGATTTTTATGAGCCAGATGGGAATTGCTGGGCAGAGCGCGACTTCTGCGCCTTAAAGTGGATTGACAAGAGCAGAAGCATTTGGATAGAACTGGCATTGCATGTCTCGAAAAAAGATGGCATGAAAATATACCTTGAAGTCAAGCAGGTCGCGCAGGATTCATGGACAGACTATCAATGGCGGCGTGGGCTGGATAAAATAAGGAATGGGAAGCGTCAGGAATGACGGAGTGTGTCAACAGGCTCTGCCCCCTGTGACACAGTAGAACTGCGCGGGTGTTGGGGCAGAGGACACAAGGAGACCTAAGGGGCGGAGCTTTTTGATACAGCTCATTGATACAGCTTGGGGCGTCAGCGTTCTCGTGAAACTGCCCTCCTGTTTAGTCCGACAGAATCGCGGCAGTTTTGCCGCGGTTTTTGCTTGTCTAAGGGGACATTTTCCCGCCGCAAAAATTTTTTACGATTTAAGGTTAGATTTAAGATTCGTTTGGTATAATGGTTGCGAACTCGGCGACATGGACATGCACTAAACGCGCTAAAAGGTTTTAGCCGTGTAGAACATGTAGAACGTGTAGAATGATGGAGAAAAGTCGAAAGGTTTATGGCTGGCTGGTCCGCGACGGAAATGCCGCGGAAGGGTGTTCGCCCATGTGGGCATGGCGGGGTATGGCGTCTTCCAAACAGTGGAAATTAGGTCTGACCTGTTTTCCACTAAAAGTCTTAGCCGTGTAGAACATGTAGAACGGGTAGATTGATGGAAGGAATTTGCATTTTAGCCAAGTTGTCAAAAGTATAAATGATATAATATGCGCTATATGAAGCTGGGCAGATATAGGGAAAGCAGCAAGCTAGTCGCAAGGTGCGACCGGTCTGCTCTTTTCGGCTTCACGAAGCTAGACTCTGCCGAAATCCCGCGCATCAAGAAGTCGGCGCTCACCGCCGCGAATCTTACCTCGAAATTACGGGGGTGAAGAAGGGGGGGTATCATGTCTAATCAGAATCCAGAGCAGATAGCACGCGACAAGATCGACGCTATGTTGACGGCAGCTGGATGGATTGTACAGGATCACCAGATGCCAGATCTTGGAGCCGGCCTTGGAATTGCCTTGCGTGAGTATCCAACTGACACTGGGCCGATGGACTATCTATTAATTGTTGATAAAATGCCATGCGGTCTTATCGAGGCAAAGAAGTTTTCACTTGGATACAGCCTTGCCGATGTTGAGAAACAATCTGAAGAGTATGCCAATGCAAACCTAAAGATCTACGGCAAGAAGTATTTCATTCGATTCGTTTATGAATCGACTGGTATTATCACGCGTTTCCGTGACCGCAAAGACCCTAAGCCGCGGTCGCGGGAAGTGTTTTCTTTCTTGCGACCTGAAACGATGCTGGAGATATTGGGTGAGGTCAAATCTCTTCGTGGTCGTCTTTGTGAGGACATTCCCGCTCTTACCCACGGGAATTTGCGCGATTGCCAGTTTAATGCCATTGTTAACCTTGAGAAGTCTTTCGCTAGCGCCAATCCTCGCGCGCTTATTCAAATGGCAACAGGAGCAGGGAAGACATTCACAGCGATAACCTCGGTCTATCGACTCCTGAAGTATGGCAAGGCAAAGCGCGTGCTAATGCTTGTTGACACGAAGCAGCTTGGAGTGCAGGCTCTTGAGGAGTTCCAGAATTACCAGCCCGTTGGGGAACAATATAAGTTTCCTGAACTCTATCCTGTCCAACGTCTGACATCTTCAAAGATTGACAGTAACGCAAGAGTGTGCATCTCGACAATCCAGCGGATGTATTCGATACTAAAGGGCCAGGAACTTGATGAGGCAAGTGAAGAGGATTCCGCAAAGTGGCAGACAGGCAAGAATGTCACAGTAGAGTACAACGCCATGTTGCCGCCTGAGTTTTTTGATTTCTTGATTATCGACGAATGCCATCGCTCCATCTACAATCTTTGGCGCCAAGTTCTGGAATATTTTGACGCGTTTCTAACTGGTCTTACTGCAACGCCCGACAACAGGACGTTTGGGTTTTTCAAGCAGAATGTCGTGAGTGAATACACGCACGAGCAAGCTATTCTCGACGGCGTTAATGTTGGCGGCGATGTCTATCTCATTGACACAAAAATCACTAAAGATGGGGAAACCATTTCCTGCGAACAGCAGGTGCGTACACGCGACAAAATGACTCGTGCCGAGAAGTGGGAGAAACTTGACGATGATCTTCCTTATACCGGCAGGGAACTCGACAAAAAGGTTGTGAATAAGAGTCAGATAAGAACCATAATAATGGAGTTCAAGAAGGTCTTGTTCACCAAGTTGTTCCCGAATCGGTCTGGCAACCATGTACCGAAGACTCTCATTTTCGCAAAGGATGATTCTCATGCAAATGACATAGTGGACATTGTTCGAGAGGTTTTTGCTGAAGGCAACGACTTTTGCAAGAAGGTTACATATCAGGCAGAGGAAGACCCCAAGAGCATTCTTTCGCAATTTCGCAATGACTACAATCCAAGAATCGCTGTGACTGTAGATATGATTGCGACGGGAACGGACGTCAAGCCGTTGGAGTGCCTTTTGTTTATGCGTGATGTCCGCAGCGCAAACTACTTTGAGCAGATGAAGGGGCGGGGAACTCGCACGATCGATATCGAGGCGTTGAAAAAGGTAACTCCAGATGCGGTTGACGGTAAACAGCATTATGTTCTTGTTGATGCAATAGGTGTGACGTCATCAATGAAGACAATCTCTGGGGCTTTCGAGAAAAAGCCTGGCGTGTCGCTGAAGGAGCTTCTGGAAAAAGCCGCGCTTTCACAGTTGACAGCAGATGAGGGGTCTTCGCTTGCTGGGCGGTTGGTAAAACTCAATATTGTGCTGACAGACGATGAGAAGTTGAAAGTTGCGCAGTTGACAGGCGGACAGGATTTGCAGGTGATTGCCTCTGGCCTCTACAATGCTTTTGATCCTGATGCAGTGAAGAACGCTGCGGCAGCCGAGAAAGCGGCAAATCCAACTCTGACGGACGACGAAGCACAGTCTAAAGCCGAGGAGAAATTGCAGAGCGCAGCGACGAAAGTCTTCAATGGGACGCTTAATCAGTTTCTTGTAAATGTGCGTAAGGCTCACGACCAGATTCTTGATGAGAAGAACATGGATACAGTAATCAGAAGTTCATGGGCGATTGATGATGAAAAGGCTTGTAAAGCATATGTTGACGGCTTTGAAAAATATATTCTTGGACACAAGAGTGACGTGTTGCCATTGCAAATATACTTTGAACAGCCGTATCGACGCAAGGAAGTAACGCTTGAAATGATTTCGGATTTCCTAAAACTCATGGCATCTGAGAGCGCCCCATATAGTGTCAAGATGGTGTGGGGTTCGTACAATAGACTTGGCATCACTGATGAGCCCACTTTCGATGGGTCAGAAGAGGCGGCTATGTTGTCGCTAATTCGCTATGTTTCCGGCATAGACGAGGCGCTTGTTTCGTTCTCTGCTGTTGTTGACAAGAACTACAAGGATTGGGTGTTCAAATGGAATAAAGCACACCCCTCTAACAAGCTTACTGATGATGACGCCGAATTTTTGCGTCATGTGCGCGATCATTACAAGACGAGCTTGCATATTTGCAAAGAGGATTTTGATCTAATACCTTTTAATGAATACGGCGGCTATTTCCGGCTGAAGCAGATTTTCGGTTCGGAGACAAAGGCCGTGATAGAAGAACTTAATGAGGCGTTGGCCGCGTAGAAAAATGGAGTGAACAATGTCCGCAAAGCAACAGACACAATCTCAGCATATCGACCAGTCCGCCGCTCTTGTCAAGCGCGTATGGAGTTTCTGCAATGTCCTGCGCGACGAGGGTGTTGGTGCGAGCGATTATCTTGAGCAGATAACCTTTCTCCTGTTTCTCAAGATGGCTGACGAACTCGACCGCGACATGCCTGCTGATTGGAACTGGCAAATCCTCAAGTCAAAGACGGGCTCGGAACTGAAAGACTACTATGAGAAATTGCTTGCCGCGCTTGGTAAGGAGCCTGGGATGTTGGGTCAGATGTTCATCCAGGCCAAGAACCACATTAATACGCCCGCTCGTCTGCTCGGTCTGATTGAAATGATCGGACGCGAGACATGGAGTGGAATGAACACCGACCTGAAGGGTGACATATACGAGGAGCTTCTTGCCAAGACCGCAGAAGACAAGAAAAGCGGTGCTGGCCAGTATTTCACAGCACGCGCGCTTATCTCCGTCATTATGCAGTGCATCCAACCGAAACCAGGCGAAACAATATGTGACCCAGCCTGCGGAACGGGCGGCTTCTTCTTAAAGGCATACGAGTATATTCTTGAGCACTATGCCGATACGATGAATGTCAAAGAGAAGCGTTTCTTGAAGACCGAGACCTTCTCTGGTAATGAGATAGTGGCAACAACACGCCGACTCTGTCTCATGAACATGTACCTTCACAATATGGGAACACTCGATGGTGCCGTTCCTGTCGAGTTGAAAGACGCACTTGTTTCGTCGCCGTCGAAACTCGTGAAGATTGTAGCGACAAATCCTCCATTTGGCAAGAAGACCGCCCAGACCGTCATTAACGACGAAGGCGAGGAATCCAAGGAAAAGCAGTTGTACAACCGACAGGACTTCTGGTGCGAAACATCCAACAAGCAGCTGAATTTTGTGCAGCACATTCGCACGTTGTTACGCACTGACGGGCGCGCCGCTGTTGTTCTGCCTGACAATGTTCTCTTTGAGAAGAATGCCGGCGAGACAATCCGGAAAAAGCTCATGGAAACGATGGATCTCCACACTATCCTTCGTCTCCCAACTGGCATATTCTATGCACAAGGTGTCCGCGCAAATGTTCTTTTCTTTGACGCTCGCCCTGCATCCAAGTCAGTACAGACAAAGGAAGTCTGGGTTTATGACTACCGCACGAATGTCCATCACACATTGAAGACGAATCCGATGCAGGAATCCGATCTTGCCGAATTCGTGAAATGCTACAATCCCGAGAATCGTCACCAGCGAAAGGAAACGTGGAGCGAGGATAACCCTGATGGGCGTTGGCGCAGATTCACATATGATGAGATTGTCAAGCGCGAGGGAACCAATCTTGATTTTAAATGGATTAAGGAGAAGACCGATTCAGTCGAGGATGTCTCGATCGGCGAACTCATGGATGAGTTGAAGTCGCAGCGCGAAGCATACGATACGGCTGTTGATGGACTTGCTGCTGCGCTTGCGGAGGTGGGCGAATGACAACGGTCGAGAAAATCAAGGCAAAGATTCTTGATCTCGCTATTCGCGGTAAGCTTGTACCGCAGAATCCTGATGACGAGCCTGCAAGCGTCCTTCTTGGACGCATCAAGGCGGAAAAAGCCAAACTCGTCAAGGCAGGTAAAATCAAGAAGGACAAGAATCCTTCTGAGATTGTTGTCGGTTCCGATGGGGCGACCTATGAGAAGTTTGCCGACGGCATGACGAAGGACATCTCTGACGAGATTCCATTCGAGCTGCCGCAAGGCTGGGCGTGGGCGAGACTTGGCGTTATTTTTGATGTAGCGAGGGGTGGGTCGCCAAGACCGATAAAGGCGTATATTACTACAAGTGACGACGGCCTCAATTGGATTAAAATTGGTGACGCTACAATAGGTAGCAAATATATCTTCTCAACAGAACAAAAGATTCGTCCAGATGGACTTAAGAAAACGCGAGCCGTATATTCTGGGGATTTGCTACTGACAAACTCTATGAGTTTTGGGCATCCATACATATTGAAAACAAGTGGATGCATACATGACGGATGGCTTGTATTGCATCCATTGGATGATAAAATTAACAAAGAGTTCTTTTATTATCTTTTGTCATCTAAATTTGCCTATTCCCAATTTGCCAAAGCTGCGTCTGGCGGAGTGGTTCGGAATCTCAATACAGATAAAGTCATCGCCACAATATTCCCATTGCCGTCGCCTTCCGAGCAGAAGCGTATTGTAGCAAAGATTGAAGAACTCTTTGCGTATGCCGATAAGATAGGAAAGGCATCAGATGGAATTGCGCAAGTAGCACAACGCCTAGACAAAAAGATTCTTGATCTTGCCATAAGAGGTCAACTTGTTCCACAAGACCCCAATGATGAACCTGCAAGCGAACTTATAAAACGCATTGAAGCCGCGAAGAAGGCGACCGCGAAAGGTCGTAAATCTTCGCGAATTGCCGCTTCTGATAGGCCCGCCTATGAGACCGAAGCGCCATTTGACATCCCTGATTCATGGGAATGGGTGCAACTTGGTAGCATTTCAAACTATGGTGAGTGCAAGAGTGTTGATGCACATGGTGTAGCTGCGGACACATGGTCTCTTGATCTTGAAGAAATAGAGAAAGGAACTGGACGTTTGCTGTGCCGAAAATATGCCGGAGAGAAAACCTCCACGAGCTCCAAGCATGTGTTCAGCAAAGGCATGATACTTTACAGCAAATTACGAACCTATCTCAATAAAGTTCTTGTGGCAGATAGAGAAGGAGTGTGTACATCAGAGATAATCCCAATAGCATTATACGACAACATAACTCCCGAATATGTTAGATTAGTTTTAATGTCGCCATATTTCCTTGCATACACGGCAAGCAAGGATTATGGGGTAAAAATGCCTCGGATTGGAACGTCCGATGCTAGAGCTGCGCTAATTCCACTCCCGCCTATTAATGAGCAGGGGCGAATTGTAGCGAAGGTTGAAGAGTTGAAGGCCATGATAAGCAATCTTGTGAACTCATAGCGCACTATTTTACTATCATAACAGGCCAACGAAAGGAAACTGTTATGATAGACATTGAAAAATTCGCCGCGTTCTTGCGGCAAACAAACAAATCAACAAACACGATTGCCTCGTACCTCTTTGCGGCGCGGCAGTTCTCAAATCGCTTTGGAGGATTCTCAAAGAAGAACCTTCGTCTTTACAAAGCGTTTTTGATTGAACGCTTCAAACCCAAAACAGTAAACATCCGACTTCTTGCCATGAACGCTTATGCGACAAGCATAGGCAAAGCGATATTGAAGATGCCTCTTGTACGCATCCAGCAGAAACCATTCCTGGAAAATGTCATCAGCGATGCCGATTACACGTACTTCAAGCGTAAGCTGAACAATACAGCAGAACGCTACTGGTATTTTGTCATTCGCTTTCTTGCGGCCACAGGAGCCCGTATCAGCGAACTTTTACAGATCAAGGTTGAACACGTTACAGCAGGATACATTGACATTTATTCAAAAGGCGGAAAAATTCGTCGCATCTATATACCAGAGAAACTCAAGAGTGAGGCACTGGTGTGGTTCGCTTCTCGCAATCAAACTTCTGGCTTCATCTTTATCAACAGAAGTGGAGAACGCATTACGGCGCGAGGGATTGCCGCGCAGTTGAAAAAATTGGCTATCAAATATAAATTGAACCCATCGGTGGTTTATCCGCACTCGTTTCGCCATCGTTTCGCCAAAAACTTTTTGGAGAAATTCAATGATATATCACTTCTTGCCGACCTCATGGGGCACGAAAGCATAGAGACGACGCGCATCTATCTTCGCCGTACAAGCACCGAGCAAAGAAGCATCATTGATAAGATTGTCACTTGGTGAGCGATCTTGTCATAGCTCGCAATTCTTCAATCTTTGCAAGAATTCTCTTCTGCTCGGCTAGTGGTGGGAGAGGAACGAGTAAATTATGAACCATGCCGGATGAAAAACCCTGCAACCCAATACCCTTGCCCTGCAATTGGTTAGTCAACTTGTAATAGCGAAGCATATTGCAAAAATATGGAACGCATATTTCCGGCAAGAATGGTCTTAGCCGATGTAAGTGATTTTGTATGCAGACACTTCTGTC
>CACZHC010000017.1 GCA_902780865.1 uncultured bacterium
ACGAGGTGGTCGAGCGACTTCCTGACGTTCTGCGCCCGGTGGTGGTCCTCGAAATCGAAATGGGTGAGAAGCACCTGGCCGATCTTCACGCCGTGGCCGGCGAAAAGCCGCTCGTACTCGTAGATGAACCGCGCCTGCCCGACGGCCGCGCACATCTGGACGTCGTTCACGTCCGCCGGCCTCGACTTGAGCCCAAGCGCCTCGACGCCTGCGGCGACAGCGCCCGACGAGACGAAGAACACCTCGTGCCCGGACTTCCTCAGGGAGCTCAACTGCGCGACGAGACGCTTAAGCGCCGCATGGTCGGGCTTCCCGGCCTTGTTCGCGATCGCATGCGTGCCAACTTTCACTACGATTCTCATAGGCGGATATTATACCATATCCCGCATGCTGCGGCCGAGGCGCAGCGCAAAGCGCCTTGGCCGTTCATCGGCCACGAGGGCACTCGGCGCACGGAGGGCCAGACGGCGCAACGTAGCCGGGCTTGTCGACCGTGCGCTTGTCGGTGTACATCCTGTACACGGCATTGTCGCGGATGTCGCCAAGGCCCTTGCGGAGACAGGCGCCATTTTCCGGGAAAAGCCGCACAAGGTGCGTTGCGTGAGATTCAACGTCTGCATGGTACGCGGACGAGAAAATGCCGAGGTCCTTCTGTCGCCAAAGGTCGCGCACGCGCCATCGGCCCTCTATGCCAAGCGCATCGAAGTCGATTGTAATGCGCGTCGGCATGAGGTACGTGTTGAAGAGCGCGAACACGAGGGAACCGTCGCTCATCGGCTTCGCCCACACCTCGGCGCGCGGCCCCTTCGCCACGCAAGCGGCCTGCGCGCCAAGCTCGTCCTGACTCGTCTCTATCACCTCGTCGTTCGTGAGGAGCGACATCGTGAAGTCGTCAAGCTGCGTGAGGTCGCAGCCTATCAGGAGCGGAGAGCAGAGAACACACCAAAGCGACATGTGCGTATACTGCTCGTTGGGCGTGAGGCGGGTCGGGCGGAGAGAGCCCCATCCGAGGCGACCGACAACGAGCATGTCGGGGTCGTTCCACGCGCCAGGGCGGGCGTACGGCCACGAATCGGCCTGTTGGTGGAGAATCTTCCACATCGAACTCCACGTGTCGGTAATGTCGCCGGTGGTGCGCCAGCAGTTGCCGCCGAGTGATTCGCCCCAAGACGAGACATAGCCCATGCCGTACTGGCACAGCGAAAACACAATGTCGCGATCCTGGGCCTTCAGCGCCTCGCCCATGAGCCGGTACGGCAGCATGAGCTTTCCATGCCCATCGCCGACGGCGACACGGCCATACGAGCACCAGTCGTACTTCAAGTAGTCGTAGCCCCAGTCGGCATACGTCTTCGCATCCTGCCATTCGTGCATCCAGCTGCCTACGCATCCCCCGCACGTATAAGGGCCAGGCGACGAGTAGAGCCCTATCTTGAGCCCCTTCGAGTGAGCGTAGTCGGCAAGGTCCTTCATGCTCGGGAAGCGCTTGTTGACGGCGATGGAACCGTCGGGGTTGCGCTCGGGACCCTGCAGCGTCTGATCGTTCTTTGCGGACGGCTTGTTCTGCCAGAAGTCGTCTATGTTGACGTAGCTCCAGCCGTGGTCGGCAAGTCCGGACTTGTCGAAAACGTCTATTGTATCGCTGATGTTCTTGCCGGTGACGGCGTGAGCGAAGCAGTTCCAGCTGTTCCAGCCCATTGGCGGCGTAAGCGCTATCTTGTCCCCGACGACGAGCTTGAGGACGCGGCTGCACGACCCCTTCGCGTTCGCCGCCGTGAACTCGATCTCGTACGTTCCCGCCTTCTCCACCGCACCGCCAAGGATGCCCTTCGCGGAATCGAAGGTCGCGCCGTCAGGAAGATTCTTCGCGCCGAGCTTCAGCGGGCGCTCGCCGGTCACGGGGAGGCGCCAGAGGATCGGATGCCCGGGGCGGACGCCAAACACGCGCGCGCCGTTGATGCGAGGAGACGCCGGCGGCTTCGGGGTGAGGATGCCAAGCTGTTCGCCGCCGCACTTGGCAGGCACGGGACGTGCGCCGTCCTGCATCGTGAAGTAGGCATCGGCCCAGTCCGCATGATCCCATGTGTCGCCGTTGTCCGCATCGGACACGAGCAGTTCCACTATCTTCGCGCCCGAAAGGTCGGCATGGAGATGCACGCTCTCGCCCTTGCCCCTGAGGACTTCGGTTGTGGCGACAACGCGCGCGTCGGCCATCACCGAGAACTTCACGCTTGCGGATTCCGTCCCGCCAGGGAACACCTCAGCGTCAAGACCTACATCCGCGTCAAAGGCAATCGCCTTGCCGTCGACTTCGTATATCGCAAGCGACGTGGCATGCGTGCCTACGCCGCGCTCAAACGTCTTCGAGCCGATCTTGATGGCATTGCCCGCGACAGACTTGTTCTTGTTCGGGGAGTTCCAGCCGCACGACATTTCCTCGAGCGAAAGCTCGTCAAGCCACACGCGAGCGTCTGCAGACGCCGTGAAGGCAGACATGGCCACGAACGCGGCCGCAATCGGGGTGACGAGAATTCCGACATGTGACATCTTATTTGTCTCCTTGAAATATAATCTTGCCGTTGCCTGACAATGGGATATAGAGTAGCAAATATCCCCAGGGCTTTCAAGCGATAAGGCGACTTCAGTCCACGTCGCGAACTGCGTCGACGAGCTCTTCGGACGTGATGAAACGCCCCTTCGCGCGGCAAACGAGGATGCGGCCGATGAGCGCACTCTCGAAGTCGGAGATGCAGACGCCGTCCTTGCGGTCGCGGAGTATCCGCATCAGGTCCTTCGCCGTGACGCTGTACTTCGTGTCCTTGCGCGGAACAAAGAGGTTTGTGACGGCAAGGAGCAGCATGACGACTGGCTTCATGAGAGCCGCGAGCGCACGGTACGGGCGCGCCATCCTGAGGCAGAAGTAGAGCGGCCGCGCGGCGCAGAGCATCTTCGGAAGGAACTCGGAGACATAGAGGACGAGAAGCGCCGAGACAAAGCCCCAGGCGGCGCGACCGAAACGCGAGCCGCCCATGAGCTCGATCGCAAGCGCGGCGGAGGCCGACGAGAACACGACGCCGGCGAGGTTGTTGCCGATGAGAAGCGTCGTCAAGGTGCGCGACATGTCGGAAAGCGCGGCATGGACGAGCTTCGCCTTGCGACCACCCGCACGTGAGAGGTGGAGGATTCGCTCGCGGCTCACGGAGAGGAAGCCAGTCTCCGCGCCGGCGCAGAACGCGGCGAGAAGGAGCGCGGCAATCGCCGCGAGGAAGAGAAGGAACACCGTCATGCGTCGTCCTCCTCGGTCCGTTCGACGGCAGCGTCGGTTTCCTCTATCAGTTCCTCGTCGGACGTCGTGGCCGGGCGAGAAAGCACCTCGAACTTGACGAGCGTGACGCGGCGGCCGCGGCGCTTGAGGACGGTCGCGCGGCATCCGTCGGCCTCGATCTCCTGCCCGACGTGCGGAATCCTCTCGGCGTGGAAAGTGACCCAGCCCGAGAGACGGTCGGCATCTTCGGCCTCGAGCTCGAGATCGAGTTCGCGGTTCACTTCCTCGAGACTCGCGCGCGCGTCGATCTCCCAGACGTTCTCGCCCTTCTTGACTATCGCCGGCTCGTCGCCAGCGTTGCCGCCGAAGACCTTCGGGCCCATGATGAGCTCGAGGACATCGTTGAAGGCGATGATCCCGGCAGTCCCGCCGTATTCGTCGAGGACGACGGCGAGACGCTTGTTGCTCCTCGCAAAGACGACGAAGAGGTCGTCGAGCGTAATGTTCTCTGGAACGAAAATCGGCTCTTCCCTCTTTCCGGCGCGGACGTCTAAAACGGCCTCTATCGCGTCGGGCGTGCGGCGGAAGACGGGAAGGTAGCGGTGCTTAGCGTTTGCAAGCGCGGCGGCCTGGGCGTCTTCGGGAAGGTCGAGGTCGAGACCCTCGATGTCGACGCGCGGCGTCATCTCGTCGTTCGCGTGGGTCTCGGAGAGGCGCAAGACGCCCTCTATCATCTCTACATCCTCGGCAAGCGACTCGTCCTTCTCCGCCGCGGACTCGAGGACCGTCATAAGCTCCTCATCGGAAAGCGCACGCCTCTCGCGCTCGAGCGCAGGCGCAAACGCCTTGGAGGAAAGCCGCAGTACATTGTTGAAAGGCCGCAGGACGATGCGCCAGAACCTGAGGAGCCGCACACACGGCGGCGCGAGCTGCTCGGCATACCTAAGGGCTAGGCGCTTCGGAGTTATCTCGCCGAAGACGAGCAAAAGAATCGTCATCGACGGAACGGCAAGCCAGCTCCCACCGGGAACATAGGCGCGGAAAGCGAGAAAGCCGAGCGTCGAGATCGCGAAGTTTACGAGAGTGTTGCCGACGAGCAAGGTCGAGAAAAGGACCGCCTTGTCGGCAAGACTCTTGGTGATGAGGGCATCAGCGGCAGCGCTCTTCGCGCGGATGCGCTCGCGCTGAGCCCCCGTCAAAGAGAAGAGCACTGTCTCCGCCCCGGAAAAGAACGCCGAGAGCAGAAACAGTGCCGGCAATGCGATAAGCACCGCCATGCGCGGAATTAGGCGCCGAGCTGGAGGCGCGCGAAGCGCTTCACCGTGATGGGCGCGCCGATTTCCTTCGCGACGGACGCGAGGTACTGCTCGACGGTCTGCTCGCCGTCCGCGACGTAGTCCTGCTTGACGAGGCAGATCTGCGTGCAGAACTTGGAAGCCATGCCCTTCTTGATGCCGATGAGAGCCTGCTCGGGCGGGAGCTTGCCCTTCTGCTCCTTGAGCGCGTTGAGCTTGATCTCGATTTCGGCGTCGATCTCGGCCTGCGGAACGTCCGCGGGGTTCACGTACTTAGGCGCGTTAGCGGCGACCTGGAGGCACACCATGTGCGCCGCCTCGTCGAGCTTCTCGCAGGGCTTATCGCACGCGAGTTCGACGAGAACGCCGATCTTGCCGCCCATGTGGATGTAGCCGCTGAGGCAGCCGGCGCCCTCGAGCGTATAGCGCTCGCTGCGGCGGATCTTGACGTTCTCGCCAGTCTTGGTGAGAAGCATCTTGTAGTCGTCGTTGAGCGTCTGCTCGATGTCCTTGCCCTCGAGCGCGACCTTGGCCGCGTCGTCGACGAACTTGATGAACGCCTCGGTCTTGGCGACGAAGTCGGTCTCGCAGTTGACCTCGGCGAGCGCCATCGACTTCTTGTCGGCGGCAACCGCGAGGGCGACGATGCCCTGCTTGGACTCCTTGTCGACGCGCTTGGCGGCGACGGCGAGACCCTTCTCGCGGAGGTACTTGACGGCCTCTTCCATGTTGCCGTTCGTGGCGGTGAGGGCTTCCTTGCAGGCGCCCATTCCGGCGGCGGTCGCCTCGCGGAGTTCCTTGATCTGCTGAATTGTGATAGCCATTTTCAAAAACCTTTCATTCCTTGTTGATGGGGTTCGGGGAAACCTGGGTTTCCCCGTCCTTTCCAATGTCACTCTGCCTTGGGCGCCTCGGCAGCGGCAGCGACAGCGGCTTCGGCCTCAGCAACCTTGGCCTTGCGCTTCGCGGCGAGATCGGCCTTCGCCTTGGTCTCGGCGGCTTCCTTCGCGGCCCTGGCGGCGGCCTTGACGCTCGCGGCGACACCAGACTTCTTCGCGGCGGCACCGCCGGCGGCGGGCTTGCGAGTGGCGGCCTTGGCGCGGCGCTCGGCGCGGGCGGCCTTCTCGGCCTCGTCGCGGCTCTTGCGCTCCTGCTCGCGCTTGCGGTTCTCCTCGGCGGCCTTCGCGCCGTACTCGTCGTTGGCGCCCTTGATGACCTTGACGAGGCCGTTGAGGATGAGCTCGACGCCCCTGACGGAATCGTCGTTGCCCGGGATCACGTAGTCGATCGGCTCGGGGTCGGCGTTCGTGTCGACGATGGCGACGACGGGGATGTGGAGACGGACGGCTTCCTTGACGGCGTTCGCCTCGCGGACGACGTCAACGACGACGACTGCGCCAGGGAGCTCGGCCATTTCCGCGACGCCGGTGAGGTTCTTCTCGAGCTTGTTGAGCTCGCGGCGGAGCATCGAGGCCTCCTGCTTGTGCTCGGAGAGCTCGCCGCCGTTGGCCTTCGCGGTCGCCTGGAGCTGGCGCATGCGGCGGACGGAGGAACGGAGCGTCTTCGCGTTCGTGAGCGTGCCGCCGAGCCAGCGCTCGGTCATGTAGAACTGCTCGACGGACTCGGCCGCGCCCTTGACGAGCTCGGAGACCTGCTTCTTCGTGGCGACGAAGAGAATCTTCTTGCCGGCGAGGACCGTGTCCTTGAGGAACTGCGCGGCCTCGTCGAGAAGAGCGACGGACTGCGTGAGGTCGATGATGTGGATACCGTTGCGCTTGTCGAAGATGTATCCTTTCATCTTCGGGTTCCAGCGCTTCGTCTGATGGCCGAAGTGAAGACCGGCATCAAACATGTCCTTGAGCGAGATGCCCGTAAGGGCAGACGTAGGCATTTCCATTTTGTTTTCTCCTTGAATCCTTTGTTCAGATTAATCCGCTTTGGCCGAGGATGGACTACCCCGACTCATTCGCTTCATCTCGCCCACCATGGACAAGATGGCGGGAAGTATACCAAAAACGCCGCGCGGACGCAAGTGCCCCGCAGGACGAAATTTCCGCCGGGCAAGACGGGTTTTCACTCGGCAAAGACGCTGACCGCGGCAGAAGCTGCGTCGCCGGACTCTGTGGCGCAGGTTATGACATGCTCGCCTGGAGACATCGCCGCGGCAAATGCGCCGCGCCCGACCGTCTCGCCAACTGGCGCGCCGTCGACAAACCACCAAAGCCGGGTGCCGGGCGGCACTTCCCCGACCTGGCAGACGATTCGCTGCTCAAGGGAACCTGCGACGAGATGGAACTGCGCCCCATCCTCGGGCTTCACGAGTGCGAGCGCGGGCCGGCCCTCCTCGATCGGCTTTCCGTCGGGCCCTCGCCGATGGACACTGCAAAGCTGCGGCGAACTGCGACCCTTGACCGCCCTTCCCTCCTCGGTCTCGGGGCAGTCAGGCGAGGCGGGAAGCCCTGTCTTCTTGCAGACGACACACTTTGTCACGCCTTCGGGCTTTTCAAACCAAGGACCTGCGCCACTCGGATAAAGCTGGCGCATTACGCCCCACGCAACAGGCGCGGCGGCCTTTGCCCCCACGACGCTCTTGTCGCCGAAGCCGCCTGTCTTGTGTCCGCACCAGACGCCGACGACGAATTCAGGATTCCACGCGATCGTCCATGCGTCGCGGTACGCGCTCGACGTGCCCGTCTTCCACGCGAAGCGCGGCGCCGCCACGTCCGCGACATGCCCGAGCGCGGCGTGCGAGCGCTCGTTGCCAGAGAGCATGTCGGAGACGAGGTAGGCACATGCTGGCGCAAACCGTCCGTCGCCGCCACGCGCAAGGACGCCGTATGCGCGAACGAGCTCAAGAAGCGAGACTTCGACATTTCCGATCGCCATCCCAAGGCCGAACGACGCAACATCTTCTGTGACGTGCCCGAAGCCGAGGGCGCGAAGCTCCTCCGCGAAGGAATCGACCCCCACTTCGTCGAGAAGGCGGACGAAAGGAACGTTGAGCGAAAGGACGAGCGCATCGCGCACGGTGACGAGGCCGCGATACTTGCCGTCGAAGTTCGCGGGGCGGTAGCCCTTGAACGAAACCGGCGAGTCGACGAGGCGACGCTCTGGAGTCGCAAGCCCTCGCTCCATCGCAAGCGCCACGAGGAACGGCTTCAATGTCGAGCCGGCGGGGCGCGGTGAAGTCGCAGTGTTTACCTGCCCGTCCTTGCCGTCGAAATAGTCGCCGCTACAGGCCATCGCGACTATCTCGCCTGTCGCGGGCTTCATCACTACGACAGCAGACGAAAAGCCGCCATTCTCCGCCGCCTCAGAAACAGCGTGCTCGCACAAAATCTGGATGTCGGCGTCAAGCGCCGTCGTCACGTCGACACCTCCGTGCCCGCCGCGGAGAGCGTGTTCCGAAATGTACCAGTCGCAGAAGTGCGGCGCGAGGAACGGGCGCGGCGCACGGCGGACTTCCGGCTCGACCGAGCGCGCCCCCTCAAACTGCTCGTCAGAGATGTATCCAAGCGTCCGCATCCTCTCGAGAACATAGTCGCGGCGCTTGAACGCCTGTGCACGGCGCTCGGGGCTTCCCCATCTGTCGGGGCGGAAGCGCGTCGGCGCCTGCACCATCCCGGCAAGCATCGCCGCTTCGCCAAGTCCGAGTTCCTTCGTGCTTTTGCCGAACCAACCCTGCGATGCCGCCTCAATGCCGATGAAGTTAGAGCCAAAGGGAGCGCGGTTCAGGTACTGGGAGAGAATCCACTCCTTCGACTTCGCGCGCTCCATCTTGACGGCCTTTACCGCCTCCTTCCACTTCCACCAAAGGTTCTTCGGATGGGGCCTAAGAAGCCGCACCGCCTGCATCGTGATTGTCGATGCGCCGGAGATGCGCCGCCTGCAACTGATGTTCTGCCATGCCGCGCGAAGGACGCTCATCGGCCTCACGCCGTGGTGCGACCAAAACGAGCTGTCCTCAGCCGCGACGAGCGCCTTCACGATCCAGTCGTCAGGAGAGGCGGCGTAGAACGGGCGGCAGTCGACATCGCCGGGGCCGAGCGTAACGCGCAGAATCCTCCCCGACGAGTCTCGCAGCATGACGCCGCCGGGATATTCGTCCGCCCCCTCGTCGCTCCAGCCGATGAATATCCACGAGCAGACGAGAAACACCGCCGCGAGCGCGGCAATGATGCAGGCAAGAAAAACGATTTTCCTCTTCACGCCCTATACTCGCCGCAAAGAGAAAAATCTGACACGACTTATAACCTTAGATGATATAATACGCAATATGATGACGATAGGCATGATGGCGGCGATGTGCGTAGCGGCGACAGTCCAGGCGGCGCCGTTTTCCGAGCCACCGCCCTACCCGGGAATCGAGGCATGGACGTTCCGCGAGGAACTGGCGAGGCCAGAAGTCCTGCCGCCTGTGCCCACGAACGACGTCACGTTCGTACGCGCTCCGGTGAATGGATACGAGAGCTACAGGATAGACTTGGACAGGGACGGCAAGGCGACGATTACGACGGAGGACGACGAGGGCCTTCGCCGCGCCGTCTACTACTACCAGGACCGCATGCGCGCCGGCGATCTCGCTCCCTGCGTCCGCAAGCCATGGGTGCGCAACCGCATCGCCCGCTGCTTCTTCGGCCCGATCAAGCGTCCGCCACTGAACCACGACGAGCTCATGGACGACGTCGACTACTATCCAGAGCCCTATCTCGACCGGCTCGCGCACGAGGGGATAAACGGGCTGTGGCTGACGATAGAATGGCGAGACATCGCGGAGACCTCGTTCACGAAACGCGCGCCCGACGCGATGCGGCGAATCGACAAGCTGCGCAGGACGGTAGACCGCTGCCTCAAGTACGGCATCAAAACGTGGGTCTTCTGCATTGAACCGCACCGCTGCGGCAAAGACGATCCACTCCTCAAGGAACATCCGGAGCTCTTCGGCTGTACGGTCGCAGGCGAGGCCTTGATGTGCCCGATGCAGCAGGCGGCGCAGCGCTACATAGAGGAGTCGATGAAGGACATCTTCGCGCAAGTTCCGCGGCTCGGCGGCATCATGATGATCTCCTATGGCGAGCGCGCGACTACCTGCCTCTCGGAATTCGACACGCTTACCGGAAGCTTTCGCGGCAACTGCCCTCGCTGCGCGGGGCTTGCGCCATGGCAGGTGCACTGGGAGACGGCAAGCGCGATAATGCGCGGCATACGCGCCGCGGGTTCCAACGCCGAGTACATCAGCTGGTTCTACCAGCCGCAGGTACGCCCCGAGCGCGGCGCATGGAGCGCCGAAGTCGCGCGTCATCTTCCGGACGGAGTGACTCTCGCATACAACTTCGAGTCGGGCGCGGTCAAGGACCAGCTCGGGCGCTTCCGCAACGGCGGCGACTACTGGCTCTCCTTCGTGGGCCCTGCGGAGGGCTTCCGGCGGGTGGCCGACGCAGGACGCGAGGCAGGGGCCCCGATCGGCGCGAAGATCCAGGTCGGCAATTCCCACGAAGTCGCAACTGTTCCGTTCGTGCCGGTGCCGGGGCTTCTCTACCGCAAGTACAAGTCTATGCGCGAAATGGGCGTGTCGACAGTGCTGCAGTGCTGGTACTTCGGAAACTGCCCTGGCATCATGAACAAGGCGGCGGGGGAACTCTCGTTCGATTCGTTCGAGGACGACGAGGCGGCGTTCCTCAGGCGGCTCGCCGCGCCTTACTGGGGGAAGGACGCCGCGCTCGTCGCGTCCGTCTGGCGGCAGCTCTCCGACGCCTACGCGGAATACCCGCTCTCCAACGACATGCAGTACTACGGCCCGTTCCACGCAGGCCCAGCGTGGCCGCTGCTCCCCGACGTCTCGCTCGCACCGCTCGCACGCACCTGGAAGCCGCACGACCCGCCGAGCGGCGACGCGATTGGAGAGTGTCTCGAAAACCACACGATAGAGGAGGCGTCGATCCTCGCCGCGCGAATGGCGAACGGCGCTCGCGTCCGCACGCCAGACGGCACGGACGCTCTGGAGACGCTCGCGTCGAACTGGGGCAACGACTTCGAGCGGATGCGCGACATCGGGGTGATGAGAGCTCTCGCTCTCCAGTTCCAGAGCGGCAGCGACATTTTCGACTTCTACCGCGAACGCGCGACGGCGCTCTACGAGAGCCGCGTGCTCGGCAACGCGGCGGCCGCGCGCGCAGCCGTGCAACGCATGGGCGAAGCCGTCAAGCGCGAGGAGTCGGTGACGCGAGAGCTGCTGCCGCTCGCAAAGTCCGACTCGCGGCTCGGATTCCATTCAGAGGCCGAGGCACACCAGTACCATCCCGCGAAACTCGAATGGCGGCTCGGCGAACTCGCAAAGACGAAATCGCGCCTCGCGGAAATCGATGCGGTGCTCGCACGCGGCGAACCCTACCCTGAATCGGAGTTCGAGCGCACCGCGCCTGTCTGCAATCTCGGCGGCGAATGGACGGATGCCCGAGGCGGCGTCAAATTCCGCGCCCGCGAGACGGACGGTGGCGACTTGGCGATCGAGCTCGACTTCCTAAAAGGGATGCGCCTGCGTGTAAACACGCTCGACGCCGCCGGAGTCACATGGTACCGGTCGTTAGAGATCGACGAAACTGGCGCACGACCCTACAGGTTTTCCAACACGGTGACTCCAGCGCATGAAATCGCTGAATGCCGCGCTGACATCACAGACGGAAGAGTTCTCGTCAGGTTCGTGCTCTCTTCTGCCGCATGGGGCGGGAGAAGCGACCGCCGTCCCGAATGGCTTCAGGTCATGGACGGCCGCACGCCGCTATGGCCCGCGAGGAAAATCCCAGATGGCGACTGGCGTCTCAACCTCGACCCTGTCAGAGGTTGTCTCTTCGGGCGACTGCGCGGTTGGAGCGCGCGCCACGGCCCGTGAAAAAATTCCAGTTTTAAAGACGCATCTTCTATGGTATAATGGCTTCATGTCTATGAAACATATCCTTCTCCCGTTCGTTCTCCTGGCCGTCGGCATCAATGCCCACGGCGCGAACTTCTACGTTGATTCTTCGGCTACGGCCGGAGGCGACGGCTCGCAGGCCGCGCCGTTCAAGACGATCAAGGCCGCAGTTGACGCCGCGAACGGAGCATCCGCGCCGTCGACAATCCATGTCGCCTCCGGCACCTACGCGATTACGTCGGCAAGCGACTTCGCGACCGTTTCCGTCCCTGACCTGACCATCACGGCCGCAGATCCGTCCAGCAAGCCGGTCGTCGCGATCGACGCGAATCTCAGCACCGTGCAGAACAACCCTGTGGTCTTTGCTGTGCCCGTCGGCTCCGACCGCCTGACAGTAGCCAACATCAAGTTCACCTTCTCCTACGCGGCGGACAAGAACGCCGCCGGCAACTCGTTCGGCCAATCCGGCAAGCTCTTTTCGTTCGCCGCCAACGACTGCGTCTTCGACGGCTGCGAGTTCGTCCAGACCGGGACAACGGGCAAGAACTGGGGGGACGGCAACCTCCTCTACGCCGACTCGTCGGAAAGCAACCATGCGAAAAGAGGAACGAATCTGGTTGTCCGAAACTGCAAGTTCGACCATGTCGGATACTCCACGGCCACAACCTCTGGCTTCCGTCCAATCAAGTTCGCCGACAACGGGCAGATCGTCGGCAACGTCTTCGACTCCTGTTCCGGGTATTTCACGGTACACAAGCAGTCCACGGGCGGCTGTTTTGTCTCGAACCGCGTCGTAAACTGTACCCAGCCAATCAAGTGCCAGGGCGACAACTACGGCGAAATCGCAAACGGAGAAATCGCCTACAACGTGTTCGTTGGAAGCGACATCGCCTTCTTCGAGAAAAACGCGAACGCGGGATTCGCCGGCCAGCCGCGGTTCCACCACAACACCGTCGTCGGATGCAGCGGTTTCGTGCAGGTGGACGAAGTCAACAACATCAGCTGGCAGCCGTGGATCTTCGACAACCTTATCATCGCCTCCGGAACCGGCTGCATCATCCGCGAGAACGCAACGTCCCTCGCCAACCGAAAGAGCTCTTTCAAGAATGGGTCCTTCTTCACGGGCAACGTCTGGCACGCACTTGAATTCGTTTCCGGCACGGCGCCCCACCAGTTCGACGACTACGAACTCAGTCTCGTCAGCCCCGAGGATCTGGAGCTGTACAACGAGGAGCTGGCGGTCGTCCCGGTGTTTCTCGACACGACAGACCCGACGAGCCAGGACTACTACCGACTGAATGCCCAGCGCTATCCGTGGGTCAGAACGGTCGCGCGAGGGGCGAGTGGGAAGATCGGCAGCACAACGTATTCCTACGATGCGACATATGTCGGCGCGGTAGAACCTGCGGACATACAGGGCGAACCGGGCGAATTCTTCGAACTTGAAACGTTTTCGATACACCTTTCCTCGGACATCGTACCGGCGACAGCCACCTTTACCATCTCTTATACGGGCAACGCAGGCAATGTCACGGTAGATTGGGATTTCGACGGCGACGGCACATGGGACGAGTCCGGAACGGCCGTAACAACAACGTGGACATACAATGTACCCGGCGACTTCCTGCCGAAAGTCCGCATCACGGACACCGCCACATCCAAGACAGACGTTGAGGAACATGCCTCCGCCCTGAAGCTCCGCATGATGGACGTGTACGTGGACGCGAACGCCACCGCGGGCGGAAACGGCACCGAGGCGTCGCCTCTCACTTCGATCGCAGCCGCCGTTCCTCTCTGCGCCTCGCACGGAACAGTCCATGTCCGCAGCGGGGAAGGCCGCGTCTACAACATCGAGTCAGCGGCCGACCTGATCACGGTTACGGTGGAGCGCTACCTGACCATCACGAAATGGGGAGAGGAGCGCGCCAGGATCGTCGTGGCCTCCACACTTCATTCCGTCACCAACAATCCCTCCGTAATCTCCATCCCCGTCGGCATTGTCCACACTACGATTTCCGGACTCGACTTCACGTACTACGGCAGCAGCACCAAAGATGCACCCGATTCCTCGCTGGGCAAGGAGGGGCGCTGCATCGACGTCCAGGGCGACTACACCACGGTCGACGACTGCGTATTCCACCAGTCCGGAGACTATTCGCGAAACGGCGGAACTCTCAATTACAGCGAGGCAGCGAACGGAATCGGCTATGCGGCCGTAGCCACCCGCGCCCAGCAAACCGATAGGCACAACGGACGATACCTGACCGTAAGCCGTTGCATTTTCCTCGGAGAGTCGACCGACCGCAGCATGCGGGCGACGCGGCTTGGCGAAAACTCGACTCTTACCGGAAACGTCTTCTCCAACTGTTGCTACGTTCTCTGGGCGGTCAAGGAAAGCGGAGAGCCATTCCTAATCGAGTCAAACGTCCTCTACAGGTGCGGCACGGTTTCCACTGGAATCTACGGCGGCGCCGGCGAATTCCAGAACGTGACGTTCCGCTACAACATCTTCTGGTGCGATTCCGGAAGCTCCGTCCCCTTCATTACCAAAAACAACAACGGGCTAAACAAAACAGTGCTTTTCCATCACAACACCATCGTGAACGCGTCGCATTTCGCGGAAATCCAAAACAATAAATGCGAATGGTATCCGCAGATCTTCGACAACCTCTTCGTGCTCGATTCCGCGAGCGAGGACGGCCGCACGATCTTCAAGAACAACCAGACCGCCTTCGCGAGCGGCAACTTCTCGTCATTCAAGACCGATGGCGGCGGCTGTCTCAAGAACAACGTCTGGTACGCGCCAGGCGGGATTTCGAGCGGAGATGCAACAAATGTCTCGGGCTATGATCTTTCGAAGGGCTGCACAATCACAAACAACATCGTGCTCGCCGCCACGCCCAAATTCGTGTCGACGAAACTCGATTCACCGGACTTCTGCAGGCCCTCCGCGGGGAACGGCGGCTGGGTCAAGCCAAAATCCGGCTACGCCTGGACTGGCGAAGACGGTGAATACGCCGACTGGATTGGCGCCAAGCCGGCCACCATGAGCGGAATAAAAATCACCCTGCGGTAGCCGTTACACGGACGCCAGGAGGTCGTTGCGGCGGAGCGCGCGGATCGCGTCGCAGTCGAGCGTATGCCCCGGCTCCTTTACTCCATTTCGCCGTCACCCGAAATCTCAGCGCTGGCTTTCGCTGCCGACGACAACATATCCATTGGGATCGCCGCCGGAGATCTTGCTCGAGACGAGCCGCCCGCCCTTCCATTTCAAGTCGACGGTATATCCACCGCGGGCCCTAAGGCCGCGAACCTCCCCGTCGGGCCAGGCTTTCGGCAAGGCCGGAAGAAGGCGCATCGCAACCTTGCCGTCGGCAGTCGTCTCGTGGCTCTGCAAAAGCATCTCCGCGATTCCGGCGGCACAGCCGAAGTTGCCGTCAATCTGAAACGGCGGATGCGCGTCGAGGAGATTGGGGTACGTGCCGCCGCGGTACGTGCCGCCGAGCGTCGCGTATGTCGGGGCGAGCTGTTCCTCGAGTACGCGGTACGCGCGCTCGCCGTCGAGGAACCTCGCCCAAAGCGCGACGCGCCAGCCCATGCCCCAGCCAGTCGCGACATCGCCGCGCGCGTCCAGCGACTTCTGCGCGGCGCGGAAGAGCTCGGGCGTCGCAGGCGTGACCTGCGCCGAAGGATAGACGCAGTAGAGGTGCGACACATGGCGGTGGTGGTCTTCGGGATCGTCGACATCGTCCGTCCATTCCTGAAGCTGACCCCATCGCCCGATTCGCAGCGGCTCGAGCCGCGCGCGCTTCTCCGCAATCTCCCTGAGGACAGCCGCGTCCTCCTGCTCACGGCCAAGCGCCTTCGCCGCCCCGAGCACCGCCGCGAAGAGGTCGCGGAGAATCTGCGCGTCGGAAGAAGCGCCGGCCGTCCAGTTGTTTCCGCTCTTGCGCTGCGGCGCAGGGATGTTCTCGGGCGAGATCCCAGGCACGACCGTCAGTCGGCCCGTAGCCGGATTCTCAACGAGCACATCGAGGAAGAACTCGGCCGCACCCTTCATGACGGGATAGGCGCGCGCGAGGAACGCGCGGTCGCGCGTGAAGAGCCAGTGGTCCCAGAGCTGGGCCGCGAGCCAAGCGCCGCCCGTAGGCCAGATTCCACTCGGCCCATGCACCGGCACAGTCGTGCGCCAGATGTCCATGTGGTGGTGCATCACCCAGCCGCGCGCGCCGTACATGTCGCGCGCCGTCCGCGCGCCCGACACGGAACATTCCTCCAGCGCCTTCAAAAGCGGCTCGACGAGCTCGGGGAGATTCGCCACGTCCACGGGCCAGTAGTTCATCTGCAGGTTGATGTTCACCGTGTAGCTCGAATTCCACGGCGGCTGAAGCCATTCGTTCCAGATGCCCTGCAAGGTCGGCGGCTGCGTTCCCTGCTGCGAAGAGGAAATCAGGAGATAGCGCCCGAACGCAAAGTAGAGCGCGGCGAGATAGGGGTCGTGCGTTTCCTTGAATGACGCGAGCCGCTCTGGGATTGTGCGTCCCGGGAACGGGTCGGGGCCGAGGTCGAGGCGACAGCGGCCAAACTGCGCGGAGTAGGCGGCGATGTGACGGCTCATCGCAGCATCGCATCCAAGCCGAACGGCGTCAGAAAGAAGACGGCCCGCCTTCGCGCGTTCGTCGACGGACTTCCCGTCCTGCCAGTCGCGGAAGCTCGTCGCCGCCGAGCACCATAGCACCGCCTCGTCGGCACCTTCCACGAAGAGGACGCCGTTGTCGGCGCGCACCGTCCCGCCCTTCACCGTCGGCTTAAGCCGCGTGCAGAAGCGAACGCTCCCGCCGACGCCGTGCATCGCCGAGCCGCTGCCCGAGAGCACAAGATCGCCGTCTTCGTCCGTCGACTTCGCAAGCCGCAACCACGGACTTTCGAAAAACGCCGTGAACGAGAGCGAGCCGGGGCGCGATGTCCTGAGCCGCACGACTATGACGTCGTCCGCGAGCGAAGCGAATGCCTCGCGCGTGAACGTCGCGCCGCCGACGGAATACTCCGTCCTCGCGACGGCGTCGTCGAGCGACAGCGACCGACGGTAGCGAGCGGGGAAGTCGTGGCCGGGGAACTTGAGGCACAGCGACCCGATCGTCTGGTAGGCGAAGGAGTTTTCGTTCTTCGAGACCTTGAGGCGCTTCGCCTCGAACGAGGCCCTCGCGCCATCGGCGTCGCCGGCCAGGATGCGCTCGCGTATCTTCGGAAGCTCATCCTTCATCTTCGGCTCAACCGCGCAGTTCGGCCCGCCGGCCCAAAGCGTGTCCTCGTTGAGCTGCATGCGCTCCATGCCAGGCGCGCCGTAGACCATCGCGCCAAGCCGCCCGTTCCCGATCGGCAGCGCCTCGTTCCACGTGCCCGCAGGGGAATCGTAGTCGAGCGACAACGCCGGCGCATGGCCACAGGCCATCGCGGCAAGCGCAACTCCGAAAAAGTACTTCTTCACGTTTCTCCCTTGTTTTGCTGGAGCGAGAGCGCTACTCGGCCGCCAGGATGATTTCTATCCAGCGCTGGGGATGGCAGACGGCGTTCTCGCCAGTGGGCGAAAGACCGCCCTTCACGCGATCGCCATCGGCCGCGGCAGGATCGTCGGCGTTGAACACCGTCAGCCCCATTGCAACGACGGCTCCCGCGCGAACAACGCCTGGATAGATGCGGGAGCTCGGCAGGAACACCTGATAGACGTAGCCGTCCTTCGTGCGGGCAAACGCAGGTTTCACGTCAGGGATGATGCAGTTCCCGTGTTCCTTTGTGTTTGCGGTGATCTGCCTGTCGGCCACGCGGTTCGCCCAAAGGATCGCGCCCTTCCCGTCCGCCGCGGGGAAGACGGCGTATTCGTAGTCGTCCTGGCCGGGGCCGTCAAGCTCGACGCGCCGCGCGTCTCCGTAGCCGTCGATGCCGATCTGCAGGCAGTCGTTCGCGTTGCGCTTGGCGCCCACGGCGAATTCCTCGTGGACAAACTTCACATCCCGCACCGCGACACGGACGAAAAGTCCCTTGTCGTTCCACGCAAGCTGCGCAGTGCCGCCGTAAAGCACGGCCATTGTTTCACCCCAGGTCTTGAGTTGAAGAGCCGGGTGCTTCGTCCAGTCGACCTGCGCCGGATCTTCGCCGTTGTAGGCGGTCTTGTGCGCGATAGTAGCGCCGAACGAGAGCTCGCGCCGGACAACGCCGGTCTCTCTCGACTCGAACGCGAGCGGCAGCTTGATCGTTTGCACAGCGTCTGCCGTGAGAGGAAAGCGCGAAACGTCGCGCGCAACCTCTGCGGACGCGGGAAGCGTCACCTCCTCGCCATTCAGCCGCCCCGAGAGCGGACGGTCGAGGAGGTTGCGCGCGTGGACTTCGACCGTGCCCGCATCCTTCATCGACGCGCTGAGCGTCACCGACGCCGTTCCGCCCGAGACGATGTGCGCCTTGCGAAGCGTCGCGACGAACTTTTCTGCTTCGCCTTTCCTTCCGCGAAGGAAGATTGGGAACGGCGAGACCTGGAACGAGAACACGCCCTGCTCGGGGAAGGAGCGCTGGTTGTTCATGAAGTCGACGACCTCGTCGAGCGCGCCCTGCATGTCGACTTCCGCGACAGGCGACTCCTTGCGCCCCGCGTCTACTTCGGAATCGCAGCCCCAAACGGCGGCGACAGGGCGGCTGAAGCCATCGTCGAACACATACGCGCGGACGTTTGGCGCAAAACGCACGTCGGCGAGAAACGCCTTCGCGTGGCCGAGCATGTGGCCTATCACGTTCGGCGCGAACTGCACGGCGCGCGGAGTGAGGCGGTCGTGCTCAAGAGCGAAGTTCTTCATGACCCCAGCGCAGGCAGAATGCACCTCGTGCCTTAGCGCGATGATCCAGCTGCGCGCGAACCAGGCGGCCGACACCTTCTCCGTCCAACCGATGTCGTATGAAAGCGCGCCGCCCACCCACGTCGCAGGCGTAGAATACCAGCTCGCGGAGATCGTTCCCCACTGCGGTATTTCGTACGGCCCCCAGTGCATTCCCTCGGAAAGGTCCAAGGGCGCGTCGCCATAGCCGAGGCGCCTGAGCATCGCCCGCGTCACGGCGAGATCTGCGTCAAGGTCAGGCGCCTCCGGCCTGTTGCGGTAGCTGTGTGCGGAAATCCTGTCGAAATGCCAGCCGAGCGCGTTAGCCGCCGTGAGGATGCCCTCGATCTCGGCGATGCCCTTCCCGGGATTCAAATTCCAGGGATCGTCGCCGGCATACGGCTTCTTGGGGCAGACGCTCTTGATTCCCTCGCCGAACGCCTTGAGGATCTTTGCGTAGTTCATGTAGGCGTTCGCCGCGACGCCGTCGGGGCTCCAGAATTCCGTCGGGTAGGTGCCGAAGAACTCAGAGCCGAACTGCCAGCGTTCGACAAACGGATATTCGCGTGCAAGGCGCGCGGCGCCGGCGCGCACCTTGGCGAGATACTTCTCCGTGGGCACGTTGTCGGGGCAGTCGGGGTCAAGCACCGGGTCTGTGAAGAGCATGTCTGGCTTCGACGCCTCGTCTCCCTTGTGGGGGCCGTTGAAAGTCCGCAGGCGGTAGCACCAGTGCTTTACGCCGTTCTTGTCTGTGTAGCGCGAAGGAATGTGCACGGCGCAGATCGGGATGCCGTTGGACGCATAGAGCTCGAACGCCTCGCGGTGGGGCGAACCAGGGGCTACCGACTTCATGCCGAAGCCGACCTTGCGCCAGCGGTCGAGCTGGTGGCGCACGTTCTCCTCCTTCGCGGGATCGCCGTAGTCGTCGGAGCACAGGAACCGGCGCGGATGTTCGTTGCGCAGGAAGTCGCAGACCGCGAACCTGTCGAACTCGCGGGCCGAGGAGCCGTCGGCGAGCGCATAGTCCGTCTGGACCGCGAAGAGCCCCAACCCCAGCGACGCGCCGTCGAAGTCGGGGGCGATCTCGGCATGGCCAGACGCGTCGGCCTCGAACGGGAACTTGTTGTCAAAGCGCGTCTCGCCGAAGAAGTCGCGGACGCGGATGTGCGCAACGCCCTTTGCCCCCGGCGCGGACGAGACCGCGAGCCGCGCGGAGACGGGAGAGCCCGCCGCGATGAAATCGTCTGAAGAGGAAGTGACAAGCTCGGCCTCGGCCGGCGGCGGCGCGAAATCGGTCGCTTCCTCGCCCTTCTCGAACTGGATTGCGTCAACCCACACCTTGCCGCCTGGCGGCCCGGAACGGGAACTTGCGGAGAGGTGGATCACGACAGGCATTGACACCGGGATGTTCACCTTGAGGACATAGCGCTTCCATTCCTTCTCGGGGTAGACCCTAAACATTCCGCCAGGTATCTCCGCGAACGGCGAACCAGTGGAGAAGTTCCCGATCCACGCCGCGAGGCGGAGGTCGCCGGGCCTGTCGCCCTTCGCGTAGAAGCTCAGCACGTGTGGCCCTGGATCTGCCGCGATCGGATGAAGCGCGATTCCGCCAGTCGTGTCGAGGTTGCGGTGGTCGGAGCCGTTCTTCTCCCACGCGAGAATGCGCAGCGAGCGTGAGCCGTGCACATGCTCGGACTCGTCGGCGGTCCACACGGGCAGATCCCAACGCTTGGGGAAGAACCCTACGCCGACGTCTACCGACCTGTAGAGGCCAAACAAGCCGCGCTCGAACGACGGGTTGACGAGCAGGTTGCGCGTGCCAGTCTGAGGCATTCCGAGATTCTCGGCGAGGCGGAAGTCCACGCCGCCGCGATCGTCTTCGCCGGCCTGCGCCGCGACGCCACGGCGCAAATCGAGATAGACGCGGTAGCCGTGCCGCCGGCCCTCGACCTTGTCCGCGATGCGGAACTCGATGCCCCAGGCGACGTTGAACCGGTTGGCCGAATTGCCCGTCTCGCCTGGGCGCGTGGAGATGCGGAACTGCCGCGCCGCATGCTCCTCGAAAAACGAAAGCTCGAACTTCTCGTGCGGCTTGATCCGCCATGTCCCGGAGTTCCCGCCCGGGGCGGACGGCAGGTCCTCGGCTTTGCCGTTCACGGTAAACCGCGCGCCGTCCTTCGTTCTCTCGTAGGGAATCGTCCACTTGGCGCCGTAGGTCTGGAAGGTGAACATGTCGCCCTCGGGCTCCATCCAGATCGCCTCGATCATCACGAGGCCGTCAGGCAGCAGCTCGACGCGCTGACGGAAGGCATTGTCCCATGAGAAGTCCTCCAGCCGGAACGGCCGCTCGTGGACGATCGCGTTCCCGTCGCGGTACATCTTGCCGCCGCCTTCGCGGAAGCGGTAGGTCGGGTCGATCCACAGCTTCTTGCCGGTCGCCTTCGACACCGCGTTGCCGAAGTACTGCATCGTGAAGAGCGTCGTGCCGCCTTCGGTCAGCGCCAGCCTTGAGTTGAGCTGGAGCGAGAGGCGCTTCGACCCGGCGACGATGTCGTTGCCGTCCCATCGGGGGCTAAGCGTCTCGGCCTTCGCGGCGGCGCGGTCTTCCGGCGCGGGGAGGCCGCGCCCAATCGGGGGAAGCGGCAGCAGCGCAGCCGCCACAAACAGTGTAGTCAATGTCATTTCGCCATCTCCTCGCCATCCTTGCAAAATACCGTGCAGCCGGGATGCGGCGACACGACGAGCACCTTCGGCTCGTTGTTCCACTTAAACGACACAGCGCCGGGGGTGACGCCCTTCTCCACCCAGTCGACAATCTTCTCGGCAAGGCCAATGGGCTGTCCGATATTTCCTGCGCCTGCCGATTCGCCGCGGGCGCCGTGCGACCGACCCGGGACAGAATAGTACGCAAAAAACCTGGACGCCTCGGACTCTCCCCCGCACTGCCTGGCGATTGCCTTGTAGTATTCCCGAATCTCCAGCTCTGGACAGCTCGTATCCTCGAGGCCGCCGTACATGATTATCTTGCCGCCGCGCGACCGAAACGCTGTCAGGTCGGCAAGCGGGAAAACCTCCGCCACGGACGCATACGCCGTGAGGTCGGCTTCTGTGGCCTCCGCAAGATTGCGCAACCCAAGGTACTTCGGCGCAATGAAGGACCACGCCCCGGCGAATTCCACGCCGATGAGCCGACCCGCGGCATAAGGCTCGCCGTTTACCACGAGCGGATCGAAGAGCTCGCGCCACAGTTGCTCGCGGTCCGCGAGCACGGGATTGCGCTCGACGATCTCGCTCCAGCAGCCATCCAGCTTTTCCTTCGTAGGATACGGATCGACGATGAAGTGCCCGCGGGCGAACTCGGGGTCGGTCTTCGCGAAGTAGGCGAGTTCCGCGTCGCGCACGGCGGCAATCTCGTCCTTTGAGAACCACTTGCCGTACTTCTTCTTGAGACGCATGTGCCGCCAGGCATTCGAGCTTCTAGAACGCTCCGTTATTCCGGGAACCTCGCTTATGATCCCGTCGTAGTCATCAGGGAAGCGCGTCGCCTCCTGTACGCCCTGAAGTCCGCCGCACGACGCACCTGAAAAATAGCACTTGTCCGGCCTGCGCCCGTAGTACGCTTCGACAAGACGCTTGGCGGCCACGGTCATGAGGTGCGTAGCGCGCCAGGCGTAGTCGCGAAGGATCTCGCGGTCGGTAGGCGTCTCATTCAGCGGCGACTTTGACGTCCCAAGGTCTGAATGGATGCAGGCCGAGGTTCCGTTGTAGTGGAAGCTCACGGCACCGCCCCAGCCGCCGTTGCCATACCCCCAGAGCCGGCCGTCCCACTTTTCGGGAGGCGGCAGGCCGAGCTCGCAGCGAATGAACGACTTCGGCGTCGGTGCAAGCGTGAACACCACCCGAAGGGCATCTCCACGACGCTCTACGAGCGTAATCTCGCCGCCGTCATCCAGCTTCACGGCCCGAAGCCGGTCTGATAGAGCGGGGAGGTCGCTCTCCGTCGGGGAGAGCGGCAGCAGAGTCGCTATAAGGAGGGCAGCAATCACCATATCACGAGCCAGCTGGCTTTTTGTTGTTGAATGTTCCGCTGGGCGGAATCGCAACAGCGCTTTCGGAATCGGGCTTCTCGGGATCGAACGAGCGGTAGGGCTCGCGGATCGCATCACCCACAACGGGAATCTTCGCAAGCCCCGCCGCGACAATGCGCGCCATCTCGTACGCGCCATACATGCTGTGGTGCGTGTTGTCGACATTCCCACCGCCTGCAGGACGCTGCAGCTTTTTCGATCCTTCGGCGCCAAGAGCCCCCATCATCCTGTAGCTCGCGTCGTTGAGGTCGACGCACGGCACGCCCTTCGCGGCCGCAACGGCCTTCACGGCCTCGGCATATTTCGCAAGCGACTTGCCGAACTGCGTACCGTGGGCGGGATGGAAGCCTCGCCGCTCGACTGGCGTCACGAGCACAGGATGCGCGCCCTTTTTGCGGATGCGGTCGATCCATTCGCCGAGCCGCCTCGTGTAGCCGTTCTCCGCCTCTTCGCCTTTTATCTTCTGGTCGTTATGCCCGAACTGAATCATCACCCAGTCGCCCTTTTCAAGATGTTCAAGGACGCGCTCAAGACGCCCTTCCTCCTCAAAGGTCTTCATCGCAAGCCCAGATTTCGCGAAGTTCGCAGTCGTCCACCCTTTGCACACGAACGCCGGCAGCACGAGTCCCCAGCTTCCAAGCGGCTCGTTGCGATGGTCCTCCACGGTAGAATCGCCGCAGATGTAGATCGTGCGGGCCGACGGGTTCGGCGCCACGCGCGGCGCGAACGCCGTTTCATCGGCCTGCGGCGCGTTCGTGAAGAGCTCGACCTTGAGCCGGCGGTTGCTCCCCTCGTCGCCTTTCTTCGTCGTGTAGGGCCCAGGCACGCGCGCGGTGAACGACACCGACTTCTTTTCCCCCGCCTTGACTTCAGTGCGGTCGACGGCGAGCCGCCGCCCCATGAACTTCACGAAGCTGACGCCCGGGCCAAGGTCGATCTCGACGTCGTAGTTGCCGATCTCCATCGGCTTGTCGAGTAGCGTGCGCGAACTGAAATCCGCCGCCGCGGCGGTGGCCGCAAGCGCGAGCGCGCAAAGCATTGTCGTTTTTTTCATCTGTTCTTTCCCCTTGTCATTACCGCAAGACGATGGACAGGCCAACGATAGGCCGATGCTGCAGCACGAGGAACTCCGAAGGCGAGAGCGCACGCGTTGTGTACCGGATTTCGTCGAACCAGCCCTGCATCGGGTGGTCGTTCAGGTTGTTGCCGACGGCGAACGCCATGCCGTCCTTGAAAAAGGCGGGGAAGTCGACGATCGGGGCGGGCAGCGTCAATGTCTCGCATTCCTCGTGGTCGATGTAGAAGCGAACGGTCGGGCAGTTGTTTGTACTGACGTCCGCCACGCGATACACCACCGCGTAATGCTGCAGATGTTCGTTGCTGCACTTCTCCTGGTAGGCGGCCTTCATCCCGGGAACGGCATATGATTTCTGCTCGTACGCGCCGTCAATGGGTCCAACGATGACGTTTAAGACGAAACTCAACTCCTTCATGTCCATATAGAGATCCCACGCATACTGGGTGGTGACCGCCCCTGCAACGCCGTTGTTGAATGCCCCCTTGACACCGAAAACGGACGCGCGCGCGCGCGGATCCTCGCCGAGAACGGCTCTCCATCCGTCGACGTCGGGCCGCCAGTACATCTCGGCGGTGAAGTCGGAGGCCGTCAGAAGATCGACATCGCCCATCTGAAAGGACGGTCCCTTGCCGAAGTAGTCGGAGCTTGCATTCTTGGGGCCCACGACAAGAAAGGCGCAGTTTGCGTTAGGCCGAATCTTCCCGCTCGGAAGCATCAGTCCGTCGCGGATGCGGTCCGTGACGTTCGAGGCGTAGCCGTCCATCGTCAGCGTGCCGATGCTTTCGTCGGTGTAGGTGAACGTGTATGGCGTCACGACGCCGTCGCCGGAATGCCGGAAGACCTGCCCGTCGACGGCGTAAGCGTACTGGTTCGTGACGGGGGCGCCATAGCGTGCGCGCCAGATGGCCGAGTTCGGAACCGTGCCCAGCGGCTCGCCGACCTCGTTCGACTCGAACGTCCAGTGAAAGCTCGTCTCAAGCGCCTCGTCGTCCGGCGGGATGTCCGACGCGCGCAGCAGCTCCCTCGACGAAAGCACGCGGTCCGTTACGCGCAGCGCCGCAAACCGCGCCGCCGTGATGCCGTTGCCGAGCGAGAACGCCTCGAATGTGGACGCTTTGTCGCCTGCGCATTCTTTTTCGTTCCCGGAATGCGCGTAGTCGATGATGGCCTTGAGCTTCCGCGTCTCGCCGTTGTAGGTCACGGCCATGTGATGCCACATCCCGGGGACAATCCCATCCCCTTTGTCCAGTCGCGCAATGGACGCGTTCCCCGCGGTACTGGCATAGATCGCGCGGACCGAATAGCCGCGCCCTGCGCTATCGGGTTGGCTCTGGAGAAGCGTAAAGATCCTTTCGCCCTCTCCGAACCGGACGTTGTACTGATAGGTTTGATAGGCTCCTTTATTCGTCATCCTCATCACATCGAACTTGAAGAAAAACTCCACCGTCCAGGAGTCGAGCGCCGCAAGCCGTGCGCCGAGATCGGCGAACTCGATCGACGTGGCGGAGGTAATCTGCGCATTCCAGTTTGTCTCCCACGACGTCTGGATCGACCGAAACGCATTGGTGCTGTAGATGGCATCTGCCCTCCAGACGTTGTTCGTGTAGAGGTATCGCCCCGGAATGTCGTCTAGAAAAGTGGCGGCGGCGGTATCGCCGCTGTTGCGAACCGCACTTCCGGAGAGGGAGGACGCATCAACGGCGTTGTGCAGCGTTACGCCGATTGCGTTGGCCCCGTCGTTTCCTTCAGAGAAGGGATAAAACGCCACTTCCGCAGCAGACGCCCCGGACGCCAGGACCAGCATCGTCGCCATCATTCCCGCGAATTTCCGTAGTGGACTCATTCCTTTGTTTCCTTTCGCGCGTGGTTTTCCAAGTTCCCTGTCTCCCTGTCAGAGAAGACGTGCCTTTGCAGAAATTCCACCTGAATCTCGCTAACCTTCGCATACCCCGCCTCGTTTGGATGGAACCTGTCCTCGCCCGTGTACAGGTGGGCGTTCTCAGATGTGATGCCGCTCTCGCAGTAAAGGTCGAGGCACGGGACACCCAGCTTCCGGCAGGTCTCCTTCTGTCCATCCACGAAGCGTGCCAGCAACGCATTGCCATGCGGCTGCAGCGGCACCGGCATGGAGGCGAACATCACGATCCTGGACTCTGGCTGGGAAGCCCGAATCATGCGGACACAGCGCTCTATAGCGTCGTTCTGCTCCTGGACCGTATGCCTCCAGATGTCGTTTGTGCTCGCCCAAAGGACAAACGCCCTGTACTTTTCGCCTTTCGCGAGCGCCCGCTTGACCTGGTTCGGGATGTCGTTCGTCTTGTCGGCTCCGGCGACGAATCCCATGCCGCCCATCCCGAAGTTCAGGACCTTTACGTCGAAAGCGTTCGTCCACGCGCACTTTGCGACTTTGCTTGGCTCGATGCAGCTGAACGAACCGCCGAAGACGGCAATGCGTTCCTGCGCCTGCGATTCGCCCGCATAGCCGGAGACCGTGATCGGAACTTGGTGGTTGGACTTGGTCTCGTCGACTTTGACGGCGTGCGCCGATGTCGCAGCAAACCCCGCGATTAGGACTGCGGTGAGACTTAAGGTGCGTTTTTGCGAAGCTCTCATCTCGTTGCCTCCTTGAGGTTTGTAGAAACTGATATTATTATAACAAAGGCAACACTAAGCATTGCGCCATTTTACGAAAATATCCATGGCCATTTTACGAAATGGATTTCGTGCTTCCGCTTTTAGCCCCGCACCTTCAGATGGACGTTGGCCGCGCGCCATTCGCTTGGCGAGAGTCCACAGGCGTCCGTAAAGTGGCGGCGGAAGACGGAGTAGGTCTTCCAGCCGGAGAGGGTGGCGATGACCTCGAGCTTCAGGTCGGGCCGACGCATGAGCGCCTTGGCTGTCTCGATACGCTCCGCGAGAATCGCCGACATGATCGTCGTCCCCGTCGCTTGCCGGAAGCGCATCTCGGCGCTCCGCCGGGAGCATTTGAAAAGACCTGCCACATCGGCGGCCGAAAGGCCCTGCGCCGCCTTCTCGGAAATGACGGAAAGCGCCTTGCGGGCAAGGGAATCGCGGACGACCGAAGGCGAAGTCGATTCGCGGCGCCTGGTGCGCAACGCGCCGAAAGTCGTGACCTTGGGCACGTCCCCGCGCTTTCCGACAAGGCCGACGAGAAGCTCCCCGGCGAGGAAGCCGCCGTTGTAGAAGTCCGGCTCGATGCTCGTGAGCGTCGGCGACGTGTGAAGGCACGTCTCCACGTCGTTGTCCACGCCGCAGACCGCAAGGTCTTCCGGAATGCTGATGCCGAGCGCCTTTGCCGCCGCGAGGACGGAGCGCCCGACGATGTCGTTGGCCGCCAGAAGAGCGCACGGCTTCGGCAGTGTGGCAAGCCATGCGCGCAGGGCCTTGTGCCGCGTCGGCGAGTCTTCGCCCTCATGGGCCTCGGGGAATAACGACCGGCAGCCGAACCCATACCTTGACAAAAGCGACTTGAAGGCCTTCCAGCGCTCGGCGCACCATGGCTCGTCGGTGCAGGCCCCGGCAAAGGCGTAGTTTGGATAGCACAGGCGGCGCAGCTCCTCGACGGCGAGGGAGGCCGTCGAAATCGGATCGTTCGCCACATAGCGGGCATATCCAAGGCGCTGGCCTCTCGGCGACGAAATGACGACAAGGGGGATCGACGCAAAAGCCCGCATGTCGGCAAAACGTATGTTGCACACGACGCCATCGGGCTTCCAGAGCCTGAGCAGCGAACGCATGGTCGCGGCGTCCGGCGGCATCGCAAGGATCTGGACCGCCCAGCCGTGCGCGTGCGCCGAGGCGGTCAGACCGGCGATGTTCAGGCGGTCGGCCTCGCACCGCGATTCCTGGAAATAGAGGATTGTCCGCTCGCGCTGACAGCCCGGCCCCTTCTCGATGCTTTTCATGGCAGTTCCGTCATTGTGGGGTCGATGATCGCGCATCCACCGGATTGCCGCAGGAACTTCCCCATACCGGTTACGCCACCGATGTCAAGAGGTCGTTGCGGCGGAGGGCGCGGATCGCGTCGCAGTCGAGCGTGTGCCCCGCGCGATAGGAGACGACCGTGCCGACAAAGCGGGAAGAGCCGCCGATAAGCGCGATGGCCGCCATGAGGTCGAGCGTCGCGCGGTGCCAGACGGGCTCGAGGAACTTGTCGCCGACAGGGAAGCGCGGCTCGGTGTAGAACTTGCGCTTGCCGTGAATCAGGATGTTCCTGTCGTTGTAGCCCCAGTTGCGCGTCGCGGCAAAAAGCTTTCCGACCGTCTTCGCGAGGATGTACTGGCGGCGCGTCGCGTTCGTACGCGCAAGCGCCGCGTAGCGGAACGTCTCGGGCGTCACGTCAAAGAGAATCCTCTGGTTGCCGATCACGGTGTTCCACGAAATGCCGCAGTCGATGCGAAGGTTCTTCTCGCCGTTCTCGGCCGGCAGGAAGAGAAGGAAGTCGCCGCGACCGCCGCCGAAGGCGACTGGCTCCTTGACCGTGACATAAGTCGCGTCTTCATTGGTCTCTACGATCTTCGCGTGCTCCATCGCCTTGATGAGAGGCAGCGACGACTGCTCGAAGAGCGGCGGATCGCCGGAGTTGACCTTGAGCAGGACGTCGTCTACGCCAAGCCCGACCTTGAGCGCGATGATGTGCTCGACCATGCGGAGGTAGTTGTGCTCAGAGCCCGACCTGAGCACGAGGTTCTGCGCGCTCGTCCAGAGGTTCGCCACGTCCACCGCGGTGTCCAGCTGCTCGGGAAGATCCATGCGGCGAATCCACCAGCCGGGCTTGTTCGGCGGCGCGAAGGTGAGCGTCTGCTTTTCGCTGCCCTTGAAGGTGCCGATGCCCGCGACAGGCGCTTCGCCGAGAAGCGTCTGTCGCTTTGCGGGGAAAGGCGACGAGCGATCCTGGGCGAGACGCGTTTCGTCTATGGGCTGCACGCGAAAGCGCTCGTAGGCCGCCTCAATGGACGCGGACGAGCCGAACACTGTCTTTCCGATTCGGTAGGAAGGTAGGTCCATGTAGGTTGCCTCGCTTTGGTTCGGCCTCAGGCCGTAATGCCGTTCTGCTGGGCGACAAGTCCTGCGGCTCCGTACATCTTGCGGAGCTTCGGCTTTTCGATCTTGCCCGTCGGGTTGCGCGGAACTTCCGCGAAGATCACCTTGCGCGGACGCTTGTAACGCGGGAGATCGAGGCAGAAGTCGTTGAACTCCTGCTCGGTGAGCGTCATTCCCTCCTTGACGGACACGATTGCCGCGGCGATTTCGCCGAGGCGCGCATCGGGGAGTCCGATGACCGCGACATCCTTGACCTTTGGGTTCGCGCGGACGAAGTCTTCGATCTGCACGGGGTACAGGTTCTCGCCGCCCGTGATGATGACGTCCTTCGCGCGGTCGACGAGGTAGATGAAGCCATCGCGCTCCTCGGCCATGTCGCCGGTGAGGAGCCAGTCCGGCTCCTTCATTATCTCGGCCGTTGCCTCGGGGTTGTGATAGTACTCCTTCATGAGGCCAGGGCCCTTTAGCGCGAGCTCGCCAACCTCGCCCGGCTTCACGGGCGTGATGCCGTCGGGCCCGACGATCTTCGTCTGCCAGCCGAAGCCCGCGACGCCAATCGCGCCGACATGGTCGATGTTCTCGATGCCGAGGTGGACGGCTCCGGGGCCGGTCGACTCGGAAAGCCCGTAGTTGGTGTCGTAGTCGTGGTGCGGGAAAACCGTCTTCCACCTCTTGATGAGGGCGGGCGGCACTGGCTGCGCGCCGATGTGCATAAGCCGCCACTGGTCCAGCTTGTAATCTTCGAGCTTGACGTCTCCGCGCTCGATTGCGTCGAGTATGTCCTGCGCCCATGGGACGAGAAGCCACACGATGGTGCACTTCTCCTCGCTCACCGCGCGGATGATCCACTCGGGCTTCACTCCCTTCAGGAGCACCGCCCTGCCACCAACGAGGAAGGAGCCGAACCAGTGCATCTTCGCGCCCGTGTGGTAGAGCGGCGGGATGCAGAGGAAGCAGTCGTCCTTAGTCTGCCCGTGGTGCGCCTGCTCGACGCGGCACGAGTGCAGGAGGCACCTGTGCTGGAGGACAATCGCCTTGGGGAAGCCGGTCGTGCCAGACGAGAAGTATATCGCCGCCTCGTCCTCGGGCACCATGGGGATCGTCGGCGACTTCGACGAGCAGTAGCCGAGAAGCGCGCGGTAGGACATCGCAAACGTCGGGCAGTCGTCGCCGACGTAGAAGCGGTCGCGCACGGCTGGAACGCGGTCGATTATCTGCTCGACTCGGCCCGTGAACTCGGGGCCGAAGACAAGCGCCGCCGCGTCGGAGAGCGAGAGGCAGTACTTTATCTCGTCGGCCGTGTAGCGGAAGTTCAGCGGCACTGCCATGCAGCCCGCCTTGAGGATGCCGAAGTAGACGGGCAGCCACTCAAGGCAGTTCATGAGGAGTATCGCGACCTTCTCGCCGCGCTTGTACCCTCGGCTCAGAAGGAGGTTCGCGAAGCGGTTCGCCTTCTCGTCGAACTCGCGCCACGTCATCTCGCTCCTGAACGCCTCGATGGGCGAGCTCTCGATGAGCGAATATTCGCGCCAGGTGGTGTGGCGGGACTCAAGCTCCTGCGGGTTTATCTCGACAAGCGCGACGTCATTGGGCCACTCCGTCGCATTGCGCTCAAGTATCTCTGTTATGTTGCGGAAATCCGTCTTCATGCTCACTTCTCTTTCGCCTTCTCCTTCGCTGCCTTCGCCTTCTCCGCGGCGGCCTTCTTCAGGTCCGCTATCGCGTCCTTGTACTCCTTCGCGGAGTCGTCCTTCGGCCAGGTCTTGAGGAAGAGGTTTATGAGCTTGATCGCCTCTGCGGGATCGGCCTCGCGGTAAAGCGCGATGTCCTCCTTCACGTCATCCTTGGCGCTATCGATGGCGGAGATTATCTCCTGCGCCTCGGCGACGACGTTGGAATCCTTAGACTTCAGCTGCTTCTCGAGGTTCTTGACGATGGACGATACGTTCTTGCCGAGCGCGAGCTGCTTCTCAAGCGACTTGAACTTCTTGAAGGTGACATCGCCGCAGAGGGATATCGGCATTCCGATCGCTCCGATGGCATCTACGATCTTCTCGGTTCCGTCCTTGACACCCGCGCCGCCGTAGACGCTAACCCCCCTGTGGCTCACGACGTTGAAGAACGGCGCCTTCTGGAAGCCGACCTTCGGATCGGGATCGAGGCTGAAGTTGTAGTAGACGGGAAACGTCACCTTGTTCTTCTGGACGAGCTCCTTGACCTTCTCGTCGTTCTTCGTGCCGCCTTCTCGACTTCCGCGAGATACTTGATGCAGTCAGCCGTGTCGTCCCAGTAGTACACGAGGACGGCCCTGCCGAGCAGGTCGGCCTCGGTCAGCTTCGGTCCCGAAACATGCGACTTGTCATCGAGGTTCTTCCACTTCGCCGCACCGCTTGCGAAAAGCGCGGAAAGCGCGCAGGCCGCGACAACCACTGTCTTCTTCGTCATCATTTTTCTCCTTGTTTCGTAGAGCTTTCGGCCGCCGGCTTCAGCATGGCCGCCGTCCAGGTAAGGTCCGCAATGCAGTTCTTCGCCTCCTGGGCGACGAACGGGTTCTCGCTCTTCTTGAGGTCGGCCGAAAGCTCTATCGCCTTCTCGACCTTCTCGAGGTTGAGCCGCTTCGCGTTTGCATCCTTGAAATCGTAGTCCTTCGCCTGCTGGGCGATGCGCTCGAGTTTCGCGACGCGCCTAATATCGCTGTCCTCGTTGAACTTCGCCCAGACCTCGTCGTAGGCGGCGGCCTCCTTCGGATGCGTCTTGCGAAACTCCTCTATCTCGACATACGCCTTCCCCGGAAGGACCTTTATGTCGTGGTCGATGTAGTGCTTCCACTGCTTAACCGTCGTCGGGCTTCGCATCGAGATGAGCGCGCTCGCAATCACTCCCGACGCGCGGCGGTCGTCGGTGCCGCAGTAGAGTATGCGCCCCGTGCCGCCGATGATGTACATGAAGCCGATGTGCACGGGGTCGGTCTTCTTCTGCTCCTCGGTGCGGACGATGTCGGCCTCCTTGTAGATGGGGAACGTTAGCTTCAGGCCCTCGGCTATGCGCTTGATCTTCTCGGCGCCCGCAGTGCCGCGGTGGCTGCCGATGAGGACAAACGGCTTCATCTTGAACGTCTGCCATACCTCCTCCAGCCGACGCATAGCGTCGACACCGCTCTTGTCGCCGTAGTCGCGGTAGTCGAGACATACGACCTTGCCTCGCAGATAGCCGGCGGAGGCCATGCGGCCCGCGAGATAGTGCGACGGGTCGACGTTCTCCCACTCAACGGGCTTTATCTCGGGTGCAGCTGGCAACACTGCGGCGAAGAATACCGCCGCACATGCGCACACCGCAATTTTTATATTCCCAACACGCAAAGCCTGAGCCTTTCCCTTTTTCACCACCAGCGCCATTCTTTTCCCCCCATGTTTCAAACTATTATACCACTTTTTGGTATAATTAGGGGCGTGAAATTCTTCCCTTATACCGTCTTCGCGTTTTTCGCAGGCTTAGCGGCGCTCGGCGCGGAAGCGCCCGCAAAGCCCGCGGCGCCATCTGCGACGCTGCCTGCAAAGAGCGCGAAAGCGCCGAAAAAGCCGCTTATCCCAGCCTCGGAGTGGAAGATGATACGCCAGATTGCCGTCAACTACGACCTAAGCGACGAGGCGACATGGCTCCTTGCGGCGATCCGTCGCCACGAGAACGGCCGTCCCGGGCTCGAGTTCGGCGTCGGCGGGCCGATGGACTCCGGGCACAAGGCGCACCGCTACCGCGACGGCGTCAAGTCCTTCTACGTGCAGGGATACTGGGCGGCCGGGACAATCCGCAAGCACTACACCGGCGACCTCACCGCATTCGGGAAACGCTACAACCCTCCGCACGCCGCGAAATGGACGACGGCCATCACCTCGCTCATAAAGCGCCTCAAGGCGGAAAACAACTCGACGCTCCCCGGCGTCAAGCCCGCGAAGAAGGTCATAGACCTGCCGTAGGCTCGAATCGAAAGTTGCGGAAGACGATGCCCGACCGACCGTCCTGCGGCATGTCGAGAATCTGGAAGATGAACCGCTTGACCTCGACGGCGTTTTCAGGGATATGCTTCGACAATGGAACCCGCACCGTCTGCCACGTCCACGGATCGTCGTCGATCTTGCCGCCCTCCACAAGAACCTTTACCTTGTCGAGCTTCGGGCGGTCTTCGCCTCCGTCGGCGGTCTTGAAGAGCACCGACGCCCTCAGCCGCTGGCGGCCGGTGCCGCGCGGCCCGAGAGGCGTCCTGCCGGAGTTCACCTCGAAGACGAGATCGCAGCCGCTCCTAAGACCCTCTGGCACGCCCGCCGCCGGTCCGTCGACAGGAAGCGGCTCCGCAAGACGCATCTGAAGCGATGCCCAGTGCTTCTCGTTGTCGGCGACGGCAAGCTCGATTCCCCCGTCGCGGCGAATCGCCCGCGCACCGTCCTGCGCCTCGGAATCGAAGCGCCTCAATTCGAGCGGCTTGTCCTTCACGCGTCGCCATGCCACGCGGAAGCCCCGCAGAACAAGCGTCGTCGCGCATCCCTGATTCTTGTCGCCGCGCTGCTGGATTCCGATGGATTGCACCTCAGATTCCCCCTTCGCGTAGCAGAGCGGCACAGACGCCCGCCAAGTCCCGTCGCCTGTCTTGCGCAAGAACGGCGAAAGCACGTGATAGGCGCCGGACCCTATGCGTATCTGCATCGGGGCAAGCGGCGAGCCATCTGTCTCAATCTCGAACTCGAGGTCGGCGGCAAGCGCCGTGCCGTCCGCGGCTACGGCAGACTTCCAGTCGATGTTTACGCCCGGCCAGCCATGGGCCTCGCTAAAGTCGACAGTGACGGACTCGTCTGAAGATGTCGCCTTTACGCCACCCCAGACACGCGCCTTCGGCGCAGGCGCGAAAGCCGTCGCCCCGCATCCGTCCACGGGCGTCTCTGCCGTGATCGCGGCAACGAGCGCGGCAAATCCGCCGCCGCAGGAAATGTCGAGCGACGCTATCGCCTTTTCCGGATACGGATTCTCCCAACGCGAGACCCAGAAGCCCCTGCGCTTCCGATCGCTCCACCCTGGACAGCACTCGAACGACTCGGGGAGAGGCGTCGAGCATTTGGCGAGGTCGAGATCGCCGAAACCGCCAAACGACTTCGCCGTAAAGACAGCCGTCGTCCCGTCGGCATAGCGCACAGAATACTTAATCTCGTCGCCTGGCTTTGCGCCGTCTCCCGCATGAAGGAAGTAGAGCGACGAGGCGCGGAGATTGACGCCGATTCCCGAAACCGACTGCGGCAGCCCGCCGCCGAGCTTAACGCACGAGCGATCGCCGTTCTGATCGGGCCTGATGAAGTCGAACGGCACGCCAGCGCAGTCGGTAGCGCCCCACGGAGGGCTATTGACGATGCTGCCGAGGGGAACGTTCGCCTGCTCGCGGATGTCTATCGTCCTCACGCGGGCGCGGTCTACGCAAAACGGTGCAACGGAAGCAGAAGCGCTCTCCTTGAAAAGCTCCTCTGCGCGCGAGAAGGCCTCCTTCAGCGTCTTATGCGAGATACTGCCGTCTTTCGCCGCCGCGTTCCACGCCGAAGGCGCGCTTTCAAGCGCCGCAGCAATGTCCTTCTCGGACTTCCCGCCTCGCAAGACGACGGGATCGGACGGCGGAAGGACGAGAAGCGCGGCGCCTGCCTTGCCGCGGTTAAGGACTACACGCCGCGACACGTCGACGAGCACTGGCGACGCGAACTCCTCTCCCGGAACAAACCACACGGCCTTCGGTGCAAGAGTGTCGTTTATGACGACAAAGCCGGTGTCGCCGCCGGGAAGCCGCGCAGCATGGACCTCGATGCCGTCTACGTCTGCGCCCGACGCGAGATCGCGCGTCTCGCAAGTGGAGTGAATCCCGCGATCCGCCGCAATCGCGGCAAGAAGCCGCCCCTCGTCGCCGCGCTTCGGGAACCTGACGCCGACGTAGTAGACCGCGCCCTTGCCAACCTTCCGCCACGCAACAGCGGCATGCCCGTTTGGAAGCGATGCAAGCGTCTCCCATCCTGCGCCTTCATGGAACTTCACCTCTCGATATGGAACGGCCTCGTATTCAAGTCCCTGGAAAAAGAACTTCGCCGCCTCGCCGGCGACGGCGCTTTCGAGAGCGATCCCGGGGAAGCCGTGTTCAGGCTCTTCGCGCTCGCCGCCCCACTCGTCGAGACCAAGGGCCTCCTGCACGAGGACGAGCGTGCCGCCCGCCTTGACCCACGCCTCGAGCCGGGCGGGCGTCTCGTCGTACACGGCATCGACTCCAGCCGCAACGAGGATGCGATAGCGGTCAAGACGTCCAGACTTAAGCTGTTCCTCGAACACGGCGTCGAGCGGAATGTGCGCGTCGACGGCAAGCGCATTCGCGCACGTCTCGGCGAAGGCCGCGCATCTGCGCGAAGAAGTCTGCGGCAGACGGTACGTAGGCATCGAGAAAAGCGTTGCCACGCGCTTCTGCTCCTCAAGGCCGCGCAGACGCGGAGCGAAGAGATCCTGCATCGCGAAGATGTCGCGCTTCGCGTTCATTATCCCGACAAGCTCCTCTGGCGGCACGAAAACCGGGTTGAGCCCGAGCCACGGATACCTTTCGCCGAGGCGTTTCAAGCTCTCCGCGGGATTTTTCATGTCGACTTCCCTCAGACGACGCTCCCACTTGAAGTAGTAGCTTGCGTTGAGCCCGCGCGCCCACTGCGTCAGCAGCCTCGCGCGGTGGCTCGTGCGCGTGCGGCCGAGATACGTCTCGCCGTCGATCATGGGCTTGCCGTCCAGAGGGCGCGCAGAGCGATGTCGGCATAGAGGCTGCCGCCGCCGGTCGGCATCATCGTCACCTCGCAGAGGTCGTACGCGGCGGCGGTCTCGACGATGTTGCGGATGCGCGACATCGGCTGGAAGCAGAAGCGCGCCGAGGGGTCGACCGCGCGTATCGTCTCGATGCCGAGCTTGACACCGGATATGAAGCACTCCTCGCGGAACTTGTGCCACGCGGCAAAGAGGCCCGCGGCCTCTTCCGGCGACTTGAACGCCGCGGCCGCGTCGAACGAGCCGTACGAAGTCCGCCACGCCCTGTCCATCGCGGCTGCGTCGCCGTTCCACGTCTTCGAGAGAAACGCGGCAAATGCGCCGCGCGCGGCGGGAGACTTGTCGTGGTAGCTCGGCTCGTTGAAGAGCTCGTAGACATACGGCTTCGCGCCGTGCGCCTTTAGCTCCTCCGCGCCAGAGCGCCAGAAGTCGCGCCAGAGATCACGGCCCTCCGGCGTAATGAGACTGTAGTAGATGAAGTGGCAGTCATTCACGAACGCGCTTTCGTCGGGCTTTTTCCCCTTCTCGTACTTCATGCCGCCGTGCGACCATGTCGCGCACGTGAAGTCCACGACCATCGGAAGCCCCGAATGCCACAGGCCTTCCGCCACGCTCCAGTCGACGCCGTGCCTCGCCTGGTAGTGGCGCCGCGGATCGCGGTACTTCGCGAGCCACGAAGGCGAGACCTCGCCGCCGGAAGTGTCGAACCCAAGCCGCTGGAGATACGCTCGGTCGGGCGCACTCTCGTATATCCAGGCGTACTCATCGCCGTAGCCGGGGCCTTTTGCAAGGGTGTCGGCTCCAAAACCGCCATAGTAGAGGTTGCCGATGAGAAAGCGCGGCTTCCCGTCAACGAGGAAGTTCCCGTCCGCGCCGATCTCGAACGACGCGCCCTCCGGCATCATGAGCGACGGCTCGGTCTCACCGAGCTTCGGCGACGCAGGGGCCGCCTGCCCCATCAACTCAAACGCCACACATACAACAACCGCTCCGCAGAGCACCCGAACCCTCCTCATGTCATTTCTCCTTATTCTGCAGACGGGAGGTAAACGCACGGTCAGCGAAGTCGAGCGTCCATATCCAGTCGATCGCGGAAATTCCATGCTGGCCGCCGCGCCTTACGTAGCCAAGCGACTCGCCGACAAGGGAGGTGTCGTAGTTCGCCGGGAATTCGCCTTTGGGAAGGCCCTTCCGCCCAAGGAACTCCCACGCAGGAGAAGCGGCCCTTGCAGCAAGATACTCTCCCTTCGTATCAAACCATCCCGAGTTGAAGCCCTCTATGAGCAACGCGCGCGGCGCAATTGCCGCGATCAGCATATGCTGGTCGAACTTCATCGCCTGCTCGTTGTCCACGTATTTCGCGTAGGCCTTGCAGTACCAGTGCGGAAACGACTTCATCTCCGTCGAGACGTTCTCTCCGAAGTCTCGCTTGGCAATCGGACATCCGCCGCCGCCCGTCTGGTTGACGACGCAGACGGCAAACCGCTCGTCTCGCGCCGCCGCGAGCAGCGCCGCCTTTGCAAGCCGCGAAGAGCCGGTGACGACGTTGCGCCGCGCGTCGACCTCGGGGATGCGCCCCGCGAGGTCAAGGCCGCGCGAAAGCGTCCATGCCCACGCGCCAAGCGACGTGATGTTGTCGTTGCGGCTTTCGTCGCGCTTTGG
>CACZHC010000018.1 GCA_902780865.1 uncultured bacterium
CGTCATGACGCCGGCATTCGCCATGTGGAGCCGCGCGATCGCACTCTTGTAGTTCGCCTCGTAGACAAGCGGGTCGATTTCAGCGACGACCTGCCCGTTGGTCACGACGTCGTTGTAGTCGACGTAGAGCTTTATGAGCTTGCCGTTGACCTGTGCGCCCACGGGAATCCCCTTCGAGGAATTGCGCGGCGTGATGGAGCCAGTCGCGGAAACCGTGCGAACGATGTCCGTGCGCGCTATGGGGGCGGTGCGGTAGGACGGCGCCTTGCGGCTCGGGACGAGCGACTTGCCTTCGCCGCAGCCCACGACGAGCGCAAGGCAACCAAGCAGCAACGCGGCGCAAGCCGCCTCATTTTTCGTCTTCACTGATCGTCTCCTCCGTGTATTCGGGCCAGCGGCCCACAACCCTGAAAAGCTTTGCCTCGGCGATCTGGCCGCGGTAGAACGCGCGCACGCGGTCGCCGAGCGACGAGGCGTATCCCGCCACGGCGTCGGTGAATTCAATGCGGCTCACGTCACCGACCTGGTACTGCTCGCGCACCGTGTCGAGGTTCTCCTTGCCGCTCCTGACGCTTGTGCGGGCGGCCTCGAGCGCCTCAAGGGCGTTGTCGCGCTCGGCGACGGCGAGCTCTATGTCGCGCGAAAGCTCGAGCTCGGCGGCGTCTACACTGGCTGCGGCGGAATCAAGCGCGATTGTCGCGCGCTCCACGGCGGCGGTCTTGCGCCAACCCGTGAAGAGCGACATCGCGCCGTTCACGCCCCAGCGCCAATACCAGAGGGGGTCGGCCCAGTTCAGCGCGATGCTGGCGCTAAGCGTCGGATAGAGGTTTGCCACCGCCACATCGACCTCGTGAGACGCGGCCCTGAGGTGCGCACGGGCGGCCTGCACCGATGGCGCGTTCGTGCACGCGACGCCATAGAGCTCCGAGGCACCAACTGAAGTGTCCGCGAGCGAGCGGAGGAGCTGCGAAAGACCGGCGTCGCGCGGGCCGAGAACAGTCCTGAAATCGCCTGACGCGGCGTCAACACCCAGCGCCGCCATAAGCTCGGCACCGGCAGTCACTACGTCGTTCGACGCCGCGACGACGTTCTGCACGGCCTTTGCGAGATCGAGCTTCGCCTTGAGGACGTCGAGTTCCTTCGCCTCGCCCTGCTCCTTCCTGAGCTCCGCCTGTTCGAGATGCTCCGCGTACTCGGCTTCGTTCGTGAGTGCGACTTCGAAAAGCGCCTCGTTCCTGAGGAGCGTGAAATACCCGGTCGACACTTCCTCGAATACGGAATATCCAGTGCTGATAAGGGTCGTCTCGGCTGCGATGACTTCCTCGGAAAGAGCACGCGCTTCCGCGGCGTTGCGACCGAAGTCGTAGATGAGAATGTCGAGCGAGAGCGCCCCCGAGGCGGAGCCGTCGGTCTTCCCGTGAAGACTGTAGCCGGACTTCGACGCCTCCGAGCGACTTATCGACGCCGAGGCGTCCAGCGCCCCCCAAGGGGTCGACGAGAGGAGCGGCGCATCTGCCGCGACCTGCCTGAGGGCCATACGCGCATCCTCGACGGCGAGACGCGCACGAACCATAGAAGGCCGGGTTGCGAGCGCAAAGTCGACAAGTTGCGCGAGATTGCACCCCTTGAGATCGACCTTCTCGGTGCGGGCTTCGGCCCCAATGCCTCGGTCGGCATACGACTTCTGGGCGCTCCGCGCCTCACGAACGGCATGATATGTGCCGCATCCCGCAAAAACGGCGGCAAGCGCAAGGGCTTGGAAAATCCGTATTGTGCTCATTGGCGGTATTTTAGCAAAATCACGCGCTCACGCCAATACACCGCATGCTTTTTACGGACTCAGGCGCCAACGGACAAAAGACCGTTCATCTTGTCGGTGAAAACAGACTTCGCAAACCGCCGGGCGTTTTCGCGACAGGCGGCGCCAGCGATCTCTTGCGACTCGAACTCTTCTATCGCCGCACAAAGCGACTCTATCGTCTGCTCCTTGAAGAACATTCCCGTCCGCCCTTCTACGACGGTCTCCAGCGCACCGCCCGCTCCATACGCAATGACGGGGCATCCGGCGGCCTGCGCCTCGACGGGAACGATGCCAAAATCCTCAAGCCCAGGGAACAGCAGCGCCTTGGCGCCGGCGTAGAGCCCGCGCAGCTCCTCGTCCGTCGCAACCCCGCCGCCTGCGACGACGAGCTCGCGCCCCATCTTTGCGCACGCCGCGCGCGCAAGGTCAAGCCGCTTGTAGGCGACAGGTGCGCCGACAAAGAGGTAGTAGTCGCCTGACGTCCTCTCTGCCGCGGAGAAAAACTCGACATCGACCGGCGGATGCACGACGACCGAGTCGCGACCGTAGATGCGCTTGATGCGCTCCGCGACAAAAGCGGAGTTCGCGACGAATTCGTCGACGGACTCGGCGCTTTTCAGGTCTTCGCGGCGCAGATAGCCGGTGAAGAGCTTCATTGAAAGCTTCCCTGCAAGCCCTGCCGAACGATAGTATTCGTCGTGCATGTCCCAGAGGTAGCGCATCGGCGTGTGGCAGTAGCAGACATGGCGCGCACCCTTCGGCTTGCGGATTCCCTTTATCGGACCGGATTCGCTGGACACTATGAGGTCGTAGCCGTCAAGTCCAAGAGACCGCGACGCCATCGGCATAAGCGGGAGATAGGCCTGTGGCTTGCGGCGCCCGAACGGCAGACGGGCGATGAAACTTTCCGTCACCAGATGTCCCTTCCACCTCATCCCCCTTCCCTCATCCCTCATCCCTTTTCCAAATACGTGCGTAAAGATGTCCGCCTCAGGCAGCATCTCCCCGATTGCGGCCAGGACCTTCTCGCCGCCGCGCACGTTCGTAAGCCAGTAGTGGAGAAGAGCCGTCCTCATTTCGCCGCCTCCAACAGCCGTGCCAGACATGCGGCGTCCTCAACTGGAAACAAGGCCGCCTTCGGATAGTCCTTCAAGACATCGCGATTGCCGGGGCAATCCGAAGCGATGATGCTCCTACCACGGGCGACTGCCTCCAAAAGCAGATAGGGCATTCCTTCCCAACGGCTCGGCGCGACGAGATGTCGGGCGCACGTCATATAGACGCCCGCGTCGGGAATCTCCCCGGCAAACTCGAAGATATCCGCTACGCCACGCGCGAAAGCATCCGCCTTCGTCCGCTCGAGGGTGTCGCCGCCGCCGACCATCAGAACGCGCTTGCGCGCAAGGCGCAGAGCTGACTGCGCAGCTGCAACTGCCGCGACGAGGATGTCCTGCCCCTTCTGGAAATCAAACCTGGCAATGCAGACGAATGCGAACTCGTCTGTACGGTAACGCGTGCGGAAGTCGGACGAGAACTCTGCGGGATCGACCGTGTTCGGCTCCACTTCAACAGGCAGATTCCCGCCATAGAGCCGATGGATGTCCGCCGCGTCTGTATCGGTCAACGCAACCAGCCGGTCGCACTTCCGGTAAAGCCACCTTTCAAGCGAAAGGCGCAGCCAGCGTCGCAAGCGGTTCAACGGCGTCTTCGGAAGAAAGTCATACCTACGCAGGTGAATGCCGTGGACGGTGAACACAACCTTTCCCTTCGGCTTCACGAGCGGATTGCGGAACAGCTGCAGAAGAGCCTTCAAGTGATTGACGTGGATCACTTCTGCGCCCCAGGCGTTCATTTTCGCCGCGACACATTCGCCGCGACAGGAGAAGAACACCCGCGACTCGTCGCCCGGATGCGCGGCGATCTTCCGGCGGATGTACTCCATCCCACCGCCGACGGAATCACGGTCAATGAGATATGCAATCTTCATGCAAACAGCACCAATGCGAGGTTTCGCAGGACTCCCTGCTTGAAAAGCCCGTGACGAAAAATCGCCGCGCGCCGGCCAAGGTAGCCGATGCGCGGGAAGTTTGCCAGCGCGCGGACGCACTCGGGCGACGCGCCACCGAACCTGTCCACAAACGCCGCGGCCTGCGCGATGTTGGCCGAAAGCCGCGACCGAAACGCCGCCGCGCCCTCGCGCGCCCGCCGACCGCAGTGCGCGGCGTCCGCCGCCGTGGCGCCAATCGCGTTCGCGCCATGCTGCCTGTAGTCGAGAAGCGGCGCGTCAACGAATCCGATCCTGCCGAACGCCGCGGCCACAAGGACAATCCAGCTGTCATGCATAAGCGCGGCAAAAGGCACATCCCCGGCTTTTTCGCGAAGCGCAGCGTTGAACAGCATGAGATTCCCCGCGATGAAATTCTGCATAAGAAGCCGTGGCAGGGACAGTCCGCGCACGACATCAACTCTCTGGCGAGACAGGAACGTGCCTGGCAAAGGACGCAGTTCAGTATCCGTCACAACCGAATCGCAAAAGACCAGCGCCGGGGTGTCTCGTCCGTATCTGGACTCCAAATCTGACATACATTCCATCATCCTCGCAAGCTTGTCCACGTGCCACACATCGTCCTGATCGCTGAAGGCGACGTACGAGGCCTTCGACTCGGCAAGCAGTGCGGAGAAGTTCGCCGCCGCGCCGGCACCATCCTCGTCCTCGCGACGGATGAGATTGACATCGACGTCCCTCTGGCTGCGGATGGAGTCCACCTGCTCCCGTAGCATGTCGGGGTCGGGCCTATAAGTCGCAAGAAGGACATCAATCATCTTCACACCCTCTCAGAACAGTAGCCGCAACACGTCAATTTCATGGTCGGGACCGAACTCCGCCAGCAGAATGCAACAGCGGTGCTGGCCGTCGATGACAACGTTTCCCGCGCCGCTGACGACGGGCATCCTCCGCGGGTCATAGCTCCGCATCGACGCCCTCAGCGCCTCGAAGCGCGGCACGGACATCGCGAATCCCGTGAGTCGGAGGTTGGACCGGCAGTAGTCATCGTAGCCCACCGTGTCGCCGCAGAGGTAACGATAGGGCGCGCACGCGGAGAGCGGCACGACATCGCCGTCGTTCGTCTTCCGGCGGATGTCGCCCAGGCGCAGTCGAACGACCTCGTAGCTGGTGAGCGAGCGCGACTCCAGCACGCGGTAGAAGAATTCCGCGTCCAACTCAAACCGAGGGTCCTCGAGCAGACGCAGCGGGCTACTGGCGCGGCAGCGAGCGACATCCACGGGGTACTCGACGTGCGCCACGGGCAGGCCCATTATCCGACCGGCGGCCGCGAAGCATATCCAGCGCTCGAGCGCATGCGCCCGCGAGAAGTTGCCGCGGCGCGTCGGCTCAAAGTCCGACTCCGCCAGACCCAGCGCCTTGAAGGGGGCGAGCGCGGAGGGACGGGCGGCGAAGCACGTGCCGGCCACGAAACGGTAATCCTCCACGAACGGAAGTCCCTGCTCGGAGCAGAAATCACGGACTAGGCGCACCTTGTGGCGAGGATCAGCGACAATCAGATGCTCGGCCGCGACGAGATCGGCCTTGCCCGTGCGGATCGCCGCCAGCGCGGCGTGCGCCGTCTTGCCGCCGAGTATGCCGTCGAATAGCCCTAGAAACCAGTCCCAGCGCTTGAAAACCTGCCCATACATATAAAGAAACGGACGTGTGACGCTCTTCGCGTGTATCTTGAACACGACGTCGTACCGCGCGAGATCCAACTCGGCCAGCGCACGGGCAAACGGCCAGATGTCGAAGCCGCGGTTCGCACACGTGAAGACGCGAACCTCGGGCGCGAACGCCCGGATTGCGGAGAGGGTCTTCTCGGAGATGCGGCCCTCCGTGACGGTGACGACAAGATCGTGGCGATAGGGAGAAAGGTTGCGCAGGTATTCCGCAACAACCGGCCAGGCCGCGTCGTAGTAGAGGTGGAGCACGACGACAATGCGCAGTCCCTGATTGCGGGCGATCTCCTCTTTCATGGATACCAGCCCCTCGGCACGTTCACGTGCTAAACGCGCGCGCACGGCGCGCGGCAGACGGTAGGAGGGCTGCAGTCCGGACGATGCCTCGCGGGCGTCTCCATTGTCCGGATCAAGCCCTTTTATCCAGCAGACGAAACCGAACGGCAAGAAACCGCACACGGGTTCGCGTGGAAATGAAATGCCATACGTGCGCGCCGCGTAGGCTCGTTGCAGGGAATATGGCGCCAGGCTCTTCAGCAGGCGGCGCAGGCGCTTGCGCATCGACCCTGCACGTGGCGGCGCGCCGCAAGCGAGTCGCCAGCACGAAGTCAGGGGATGCTGCCGGCGGAGAAGCCGCGAACCCGCCACGACGAACTGGCGATGGCGATCAGAATAGTCCGTCGCGCCGTGGTCCGAAACCATCTGCGAGGAATGCATGCGCCACCGCGTCAGGACACGGTCCACATAGAGGATGCGCCCAGAATAGCACAGCTGCCGCCAGAGCCACCAGTCCAGGGCCGAGGGCCGGCCGACGGGATTGAAGTCGCAGGCCAGGAGCGCGTCGCGCCGCGCCATGGCGCAGGAAAAGGTCAGGACATGGTTGAGGTCGCGAAACGCTGCAGGCGCGATGCGGTTGAGACCAGGGTGGAGAAGCCGCCGCTGCCGGCCGCTGACCGCGGCCATGTCCGCGCAGCGCACCGGGTCGCCGAAAAGTTCGACCTCGTTGACAACGAGCGCGGGGCGGGCGCCGCAGGACCCAACAGCCGACGCCAGCACCTCTAGGTGGTCCGGCGTCCAGAGGTCGTCCGCCTCGCAGAACGCCACGTATTTACCGTGCGCGGCGCGCACGCCCAGCTCGACCGTCGCCGGAAGGCCGTGGTTGCGTCCGTCGGGATGCGTCAGCAGGCGGATCGACACGTCGCCGCCGGCATGCGCATTGGCAAAGGAGCGAACTGCCGTGATGCTTCCATCCGTAGATCCATCGTCGACAACCACAATCTCGAAGTCGCGCCAGGTCTGCGCCCAGAGACCGTCCAATGCCTCAACCACGAGCGTCTCGTAATTGTAGCTAGCAACGACGACGCTGACTGACGGAGCTCCGCTCATGCAAGCTTTGCCTCATCTAGCGGTTCCAAGACGCTGGCCAGAATACTTCTTCTCGTGGATGGGCTTCCACCACCACTCGTTGTCGAGATACCACTGGACAGTCCTGCGGATCCCCGTCTCGAAATTCTCGCGCGGCCGCCAGCCGAGCTCGTTCATGAGCTTAGCCGGGTCGATCGCGTAGCGGAGGTCGTGTCCCGGGCGGTCGGCGACATAGGTGATAAGCTCTTCATACTTCCCCGCCGCACGCGGCCGCAGCTCATCCAAGATCGCGCAGACGGTCTTCACGACTTCGAGGTTGGTGCGCTCGTTGTGCCCGCCCACGTTGTACGTCTCGCCGGGCACGCCCTTCTCGTTCACGAGGAGAAGCGCCCGAGCGTGGTCGTCGACATAGAGCCAGTCGCGCACATTCGCGCCCTTGCCGTAGACCGGCAATGGCTTCCCGTCAAGGCAGTTTAGGATGATGAGCGGGATGAGCTTCTCCGGGAAGTGGTAGGGACCATAGTTGTTCGAGCAGTTCGTAATCAAGGTCGGCATCCCGTATGTGTCGCGCCACGCCCTGACGAGGTGGTCGCTCGACGCCTTAGAGGCGGAGTACGGCGAATGGGGCGAGTATGGCGTCTTCTCGGTAAAGAAGCCGGTATCGCCGAGCGTGCCGTACACCTCGTCCGTCGAGATGTGCTGGAAGCGGAACGCCGCGCGGCCCACGTCGTCGAGCGTCTTCCAGTACTTGAGGGCGGCCTGAAGGAGCGTAGCGGTGCCGACGACGTTCGTGCGGATGAACTCGCCCGGGCCGTCGATCGAACGGTCGACGTGCGACTCGGCCGCGAGATGGAAGATCGTGTCGGGACGGAATTCGGCAAACGCGCGATCCATCGCCTCCTGGTCGCAGATGTCCGCCTTGAGGAAGGAAAGCCGCGGGTTGGACGAGGTGAGCGTCTCGGGATCGAGCCCGACCTCCTTAAGCGACTCCGGGACGCCCGCGTACGTTAGCTTGTCGACGACGAGAACCGTCGCCTCGGTCTCCTTGAGGAGAAGCCGCGCGAGAGCGGAACCGATAAAGCCGGCGGCGCCGGTCACGATGCATCGTTTGGAATAGGCCATTTTCTGTCTCCTTTACTGGGCACTAAACTCTAACTTCATGAACTCCGCAAGCGCCTCGCGCCAATCAGGCATTGGCGGAAGGCCTGAAATCCTAAACATCATCTTGTCCAGGCGAGAATTCTTCGGCCTCGGCGCAGGACGCGGAAATTCTTCGGTGGTGCACGGCTGGATTGCCTGACGCCGACCGGCGATGCGGAATATCTCCTCTGCGAACTCGGCCCATGTCGCCTCGCCTTCGCATGTCATGTGGAAGGTACCGCGGAGCTTTGGCCTTTCAAGAAGGTGGCCCAGCTGCCTGGCAACGGCCAGCGCGCTCGTCGGGTTGCCATGCTGGTCTGCAACGACCTTCAGCACCGGGCGGGAGCCGTCGGCAAGGTTCATCATGGCGTGGACGAAACTCGGCCCGCCAAAGCCATAGAGCCAGCTAATGCGGCAGATGCAGTGGTCGGGACAAAGCTGCCTAACAAGCTCCTCTCCCGCAAACTTGCTTTTCCCGTAGACCGTGTTGCCTCCGTTTGCCGCGTCGAACTCGCAATACGGCCTGTCGGAGTCTCCAGCAAAGACATAGTCGGTCGAGATGGCAATAAGCCGCACGCCCCTTCGGTTGCACGCAGCGGCGACATTGGCAGTGCCACGTGCGTTGAGCCTGTAGGCGAAGTCGACCGCATCTTCGCACTTGTCGACCGCCGTCATTGCCGCACAGTGGATCACTGCGTCCGGCCGCTCGTCGGCAATGACGCGGTCAATGCATTCCTCGTCCGTTATGTCCGCCTCCGGAAGGTCGGACGGCACGATTTCGAAGCGATCCCCCAGCACGCGGCAGATCGTTCGCCCGAGCATGCCCTTCCCGCCCGTGAGAAGCACCTTCATGTCAGATGCCCTTTACGAGGTTCTTTAGATAGGCGCCATAGCTGGACTTCCCGTAGCCCTCGGCGAGACGCCGCAACTGCGCGTCGTCGATCCAGCCGCGAGACCAGGCGATCTCCTCGATGCAGGATATCTGAAGCCCCTGACGCTCGATGAGCGCGCGCACGAAGTTAGTGGCATCAGCAAGCGACTGGTGCGTACCGGTGTCAAGCCACGCGAAACCGCGGCCCATGGTCTCGACGGAAAGCCGCCCTTCGTCGAGATACATGCGGTTGAGGTCGGTGATTTCGTATTCGCCGCGCGCCGATGGCTTCAAGACGGCGGCCTTCTCGACGACATCGTTTGGATAGAAGTAAAGACCGACGACTGCATAGTTCGACTTGGGGCTGGCGGGCTTCTCCTCGAGCGAAACGGCCTTGCCCTCTGCGTCGAACTCGACCACGCCATAGCGCTCCGGGTCGCTCACGCGGTAGCCGAACACAGTCGGCTCCCGCTTCTCGGCGGCTCTCTTCAAAAGCATGGGCAAGTCCGCGCCATAGAAGATGTTGTCGCCAAGGACGAGGCAGGCGTCGTCCTGCCCAAGGAACTCGCGCCCGAGGACGAACGCCTGGGCGAGTCCGTTCGGGACCTCCTGCACCTTGTAGGAGAACTTCATGCCGAGGTCAGACCCGTCACCGAGAAGCCGCTCGAAGTTCGGCAGGTCCTGCGGCGTCGAAATGACGAGCACTTCGCGGATCCCCGCCAGCATCAGCGTCGAAAGAGGATAAAACACCATCGGCTTGTCGTAGACCGGCAGAAGCTGCTTCGAGACAACCTTCGTCAGTGGATGAAGCCGCGTTCCGGCCCCGCCAGCCAATATGATTCCCTTGCGCGCCATCACTTCTCCTCCCATGGTTCTATGTCCGCCAGCAGCGGATGCCGCTGGTCTTTCTCGGAAAGTCTCAGCTCCACGTCGACCTGCGGCCACTCGATGCCGAGCGCCGGATCGTCGAAGCGCATGCCGCGATCGGCTTCAGGGCAGTAGAGGTTGTCGCATTTGTAGCTGAATAGGGTATCATCTTCAAGAACGATGAAACCGTGGGCGAAGCCGCGCGGGATGAAGAACTGCTTCCGGTTCTCGGCGGTAAGCGTGACGGCGACGTGCTTCCCGAACGTCGGCGAGCCCTTTCTGATATCAACCGCCACATCCCACACGGCACCACGGATGACGCGCACGAGCTTCGCCTGCGTATGTGGCGCGGCCTGCCAGTGAAGGCCGCGCACGACGCCCTTCCTGGAAAAAGACTCGTTGTCCTGGACAAAGTCCACGTCAATTCCGGCGGCCTTGTACCGAGCCCGGTTGTACTGCTCGCAAAACCATCCGCGCGCGTCGCCAAACACGTCCGGTTCGACGATCTTCACGCCCTCAATCTCGGTTTCTGTTACATTCATTGCAGAGATATTATATCACAAACACAGGCCACTCTGCCGCAGAATCGCAGTGGCCCTCGTGCCTAATGCAACTACGCCCCCTCAGGTCAGCAGACAAATGCCTTAAGGATCTGCTCCGTCTCAATCTGTCTTACGCAAAATAAGTTATCTGTCAACTTTCCTGTCGTACTCAACGCCGCAGCACTGCAGCCCGCACGACACTCCGCAGCCTTAGGGCACTTGGCGCAATCCCCCGTCAGCTTCGTTTCCTTGTTGCGAAACGCATGGAACATGCCGGGATCCCGCCATATCTCAACAATGGACCTGTTGCGCACATTGGCCTCGACATATTCACTCCCAAGAGACAGACAGGACAAGACATCTCCATTTGCGCGAATTCCAACGGAATATCGTCCCGCAGGACATCCATCCCACGCATCATTGCAGACGCACTTGAACTCGGGCGAAATCGGAAAATACCCGAAATCGTCCATCGTGGCTATACGCAGCCTGCCACGCCGTTCAATCTTCAGCCGGGCAATCTCCCGGGCATAATCTCTCCATTGCGCGCGAGTCAAAAGAAGAGAGTCGTCGAAGCGTTCTCCCGCACGATGAACGACTTGAACCTGCCATACAATGCCTGTGTCGGTAAACATGTCGGCGAACCTCTTGACGTCGCCTATGTTTCTGGAAGAAAAAGTCGTAATCGCGGAAACCTGCCTAAATCCATCCGAGACAAGCTCTCCCAGCAGGCGCCTGCACTTCTCAAAACCATCCACACCCCGAGCCGCCTTGTAGCTCTCCGCCGTCGCTCCGTCGAGGCTTACGGCTACCACGCGCGGCGAAACCTCTTTCAGTTTCGCGCGAATCTCAGGCGAAACGACAAGTCCGTTTGTGATAATGTTCAATTCAATGCCCGACTGCCTGACGGCCTTCCCGATTTCAAACCAGTCAGGACGCAGAAGTGCTTCGCCGCCAAGCATCGTAAAGACCTTACACCCAAGGGACGCGATATCAGATATGACAACCTTTATCTCGTCAAGCGTCATTTCAGACGGCCGAGGCTCGCCAGAGCCCGAAGCGCAATGCGGACAACGGAGATTACAGCGATTTGTAATCTCCATTACAACAGCATTGAGCCCAGTCTCATATCGGCCCGCCATTTCACCATCTCACGTCATTGATCCATCCGCAATCGCTACCGTACGAGACACTGCCATCCTTCGAATATGTCCAGCGAAGCGTGTGCATGCCGCCGCCATAAACCTGAACGCTTGCCGACTCCCAGGACGACATCTCGCCGCTTATCGACATTTTTTCCACTCCATCGACATAGAACGCCAACCTGTCATAGTTGCTTTCGCTGGATGTTTTCCAGCGAAATGTCACCGTGCGCGTGCCGGAGACATTACGCGCTATCGATGTCGACTGGCCATCAGCTATGGAACCGCTACGCCAGCTGCCGTCTGAAAGCTTTGTCCAGAGGCCGCCGCCAGATGTCGATGTACGCTGATAGCTGCACGTCTGCCACTGCGCGTAGAGCGTTATGCTCCCCCGGTATGTCCACTGCTTCGCAGAGTTCCAGTAGTTCCCGACGACGCAGTTTCCATTTGAGTCAAACACGCGCGTTCCACCCGTTGGAGCCGTCCACCAGCCGGTAAACGTATAGTTGTGCCGCGCGGCCCTGCCGAGCGAAGAGTACGCCGAACGCCCATATGAGACCTTCACCGACGCAGACCCTGTCGTTTCGTTGGCACTGCCGAAGTTGCCTCCGCGCAGGCAGCCGCCGTTGGGCTGAACAGCAAGCGTGTATGCAGTGGCAGACATCTGCCACTGCGCATAGAGCGTTACGTTCCCTGGGTATGTCCACTGCTTCGCAGAGTTCCAGTAGCCACCCACGATGCAGTTCCCGTTCGAGTCGAACACGCGCGTTCCGCCATACGGAGACGTCCACCAGCCGGTGAACGTGTAGCCGTAGCGAATGGCCCGCCCAAGCGAATAATAAGCCGAACGTCCCCTAGTTACGGTTACCGACGTGGACCAGCTCCCGCCGTCGTCGCCGCCGAAGTTCACGCCGCTCAGGTAGCCGCCGTTCGGATCCACCGTCAGCGTGTACTGCTGGGCATTCTCTCGCCACTGCGCATAGAGCGTAACGCTCCCTGGGTATATCCACTGCTTCGCAGAGTTCCAGTAGCTCCCGACGATGCAGTTCCCGTTCGAGTCGAACACGCGCGTTCCGCCGTACGGGGACGTCCACCAGCCGGTGAACGTGTAGCCGTAGCGGGTGGCCCGGCCAAGAGAATAGTAAGCCGAGCGTCCCCTGGTTACGGTTACCGACGTGGACCAGCTCCCGCCATCGTCACCGCCGAAGTTCACGCCGCTCAGGTAGCCGCCGTTCGGATCCACCGTCAGCGTGTACTGCTGGGCATTCTCTCGCCACTGCGCATAGAGTGTAACGTTCCCCTGGTATATCCACTGCTTCGCAGAGTTCCAGTAGTTCCCGACGATGCAGTTCCCGTTCGAGTCGAACACGCGCGTTCCGCCGTACGACGACGTCCACCAGCCGGTGAACGTATAGCCGGGGCGGGTCGCCCGTCCAAGCGAATGATACGCCGTGCCCCCCCTGGTGACGGTTACCGAAGTAGACCAGCTCTCGCCGTTGTCACTGCCGAAATTCCCGCCGCTCAGATAGCCGCCGTTCGGATCCACCGTCAGCGAATACCGCTGCGCGGCCTGACTCCACCGGGCCGTCACATAATAGTTACCGCATCCGGTGTACAGACTGAAACCGTCCCCCGGCTGATACAGCTCACCGGTGTCGGGCGTGCACACATTTTGGACTTCCCAGCCGGCAAAGGTAAACCCTGAACGGGTAAACCGGCATGCCGGCAGGCTATAGTACGAGTAGCTGCAGGAATCGACTGTTCTTGTGACAGTGGCCATCGACCCAGACCCACCGCCGTTGTTAAAGTATATGCGAATGGTGTCAGTTTCGCAGTCATCGTAAAACGCACCATACAATGTGCTCGCCCCGCGGACTTCCCGCGTCGCTGCATCAACAGGCGCAGGAAGCACAGCTGCCGTCATGGCAACGGCGACGGCCCCGCAGGCCGCCACCCGCATGGCATGATATTTTCGGTACTTCCGCTTGTGGTAGAAATTGCGGTCCTTTGCGAGTTCATCATCTATCCGCACGAAGGTTTCATCGTCGCCGCAAATATGGCAGCAGGTCCCATAAAGGACTTTAGCCTCTTGGTTATCCGGCTCCTTCGCCACAAGATCACGAAGCTTCGGCATGGCTGACATCACGTCGCCATTGGACAGTTCCTTTTTAATCTCGTCAATCTTCATGGGCATTCCCCCTTTCGATTATTGCATATATCATCAAGACGCCTATTTTATCGAGACGGGACAGGACAGCATTGGCTTCTTGCAAACGGCAAGGCCATAACCAATCCCATCCACAACGACGCCGCTCACCTTGAAAGTGTATTTCTTCAGCTTCGTGCCCTTGCCCGAGCCTTGAAGCGCATAGACCTTGAACGAGCCCTTGAACGTCCCCTTCTTCGGCGTGTAGGAGAGCTTCATGCCCGAAAGGTTGGTCTTGCCCTTCTCCACGTCCACCAGGAGGTCCTTGCCGGACAGCGGGTCGTAGAACTCCGACGGCGCCGCCCCCTTCTTCGGCTTGGACCACTTGACGCCCGCGGCCTTCTTGAACGCCCACTTGCCGTTGTTGACGTCGGCCACCTCGGAATACGGCAGAAGCCCCGTAAGCACCATGCCGGAGAACGCCGACACGTCGTCCATCTCGACGGACGCAGTCGCGCTCTTGCCGCTCCAGGCCGTGCACACGGACGCAGACTGCACGTGCCAGTCCCCGAGCGACCCGGCGAACTTCGTGCCGCCGATGGCGACATGCAACATGCCCAGCGACTTGACCGGGAGGTAGCCGACGGAAGGCGACACTCCGTCCACGGGAGCCGTCTGCGCCTTGATGCTGTACTTCTTGCCGTTGAGCAACGTCACCGAGCCGCCTATCTTGCTGGACATCTTCTTCTCCTTGCCGAGCTTGAGCTCGACGATGCCGACGACATCGCAGCCGTCGTACACCGCGCCATGGAGAACCACGGCCGAGGGAGCGCTGTAGGGTTCGGTGATGTCGCTCATCTCCAGCTTCTCGCAGCAGGGATCGACGGGATCGGGATCGACAGGACCAGGCGTCGGCGTATCGGGATCGACAGGACCAGGCATCGGCGTATCGGGATCGACAGGACCGGGCGTGGCTTTCTTCTTCCATTGCGCCACATACTTCATATCCGAGGCGGGAACAGTAGCATCCACCATCGGTTCCCATCCCATAAAGTCGTAGCCGGTCCGGGACACTTCGGGCGGGGTGATGGGCGTGCCATAGTCCATCTGAGACGAATATCCGCCTGTACCGCCGTTTGCATCAAAAGTGACCTTGTATTTATTCACTTCCCACTGTGCGACATATTCGGTGTCTTCGGCAGGTACAGCAGCCGGAACCGCGGGAGACCATCCGTTAAACGTGTACCCGGCCCGCGTAACAGTCGGCGCCACGATTGCCGAACCGTAGCCAAGGTAGAGAACCGTATCTTCAATCCCTCCGGCGGCATCAAAGGCAACCTTGTATTCGTGAACTCGCCACTGCGCGTAGAAAGTCGAGTCTTCGGCGGGCATAGTCTCCGGCAGGGAGGGGGACCATCCCATCAAGTCATAGCCCGTGCGAGACACCTCTGGCGGCTTGATTCCCGATCCAAACTCCAGCAAGCTTGTCGTTCCGCCTTTGCCGCCGTTCGCCGAAAACGAAATGTGGTACTGACGGACATCCCACGACGCAGAAAACTCCAGCTCGTCAATGTCGCCCGGAACGGCATAGTCGTCAGAGACCGCACTTCCGTCTTTTGTGCGCCACCCTGCAAAGTCATATCCCGTACGGACGGGGTCCTGGGGCGCAAACGACGAGAAAAGCGCCCCCGCCCTGACAACGACAACGCGGGCCTCGGGGTGGCCTCCAGACGCACTGAAGGTGACCGCGACTTCCCGAGCCAGGCTCCAGGATGCGTAAAGGACCACGGTCGAATAGTCCTTGGCACACGCGGACACTCCCTTGCCATCCGACGAGTAAACCTGCGTGCCGGTTCCGTCGCGCCCTGTCCAATATCCGCCAAAGTCGTAACCAGGGCGAGATGGCACGGCTATTTGAGGCAACGCCGCGCCAATTGTGCCCGTCGCCGTGCGGTCGCCGCCCGTCCCACCGGCCGGGACTAACTCGTAGCAAACCTTGCCGACTTGCGCGACATACCCGTTGCTTCCTGAGGAGGCATAGGACGTTCCGCTTATCGTATTTACGGCTCGAACCCTTACATGCGACACTCCGGAAGGATCGTTGATGACTACATTGTCGCTTGTCGCCCCGTTAACAACCGTCGAGGAGCATCCTTTGAAGTCGTCCGAGGAATGGGTCCACTCCACGATGTACGATCCCGTTCCAACGGCGATCTTTGCAGGGACCCACTCTACAAGATAATTGTCGGGCGAGTCCACTGTCGCACACACCCGGCAATCGGCCGGCTCGTATGTAGTGCTCGCGAGAACCGACGAAACAATCCCCACGCCACCGCCTCCGCACATATTCCCCGTCACGGTGCAGCCAATCGCTCCGTCGCCGATTCTTATGTCATGACCGGACAGCGCGGTTACGACATTCGACTCCACCGTCGCCGAAGAAGTGCTCCCCGCCACGCAAATCGCAAAGCCCCCGGTCTTCACCACTTCGTTTGAACTAATGACGCCGCCTGTGGAATACTGGTAGTAGATTCCCTCGGAAGCGGCTCCGTCAATCAAGTTCTGCGAGATGTCACAGTCCGAACAATACGAAAACAGCATGCCGCGCCCGCCAGAGCTCTGAAACTCATTGCCCGACACGACAAGGTTCTTCGAGGAGGACACGAGCATTCCGTCGCCCGTGCCTCCAGAAATCCCGTTGTCGCGTATCTCGGAGCCGTCGAGATCGACAAGACGCAGTCCGCTGCTGCCGGCCCGGCCGATCGAATTGCCGACGACGGTCGTCTTCGCCGACGAAGAATAGATGCCAACATCGGCAGGCTCCGAAATCGAATTCCCAGTCACCGCAACGTCGCCGCCAGAAACGGTTATTCCGCGTCCGCCAGCGTACTCGACGGTGTTCCCTTTCACCGTGGCGCCGGTGGAGTTTTCAAGAGAAATTCCGTGGCCCGTCGCATTCCGAACCACGTTGCCTGACACCGTCAGCCCCGACGTGCCGTTGTCAGCAAACCCGCTGCCGCAGTCATCTATGGTGTTTCCGTCAACCATCACGTCGGAGGAACCCGACGACACACTGACTCCGGCAACTGGCGCATCCGTGATCACGCATCCGCGCACAGAGGCGGACGAAACCCCGATCAGCCTCACTCCGCAGTTGCCCGGAGACTCTATTTCATTCTCCGCCGCGACAAGGCAAGCCCCATTTTCCGCGCAGATGCCAAAGACCTTTGGCGAGATGATTTTGCAGCCCACGACCGTCGCATCGCCGCCCGAGACCGTCACGCCGCGCTCGCCAGCATTCTCGACAATGTTCTCGCCAACGACAAGCGAGGACGCGTTTCTCGCGTTTATGCCATGCTGTGTAGATCCAACTATCGAGTTCTCCGAAAGCGTCACGCCACCTGAGTTGACGACGTCAAAACCGAGCTTGCAGCCCACAACGCCGTTAGCGCGGAACGACGATCCGCCGGCGGCGAAAAGATAGTAGCCCGCCTCTACAGCCGAATAGACTTCGTTGCTGACCGCCGTCACCGTCGCTGAAATCGCATTTATGCCGTTCTTTCCTGGCGCGGTTATGATATTTTCGACCACTGACGCCTCACCGCCATTTATGACGATGCCGGCCGAACTGCAATCCGTGAGGGCGTTGTCCCGCACTTCAACATCATAGCATTCCATCACGCTTATGCCCTGCGAGTCAGCGGCCTTTACGTCGGATATGAAGTTTCCGAATACAACTCCGTCAGTGCACGACTTCACGAACACGCCGCAGGTCGGACAATCAGACGCGTCATTGCAGGAAATATCCAAGTCTTCTGCGTTTTGAACCATTATGGAGATAGTGCCGGCAGATTCGACATTGTTCAGCAAGATGCCAATATCGCGGCCACCAAAGAGATTTATCCCCTCCTCGCCCGAGGCCGACACGTCGTTCCAGCTGACGGAAAGTCCCGCGCACCGGTCGGCCCTGACGCCGCACTGCATGCAGTTGAAAAACTTGTTCGACGAAATCGCGGCAGACCCGCCGTCAAGATATACGCCATGCAGTCCCACGCCGTCAACTTCATTTCCTGCGATTGCAGCGGACGAGCCCACTACGAAGAATCCATGCCGCGCGCAAGACGCAATGTCATTGCGCTCCGCCGCAAAGCTTGCGTCACGACTCCAGACCATTCCCGCGCAGTCTTCGGCCGAATTCCCCCTCACGACACAGTTCGTGAAGCCGTGCGCGTGCACGGCATACGACACCAGCCCTGTAAACGTGCACGAGTCCACCACAAACCCATTCTGGCTGACACCGTCGATGACATGGTGGTTGCCAGCACCCGCGAAGACGTCGCGGAACTCGCAGTTGGCGACGGTCACGTTCTCGCACGAAGAATCGTCATGTGGATAGGTGTCTGGTTCGCCTTCGTCGTTTGCCACATCAAGGTGAATTGCCTCAATGGAATTGAATCTTCTCGAATCACCCACATCATAATCATAATATGTCCAGAACTCGCTGGAAGTCCCAGTGTAGCGCAAGGCGTCCTTGAAGATGCACCGCTCGACAACGATGTCCTTGGAGGCACTGAAGTTGACAAAATGCTCCGTAAAATGCAGGAAGACCACGTCTCGCACGGTTATGCCCTCGCCGTGCAGAAGCGCAAACGCCCCCGTTACCGATTCAGTGTCCATGCCGCCATCCCAAACACCGCCAGTTATCTCGATGTCCCTGAGCTGGGAATGCCCGCCATGTGTGCATGTCGCATCCCTCGGGCATTCGGTTCCGTCGGCCTTGAGATGCCTTCCATATAGCATCACCTTGTTCACCGAGCCGACAGGACGCCTTATAGTCGCCCCCTTTTCAAGAGTCAACTTGGTATTGGAGTAGATGCCGAGCGGCAGGCTGACGAGATATATCCCGGCGGGAACTACCACTTCCGTCCGCTCCGATGCGCCCTTTGCCATGTTAAGGGCGTTTTGGATTGCATACGAGTCATCCTCCGTGTCCGACCCGTTTGCGCCGAACTTGGCGTCGGTCACGGTATATGTGGCGGCGCATACCACGTGGCAGGCGACTGCGACAAGAACCGTCAGGCATTTCCTCATAATGACCTCCCTTTCTGCATCAGTCGATGCGCAACACTTTTATTTTGTAGTCTGGGCCAAACTTCTTCAGCAGGATGCAGCTGCGATGCTGCCCGTCCTGTATGATATTCCGCGGGCCGAACACGACCGGCATTGACTTGGGATCGTATTCCGCCATGCTTTCGCAAAGTCTTTCGAAACGCTCGGGGGACATCTCGAACCCCGTGACGACCTTGTTCTGCAGACAATACGATTCATACGCCTCCTTGTCCCCGCAAAGATACCTGTACGGAGGGCACTGCTCCAGCGGATAGAGCCTTCCGTCGTACCAATAGCGGGTAAGGTCCCCGAGCCTCGCCTCTACAATCCTGTACTTGGTCACCGGGCGCATTTCCAGCACACGATAGAAGAAGTCGTAGTCTATCGTGAAGCGATCGTCGTCCAGGAGCCGCATGGCGCTTCTTGCGGCAAGCGCCGCGCATTCGCCGCGATACTCCGGATGCGGCACTGGCACCCCTTTCATGGCTCCGTTGGCGGCAAAGCACATCCACCTCTCCACCGCATGCGCGAGCGAAAACTCCCCCGCCTTTGCGGACGCGAAATCGTCTATCGAAAGATTCAGCTCCTTTAGCGGCTTAAGCGCCTCGGCGCGCATTGCGAAGCAAGTGCCCGCGACGAATTTGTAGTTTTCGAGAAACGCAAGGCCATGTTCCTCGCAGAAACGCCGCATAAAGAACACCTTGTGCTTTGGATCGGAAACTATCAGGTTTTCCGCAGCGGCAAGACGCATGCCGCCGTTCATGAGCGCGTCTATGCACTCATGCACCGCCATGCCGCCCAGCACGCCTTCGAACAGGTTGAAGAACCAGTCCGTCTTCTTGAAAAGCTGGTCGTAGATGTATATGCGGGGACGGCGGACGCCCTTGGACTGCAGCTTGAACACGATGTCGTAGTCGTCGAGGTCCACTTCGCGCAGCGTCTGGACGAAAGGTCCGATGTCGAATCCCCTGTTGGGCGTAAAGGATATCTTCGCAGAAGGCGCGAATGCGCGAATGCTGGAAAGCGTTTCGTCGGAAATCCGGTCTTCCACGCATGTTATGCGGAAATCGACGTTGTAGGGCTTAAGGTTGTCCAGATACCTGGATATGAGCCCCCAGGCGTCTTCGTAGAAAAGGTGCAGGCACACGAGTATCCTTGCCTTGCCATTGCGCGATATCTCGGCAGAATGCATTGCGAGGCCATCTGCCTTCTCCTTGAGGAACCTGGCCTCCCTCTCCTTTGACATCACGTAGGCAGACTTCTCGGCCCTGCGCACGGACATCAGCCGCGCCGCAAGCGAAAATGGATGCTGCTTCACGAGAAGGTCGTCGCATGCGAGGGTGAACTCCTTCTGGAGCTGGGCAAGGGACTTTGCGCTGTCCTCCGCCGTGTGCGTCTTGAACATATAGGAGTCGTGCATCCTCCAGCGGGTCAGGACCTTGTCAACGAAATATACGGGGCGGTTGAAACAGACTTGCCGCCAGAGCCACCAGTCGAGCGCCGCCGGGCGCGCGACAGGGTTCCAGTCGACGCCGTCAAGGATGCTGCGCTTCAGCGCCACTGCGGAAAATGTGAGAATGTAGTTGAGCGATCTCATCATCGCCGGCTTTATGCGGTTCCTGACATGACGCAGCTCCTTGTAGCGCAACGCCTTGATTGCATTGAACCGCGCCACCCGCACTGGATCGCCGAATATCTCGACGTCGTTCACGACAACCTCCGCCGCGCCATACCGACTTATGAAGCGCGAAAGCTCCTCGAGATGGTCTTTCGTCCAAATGTCGTCAGACTCGCAAAACGCGACATACTCTCCGCGGCTTTTCTCGACGCCAAGGCGGACTGTAGCGGAAAGGCCCATGTTCTTCCCGCCAGGATGCGTCAAGAGCCGCATTTCAACTCCGGAATCCCCGTGTTCGGCGATGAACCGGCTGATGTTTTCACGACTGGAGTCCGTAGAGCCGTCGTCCACGACTATCACCTCGAAATTCCGGTAAGTCTGGTCTGCCAGCCCCTTTAGCGTCTCCAGCACAAGATTCTCGTAATTGTAGCTGGCTACGACAACGCTGAAGAAAGGCGGAGACTTCCTGCAGAATGCGGCCAGTCGATCCTTGATCGACGGCGTCCCGCCGAGGAATGGTCCCGGCGAGCAGGTGTCGCGTCCTTCCCAGCGTCCGCGCACAAGGAAGTGCGTGAGCGGATTCATGCCCGATATGAGCACGTCCTTGTATCGCGACAAATAGCCCCCTACGTTAAAATACTCGCTTGGATCCCTATACTCCTTCCAGCCAGCCTGGAAAAAGTGCTCAAGGGGGTCGATGGCGGAAAAATCAACGTCTGCGTTGTGCGACACGTACCATTTCCTGTCGAAGAATCCAAGCTCTTCAGCCATGTTGTGCAAATTGGACGACATGCGCTCGAGCTTTCTTCGCTGATACCATCTAACTGCACCGTAGGGCATAACCGATGCCAGGGCTCTAAGAACTCGCCGCGACACACCAGGTTTTTGCAGGTTATCAAGCCGCTCCACGACACCATACCGCCGACGAATATACTCAACCTCAATGCAATATGGTAACAATTGCTTAACAACGCCTCTTATCTTCTTTACAGCGGACAAAGTCATATATGATATCTGCGTGGTTAGGGTTGGAAAGACTAATCCTGGCTGTTATATTTTACCAAATATCGTCAAGAACGCGCAAGTCCGCCAGCAGTTTCGCCGACTCCAGATTTGCCGCGAATTCTCCGCACCAACTGCTGAACGGCTCGCGCTGGATATGTAAGGAATCTGCCGACTTTGAACGATACGCTTCCTTTGATTGCCTCGTTTTCCAGTGTCAACCTGCTCAATGCCGTCTTTTCCTGACTCAACTTGCGGCTGACCTCTTCAAATCTGGCAGATATGGCGTTCTTGCCATCGAGCGCACTTTTATATGCGCTCTCGGCATTCATTCTCATTTCCCTTTCCCTGGCAAGCTCGCCGCCAAGCCGAACCTCAGTCTCCGAGATCTTCGCCGCGTTGTCCTGCGCCTTGCCGCGCCAGTCGTCGCGCTCCGCGCCAAGCTTGTCCATCTGCGCAGACCTCCTCTTGTGCAAATCGGCAAGAGCCCTCCTCTGCATGCCGAGATACACCGCAAAGCCACTATCTGGCGCCGACGCGCCGCTGCGCGGACACGTCCCCGAAAAGGCGTCTGTCAAACGCCGCGCAAATTCCTCCGGCGTTACCTGCGGCACCGAAGATCGCGCCAGTTTTCGCAGCTCCGGCATGTCGGACGACGCAAGTACATCGCAAAGTGCGGCGGCCGCGGCCATAATGTCGCGAGGGGGGACTTGCACGACGGCCCTATTGCCGCGGTACAGCGTCAGCGCCTCCTGCGCATAGCTCACGACAGGCACCCCATGCGCGAGCGCTTCCTGAACGGCCAATCCATACCCTTCGAAGTCTGACGTCACAAGCATCACCGACGCCTTTGCGAGACATGCCGACGGATCGTCCGTCACTCCATGAATCTCAACCGCGTCTCCGACGCCTTCCCTCTCCACGATCTCCTCAAGTCCCTTGAGCGCATTCGGAGTCCCCGCGCACACCATCGCAAGACGAAGGCCAGGATGATTTTGGCGGGCCCGCGCGAACACCCGGACAGCCTCTCCCGGATGCTTCTCGCCGCTGAGACGGCCCATCCACAGGACAAGATCGTTGTCTTTGGCACCGGGGGCTGCGCATAACCCGCCCGCCGCGCACTTGGTCAACGGGTTGCCCACATCAACCGCATTGGCCCCCACCGCCGCCAGAACCATGGCATCCATGCCGTTCAGCACAAACACACCGTCGCACAGCCTCAGGCGCGCAGGCTCGTTGAGATAGCTTGCAAGCGACGGAGCCGTCCACAGTGTCGCAGTGCTCACGCTGTGGTAGTGAAGCCAAAACGGAATGCGGCATACCATGCGGCAGGCGACCAAATCGAATACCGTCCGCGGCTCCAGGCCCTGGTGACTGTGGAAAACGTCGACGGGATGGTCTTTGAGCGCGGCGACAAGCCCGGCAAAGCGCTCTTCCGCCGAGGCGCGCGCTTGCCCCATCAGGGGCGGCAATCGCACGATTTCGACGCCGTCAGGAACGCGAAGCTCGACAGGGGCGCCATCATCATCCGCGAACAGCACGACATCAACTCCCGCTTTCCGCAGCCCTTCCACCTCCGCCTCTATGACGCGCATCACGCCTCCCATGGCAAGGTGGAAGTAGAATATGCCGACCTTGCGTATCGTCTTCGGCGGGTCGATCGGCTCTATTGCGCCAAGCGAATCAAGATGATCCGCAAGGTTCACCGGCGAATCCCTGTAAAGCCGCACCAGAAAATCCGCAATCCGGCCATATGACAGCTTCTTGCACAAGAGGGCGAAAGCCTTCTTCCTGTCCTCGGGCCTTGCGATACGACCAGACGCAGCCGTCAGAAAAGTCGATCTGAACATCTGCTCGCCGATGGCGGCGACAGCCCGCCTCTGTGGCGAATCAGGCGCGGCATGCGCCGTATAACGCATCAGTTCGTCAAATGTATCAAACTTTCCAAGCAGACGGGAGAATTCGGCAAGCCCCATTTCCCGCTTTGTCGACACGCCAACACCATATCTGTAGTTATAAAGCCGGCGAGGCATCACCGCAAGCGCATTGGCATGTGCAATTATGTGAAATACTGCATAGACGTCGGTTTCATTTATGGAATATGCCTTTATCTGCTCGGCAAACGCAACCTTGCAGACGGAGGCACGAATCATCCTGCCTATAAGATTCCACGGAAGGGTTCTTTCCTGGTAAATCTCCTCCAGCAGCCGCACACCTTCCACACGCACCGGCTGGCAGTTAAAATACGCTTCCGATGCATTTTTCTGCGCCATGGGCCTTTGCGCCGTTTCATGCAGAAAAAAGCCACATTGAACAATGTCCGCGTTCTCGGCATCCGCAAAAGCCGCAAATTTCTCGCATGCGTCGACCTCCAGCCAGTCATCAGGATCGAGGAAGAGGCACCATTCGCCCGTGGCGGCGGCAACTGCCTCCTGCCGCGCTACGACAGTGCCGGAGTTGGGAATTGAAATCACCTTTATGCGCGCATCCTTCGCAGCATACTCTTGGAGAATCGCAGCGCTGCCGTCCGTAGAACCATCGTCCACGCAAACCGCCTCGATGTCACGCATCGTCTGGTTTACAACCGAGCCCAAGCACTGCCGCAGATATGGTGCGACATTGTAGACCGGGATGATGACGGAGACCTTTGGCACAGTACGCATTATATCATATTGGCGGCAGATTTCGCTGACTTACTTTACATTGGCAGCAGGTTTTGCCGACTTGCCTTGACCCGGGCGCGCCGCTACCACGTCACCTTCGACCCGAAAAGCCTGGCGACCTTGCCGACGAAATGCTTCGCCGTGTACCTGAGCCCGTTCTCCCGTAGGCATTTCACCCCGCCCCACGCCTTCCGCGCCGGCCACGTTACGAACATGCCAACTCGATAGGCTTCAGAAACCTTAAGTGCACAAATTTCGCGCTCACACCTCTGAAGTTTTCTCTCTAAAGTCAATGCCCTTGTAGACTCAGCCTCTGCCAATTTCTTCGTTTTAGGCAATTCACAAAGCATCTCCATATACCGCTTGGCGTAAGCTGCCACCCGTTCTCCATAATACGGTTTCCAAAACTTCTCCCAGTCCTTAATTTTTTCAGGCAACCACCTATCTTGAGATGAAATACCCGTGGTGTCATATACCGAGAACGGCTTGGCAAGTTTGCGCAATGAACATCCATACTTAACAACCGCATCAAAAAAGAACTTTGGTGCAGCCGAAATCTTCATCGTTTCGTCATATCCACCTAACCGATTGTGCAATGCACGGCGTATGAAAGCCGCCTGATGCGGAAGAGTGTTGAACAAAAACCAGCCTGGATTAAGGTCTTTCACGTCTGCCTGATGAGACAACGTAACCTTCCCATGCGCAGTTACATACATGTCTGCATAGACAATGTCTTCGGAAAAACGCTCATGTAATATCGATGAAAGAATGTTGGGTTTGAGGACATCGCCGGAATTGAGGAACAGCAGGTATTCACCGTTCGAATGAGCAACGCCTTTGTTCATTGCTTGATATATTCCGCTGTCTTTTTCAGAACAATACCACGAAAGCCGCCCCTTGAATTTATTGATGACCTCCAGTGAACCATCAGAGGATCCTCCGTCAACTACAATCTGCTCAAAATCAGCAAACCCATTCTGCCGCTCCAGCGTGCTTTGAAGCGTCGCCTCCAAACCCGTCTTGTTGTTCTTGTTTACGGTTATTATGGACAGTCTGCACTTCGAGACAACGGATTTCTCGGACTTTTCGCGCGCCTGCTTCCGCACAACGTAATCCATAATGTGCCGTTTCAGCGGCTCAAATTCGTCAGGATGCCAACGAAGGTATGTGTAGACATCCCAGTCGAGCGCCTTGCTCACAGTAAGCCATCGCATGGCAATGCCGGCCACACGCTTACCATAGTAAGGAGACAGAAAGTCCATCCACTCCTGTAGCTTGGCCCGCAGCATCTGCGGCTGGCTTGAAATCCCCGATCTGTCGAAACGCGAAAAAATGCAGTCAAGTTTGCGGTAAGAGCAATGGTGATAAAAAAGCGCGTTGAAGATGAACTTCGGTGCAGCCGAAATCTTCATCGTGGCATCATATCCGCCGAGTTTTTCATGCAACGCACGACGTATAAACGTCGCCTGGTGAGGCAACGAATTAAAAAGGAACCAGCCAGGCGTGATTTCGGACATGCTAGGAGCAACATTCTTGGATATCTTGCTTCCTGTAAGAAAAAGAATGTCCGCATACACCAAATCTTCATTGAACGACTCGCGCATCGCCTCAACAAGCATGTCCTCCAGAAGAACATCACCAGAATTGAGAAAAAGCAGGTACTCTCCTCGCGCATGAGCCGCGCCCTTATTCATAGCGTCATAAATGCCATTGTCCGGCTCCGAGCAATACCAGCTCAGGCGCGGCGCGTACTCGGACAGGATTTCGGCCGTCCCGTCCGTCGAGCCGCCGTCGACGACAATCTGCTCAAAGTCGTCGAAACTGTATTGGGCATCCAGCGTGCTGCGAAGCGTCTCGCGAAGGCCTTCCGCATTGTTGTAACAAATGGTGATGATTGACAGACGCGGATTGGCGTTCCTGTGTAATGTGACGTGGGGCACGACTGCTGCCGCATTCGAGCGTCGGGCAACCGCAGGCGTCCCCATTATGTGCTTGTACAGCGCCAAATGCTTCTCCGCGATTATTTCCTGAGAATATCTGGACTTGATCCTTTCAATCATGACCTTGCGGTCAAACTTCGTAGTCAGCGCCTTTTCTATCGCATGTGACAAAGACACGGGGTTGAAATGGTCTGACAAATAGCCATCGACACCATTCTCGATGATGTCTCTTGCGCCCATGTTCGGGAAGCTCACAACCGGAGTGCCACAGGCGATCGACTCGGCGGTGGTCTTGCCGAAAGTCTCCGAATAGGACGGCGTCACGAAAAGATCGGCCGCAGAGTAGAATTCGGCCATGCGCTCCCTGTTCGCGGTCGGTCCGGCGGAGATCAGCCTGATGCCCGACGGGGTGGGTATCTGCACTTTGCCGTTGCCCACGCACAACACCGTGAAAGCGCGCCCTTTGGCCACCAGCATCCCCAGCGCCTCCATAAGTTCGGCAAAGCCCTTGCGCTTCTCGCCGAGGAACTGCGCGACGAACAGGATCAGCGTCTCGCCGTCCGCCACGCCGAACTCTTCGCGCACCTTCCGTCTGTCCCCGGGCTTGAAGACCGACGTGTCGATCCTGTTCGGGATGACGAACGTCTCGCGCCCGCCTATCGCGCTCGCCTCTATGCGCTCCTTCATCGCGGAGCACAGCGAGACGTAGGTGAGGTCGCGGCACTTGTTTATCGCCTCCGTCTTGAGCGCGCGCATCTTCGCGTCCAGCGCGCGTTCCTCCGGGGTCGCGGCGACGGGCGTCTCGCGCGCGAAATGGTACAGCCCCATCATCGCGTTCTCGTCGCGGACCGTCCACACCACCGGCTTGTCTATCGCTGGGAAGAAGGTGGGAATGTCCACCATGCCGGAGACCCAGTGCAGATGGACAACATCCGCCTCCCTGACAAGGGGATGCTCCTCGAGGCGCAGGGAGGAATACGGCAGCGACATCGGCACGCCGCGGTACTTCGACTTCATCTGCTGCAGCAGCTTTGCCTCGTCCGACACGTCCGGCTGCGCTTCGGCGATCATCATCCTCGGGTCGTTCTCCTCGCCGGGGTTCACGCGCATGGTCAGGATTCTGGAATCCACCCCGCATTCGAGGAGCGCCTTGTGGATTCCCGCCATACCGAGACCGGCGCCGCCGGTCGTGTTGCTGCCTATGTGGACTACTTTCATCTCCGTCTCTCCAAAATCATCCGGCTACAGTCCGTATCGCGGCCAGGGTCTCGGCACTTTTCCGCAATCTCGCCAGTTCCGCGTCCTTCGACCGCAATTCGGCGTCCCGCGCCGCCAGCAGGCGTTCCTGGGACTCCACGCGCGCCTGCAATTTTTCATTGCCGACTTTCTTCTCCTCAAGCCACTTGTCGCGGCGGGACACCTTGCCGCGCTCCTCGGCGAGTTTGGCCTCCGCCCGTTCGTTCTTCGCCTTTTCCGCCGCCAGCCACTCGTCGCGGCGTACCACTTTCGCCTTTTCCGCCGCCAGCTTCGCCTGCACCGTAGACAGCTTCTCTTCCGCCCGCGCCGTCTTCGCCTTCTCCGCCGCCAGCCATCCGTCGCGACGGGCGACTTGTGCCTTCGTCGCCTCCAGCTTCGCCTGCGCCGTAGACAGCTTCTCTTCCGCCCGCGCCGTCTTCGCCTTTTCCGCCGCCACTCTTCCGCCCGCGCCGTCTTCGCCTTTTCCGCCGCCAGCCATTCGTCGCGACGGGCTACCTGTGATTTGACCGCTTCGAGTTTAGACTTGACCGCTGCAAGGTTTATTTCCACTCTCGCAGTCTTCGCCTTCTCCGCCACCAACCACTCGTCGCGGCGGGCGACTTGAGCCTTCGCCGATTCCAGTTTGGACCGCTGCAACTGGTGATTGCGCTCAAGCCTTTCCATGAAAATCGACAAAGCAATGTCTCTGCAGTCCGGCGGCAGCATATTGAGCATCATCGACTTTGCGCGCGCAAGAAATCTATCCTCCAGTCTACGCTCGCGCATATGAAGAAAATCCCTTTCAATGCAGTCGTCCATATAATGCGTCTGCGCGTATTCTTTTATCAACTTCGATATGGCCAAGACCCCGCGCAATCTTTCACCGGCATTGTCTTGAGACGTCATGATCGATCCATTGCGAAAACGCCTGTGGAAATACCCATCGTGCACGGCCATGGCCCTGGAAGATGCGGCATGCAGGACGGCGGTGAAAAATTCGTCTTCGTGAATCACACCCGTCGGGAATTTTATTTTGCAACATTCTAGAATTTCCCGCTTAATCAGTCTTGCACAAACGAGAGCATTGTAAGCCCTTCTGCCCTGCAAAGCCAATGCCATTTCGGCACCTGACATGCACATGTTGACAAGATCGGCTGGCATATCGTATCTCGTCATACTCGCGAGACGAACTGCCTCAACACTATCTTGGTTGCCACCCGAATCGTCCACAAAAGCTTCGACCGCGCATAAAACCAGATCGAGTCTTTCCAGCCGGGCAATATCGAGCAATCGTTCCAGGGCTTCGCTCTCCACCCAGTCATCACTGTCTAGAAAGTATACATACTCGCCGCGGGCGACGGACAATCCTTTGTTGCGAGCCGCGCCAACGCCGGCATGAGGTTGCCTTATGACAGAAAACCTGCTGTCGGCAGCAGCATATTCCCCTGCAATCTCGGCGGAACCGTCCTTCGAGCCGTCGTCGACGCAAATTATTTCGATATCGCGAAGCGTTTGATTCGCAACGGAATCCAAGCACTGCCGCAAATAATTCGCAGTATTATAGACTGGTATTACAACCGAGACCATCGGGGTTCCAGCACTTGGCAAGACCGGAGCATGACCCCACGCCTGTTTCCAAAACCGGACGGCGTCGGTCGCATCCACATATCTCCACCAGAGATGAGAAAACCGACGCACCGGGCATTTCCATGGCTTTTGTCTGCTGGTGAAATGCGCGATCCACATCTCTTCGCCGGTCAAGGCGATCTGCTTCGAGATGCAGTAGTCGCCGAGCTGCACGTTCCAGCGCGGGTCGAGCGGCGCGATTGCGCCTTTGCAGACGAAGTTCAGGGCGTCCTGGTCGCAGTTCCATTTAGCCGCTTCGAAAACTATCTCTTTGAGCCTGTCGAAGACCGGCTCGCGGCGGAAACGCTCCAGATTCATGATCAGCACGCCGGTGTTGACGTAGCCGTCCCATTCCGCGAAGCCCCATTTGGCCGCCCAGGAAACATATTCGGGCTTTGTGGTGTAAACCACGTCTTTCGCGGCGGCGAAATAGTTGTCGCCAACATCTGTCGCATACAGCTCGCCGAGGTCGCGGCACACGGCGACGTCCACGTCGAGGTACACAACCTTGTCGTATGCGGCGAGGACGCTTGGCAGAAGCAGCCGGTAGCACGCCGACAGCGGCAGCCTGGCCGTCTGTTTGTAGCCCGAAAGCCCGGATGCCACAAGTTCATCCGAAATATCGACGAATCTCACGGTCGCATGGCCGGCCCCGGCGTATCCGGCGACGAACGTCCGGATCGCATCTTCCGGGATGCCCGCGTGCAGGACTATGATGTCCAGGTTGCTTCCGGGAGAGTTCGCAATCGCCGAGTTTATTGCGACTTTGAGATACGGCAGATAATTCTCGTCCGTCGCCAGCGCGACGGGTACATTCCGCACGGCAAAGGCCGGCTTGATGTCCGCTCGCGCAATATCCTTCACTTCCCGCCTCCTTTCAGGATGCGGCGGACTTCTGCGAGTTTTTTGGACTCTGCGCGCAGTCGCGCGAGTTCTGCGGCGGCCTCGGCCGCCTTGCGGCGACGCTCCTCTTCCTGGCGGCGGCGCTCCTCGGCCTGGCGCTCTGCCTCGGCCTTCGCCACAGCGCGCTTCGCCGCGATCTCCTCGGAGTCAAACCTGGGCCTCGTCCCGGCCGGGGCGCGCAGAAACTCCTCGTAACAGTCGCAAACCCCCTGCACATCGTCCGTGAAGGCGATCTGTTCGCCTTTGTGGAGCCAAAGTATCTTGTTGCACAGCGACCGAATCTGGGCGATGGAGTGCGACACCAAGATCGTCGTCGCGCCTCCCTTTATGATTTCGCGCATCTTCGCCTCGCTCTTCTGCCGAAACGCACCGTCGCCGACGGAAAGCACCTCGTCGAGGATCAGTATCTCGGGCTTTACGAGCGATGCTATGGCGAACGCGAGGCGCGACTTCATGCCAGATGAGAGCTGCTTGAACGGGCGGTCTTCGAAATCCTTAAGCTCCGAGAAGTCTATGATGTACTTGTAGGTCTCGTCCATGAACGCGCGGGTATAGCCGAGCATCGCCCCGCGCAGATAGGCGTTCTCCTTGACTGTCAGGTCTCCGTCGAAGCCGCTCGCGAGTTCAAGCAGGGCGGATACCCGACCTTTCCTCTCTATGCGACCCTGCGTCGGCTCCATTATGCCGGACACGGCCTTGAGCAGCGTAGACTTGCCCGCACCGTTCGCACCTATGATGCCAAGCATGTCGCCTTTGTATATCTCGAAATCCACGTTCCTGTCGGCCCAGAAGTCGACAACCTCGTAGCGCCCGGTCAGGCGACGCATCACCCACTCCTTGAAGCCAATGTTCTTGAAGTCCCCGATCTGGTATCGAATGGAGACGTTGCGGCATGCAAGCATGGTCTTCGTATCAGACATAGTACAGGAACTTCGTGTTGTAGTGCTTGTACATGAACGAACCGGCCAGAAACGCGGCAACGGCGAAGCCAAGAAGCGTCAAATGCGATCCGACGGACGGCACAGTTCCCGCCAGGACGATTTCGCGGATGTAGGCGATGTGGCGATAGACGGGGTTGAGAGAGAAGGCCAGCTGCAGCGCCGGCGGGAATTTGTCGATCGTGTAGAAGACCGCAGACCCGTACATGATGAGCTGTACCAGGACCGACCAGAGGTAGTCGATGTCCCTGAAGAAGACGAAGAGCGCCGAAAGAATCATGCCGATGCCGACGTTGAACAGCAGCAGCGTCATGACGGGATAGACAAGGAGCAGGAACCGCCAAGAGAACGACACGTGGTCTAACGCGCAGAACGCGAAGAACACAAGCAGCGTCAGCGTGAAGTTTATCAGGACCTGGATGTTTATCGAAAAGAGAAAGAGGTACTTCGGGACATTGACCTTGGTGAAGATGGACGCGTTGCTGAAAAGACTGCGCATTCCGCCGTTGGTCGACTCAGCGAACCAGTTGAACGTCAAAAGCCCGCAGAAAAGGTAGGTGGTGTAGTGATTAACAGTACGGCCGAAGAAGTTTTCGAAGACGACCTTCATGACGAGAAGCATAAGCAGCGGAGAAAGCATGCTCCACCCCACTCCAAGAATCGTACGTTTGTACTTCTTCTTGAAATCGCGCTTGACAAGCTCCTCGAAGAGGAACTGGTGCTTCTTCAGCTTCCCTAACATGTGGATATTATACCAAATGCCGTGGTGCGGTTCAACGCAACACGCCTTAATGCAGCTCGGCGGCGAGCGCTATGCGACTCGCCGCCGAGGAGGTGAACATCGCTCTTTGCGACTATTTGGTGACGGTAACCGCCCAGGTCATCGCGGGCTTCTTGCAAGTCGCGATGCCATAGCCAACGCCGTCGACCACAACGCCGCTCACCTTGACGGTGTACTTCTTGAGCTTGGTCTTCTTGCCCGAGCCCTGAAGCGAGTACAGCTTGAACGAGCCCTTGAACGTCCCCTTCTTTGGCGTGTAGGAGAGCTTCATGCCAGAAAGATTGGTCTTGCCCTTCGCATCGTCAACCAAGAGGTCCTTGCCGGACAGCGGGTCGTAGAGCTCAGACGGCACTGTGCCCTTCTTCGGCTTGCCCCACTTGACGCCCGCCGCCTTCTTGAACTTCCACTTGCCGTTGTTGACGTCTGCCACCTCGGAATACGGCAGAAGCCCCGTAAGCACCATGCCGGAGAACGCCGACACGTCGTCCATTTCAACGGACGCAGTCGCGCTCTTGCCGCTCCAGGGCACGCAAACGGACGCGGACTGCACGTGCCAGCCGCCGAGCGATCCGGCGAACTTCGTGCCGCCTATTGCGACGTACATCATGCCCAGCGACTTGACCGGGAGGTAGCCGACGGAAGGCGCCACTCCGTCCACGGGAGCCGTCTGCGCCTTGATGCTGTACTTCTTGCCGTTGAGCAGAGTGACCGAGCCGCCTATCTTGCTCTTTCCTTTCTTCGCCTTGCCGAGCTTGAGCTCCACGATGCCGACGACATCGCAGCCGTCGTACACCGCGCCATGGAGAACCACGGCCGAGGGAGCGCTGTAGGGTTCGGTGATGTCGGCTATGTCGAGAAATTCGTAGCATGGCACAGGTTCGACCTCAGGCTCCGGATCGACCGGGGCGCCGCCTTCGCCATCGCCACCTTCGCCTTCGCCGCCACCATCGCCATCGCCGCCAGACTCGCCGCCACCGCCGTTCTCTTTCCAGTGCGCGTACACCGTCATGTCCTGCGTCACAACCGTCTCCGGCGTCACCTTTGTGCCGCCGCTCTTCGCGGTCCACCAGCCGTCGAGCGTGTATCCTTCGCGCGTGGCGATGGGGAACTCCCAGATGGTCGCTCCTTCCTCCACGTCGATGTCGAGCAGGTCGGCCGTTCCGCCGTTCGCGTCGAACGTGACGGTGTGCATGACCGGGTGCGGCTCCGGGATGGTTTCATCCACCCGTATCGCGCGATCTTGCCATACGCCAGCATTGAGCGCCGCATCCCAGCCTTGCACATACGGCGAGACCAGGCTCTCCAATTCTGCCGGCGTATCCGTGTAGATCTCTTCGCCAACCGTCGGGCAGTCGCAAAGATATGTCACGGTCTTGAGAAAGTTGCAAAGCTTGAACGCATTGTTCCCGATTTCCGTCACGCTCTTCGGTATCGTCACGTACTGCAGTACGCATCCTAACTCGTTCATGAACGCCTGTGTGCCAATGCGTGTTACGCCCTCCGGAACCGTAAGGTCAGTCGCGTGCCCGTAGTAGCCATGCAGTACGTTGCGCACGATGACGAAGCCTTCCGCGTCTGCCATCTTAAAGCAGCAGAGGAACGCGCCTTCTCCAATGTCGTCGATTTCATCCAGTCTCGTTACGCTTTCCAGTTCGGTGCAGCAGAAGAACGCGCCTACGCCGATGCCTGTCACGCTTGCCGGGAGCGTCACGCGTGTCAGAGAGGGCATGCCCATCATTGCGGAACGCCGTAGAAACGCGCCGCCGCCGATGCGTGTCACGCCCTCCGGAACAGTCACGTCCACTGCCGCGCCGTAATAACCGTGGAGGACGTTCTGCACGATGACGAACCCATTCTGGTCGGCCAATCCGCTGCACATGTAAAAAGCATGGTCTTCTATGGTTTTCACGCTCGCAGGAATCGTCACCTTTGTCATCTTATTGCAGTACCAGAAAGCAAATTCCCCGATCTTCGTCACGGGCTTGCCGCCGAGCGTAGAGGGAATCGTCACGTCTCCCGTCGGTTCGGGCGAGACGGCGCACGAGCTGTAGTTGCAGATCTCCGCCTCGTCGCCATTGATGTGGTACGTCCAGGTGTAGCCGTTTTCATCGGTCCACTCGGCCAGCTTGACGCGGACGCCGCGATCCTGCCAGGTTCCAGATTCTATCGCCTCGTCCCATCCAGTCATGCCCTCCGTCACGACCGACACGAGGTCGTCCGGCGTGCCGTCGTACAGGTCGTCTCCTGTCGCTGTCGTCGGGCACACGCCAAGGTATGTCACCGTCTTCAGCTTTTCGCAGCATGAGAACGCGGCATACCCGATCGTCTTGACGCTCGCCGGTATCGTCAGGCTTGTGATTGACGTGCACCAGTAGAACGCGGCAGACCCGATTGTCGTCACTCCGTCGGGAATCGTCACGCCCGTGAGTTTTTCGCAGCTGTCGAACGCGCTCGGCCCTATGACCTTCAGATTTTTCGGCAGCGTCGCGGTCTCAAGACCGGTGCACGCGAAGAACGCGCTTTCGCCGATCGACTGTACGCCGTCCGGTATGGTCACGTTTTTGAGAGCGACACATTCATCAAACGCGTATTCCTCGATGTTCGTAACGCTTGAGGGAATAAACACTTGCGTAAGGCCATCGCACTGCTCAAACGCATGGGCTCCGATGCCCGTCACGGGTTTGCCGCCAAGCGTGGAGGGAATCACCAGATAGCCGTTCGGCAGGGGATTGACCGCTATTGCGCCATTGTTGCAGATCTGCGCCTCGTTTCCGATGATGCGGTAGGTCCAGGTATGGCCTTTTCCATCGTTCTCCGTCGGCAGCACCGCGATAATGTCGCGATCCTGCCATGTCCCCGCCTCAAGCGCCGCGTCCCATCCGGTCGTGCCCTCTGTCACGATGGATTGAACGCCTTCCGCCGCGTTGTTGTAGATCTTGTCGGCCGCCGGGCAGTTGCCGAGATACCTCACGGAGGCGAGGTTGCCGCAAGCGGCGAAAGCATTGATGCCGACGTTCGTCACGCTCGCGGGAATGGTGATGGATTCGATTGCGGTGTAGGCGAACGCATGGCTCTCGATCGAGTAAAGATATTTGGGCAATGTGACCGTCGTAAGATTCTCGCAATGGCCGAACGCGTTGTCCCCGATGCGATGCACCGTTCCGTCCGGGGTGCAGATTTCCACCGATTCGAGATTGTCGCAGTGGTAGAAGGCGCAACTCGAGATGTTCGTCGTACCCTCCACAATAGCGACAGAGGTCATGTTGTCGCAGTCGCGGAAGGCGTTGCTTCCGATGCTTCTGACGATTTTGCCGCCCAGTACGTCTGGAACCACCACGGCGCCGGTCGGTTTTGGCGAGACGGCGACGGCGCCGCCATATCCGTCGTCATAGAAGATCTCGGCGCCGTCGTTAACTATACGGTACGCCCATGTGTATTTGCCGACGGTCGCAGTGCCCGTGCCGTAAATCGCACGGCCCTGCCACGTGCCGGCCGCGATGGCGTCCGACCAGCCAGATGCCGTGGCGGGAACCGTCGTGACGAGGCTCTGCGGCGTCGACTGATAGATATCCGCGCCGACGTGTTCAGGAATGTCGCCCGCGAACGTGACGCTCTTGAGGCTGGTGCAGCAGTCGAACACCATGTCGCCGATCCACGTCACGCCCGACGGAATCGCGATGGATTTGAGCCCGGTGCAGTCGGAGAACGCGCCGTCGCGTATGGCCGTCACGCCATCCGGGATCGACACGCCCGTCATGCCGGGGCAGTCGAAGAACGCGTTCGCGCCGATTTCGCCGACGGGACACGCCCCAAAGTTCGCCGGAACCGTCAGGAACCCCGTAGGCGCGGGCGTGACGGCGGCGGAGTAGCCCTCACCCATGACGACCGCCTTGCCGGCGACGAGCTGGTAGCTCCACGTATAGCCCGTCTCTCCGTCCGTCCAGGTCTCGGCCCACGCCGTACATGACAGCGCGAGCGCCACCACTGCTGTGGTCAGCGCCTTGACAGCACCACCAAACCACTTCCAGAGAATTGTTTTTTTCATTTGGTGTTTCTCTTTATTTTTGTTGTCTGACTGCACTTCCCCCGCAAGGGGAAAGACAAGCCAAAATTGCGCGAACCGTACATGGTACGACATCGTACGCCAGCCGGAACGCTTGGGATTATACCAAACGAGGACCACACTTGGCAAGCACTCAGCACTCAGATTTTCATCTCGCTCCGCGCATGAGCAAGACCGCAAATGCGGTGCGAAGCAAAATCCACAGGTCAAGCCAAAGCGACCAGTTGAGGACATAATACGAGTCCAGCGCCACGCGACGGGCATAATCCGTGTCGCTGCGCCCCGAAACCTGCCATAGCCCCGTAATCCCCGGCCGGACCGATGAAAACGCCCTGTAGGAACTCCCGTAGTAGCCGACTTCCTCGTCTACTATCGGACGGGGGCCAATAAGCGCCATGTCGCCGGTGAAAACGTTGAAGAGCTGCGGCAGCTCGTCCAAGGACGTCTTCCTCAGCAGCCTGCCCAATGGCGTCACCCGAGGGTCGTGCGAGAGCTTAAACGACGACTCCCACTCCTTTGCCGCCGATGGATTGGAGGCCAGGATATCCTTGAGCCGCCGGTCTGCGTCTATGTACATCGACCGGAACTTCCAGATGTAGAACTCGCGTCCGTTCCGCCCGAGGCGCCTATGCCGGTAGAACACAGGACCACGGCTCGTCAGCTTGATAAGCACCGGCATGACGACGAACGCCGGGAGGAAGACCACGAACGCCGCAAACGCAAGCAGGCCGTCAATGACGCGCTTCTGGAACCTCTTGACCTTCATGCGCACCTGGTTGACCATCTCGAGCCCGCCTATGCCGTCGAAACTGACTGCACGTGCGCCGAACACCGGGAACGCCTTCGCCGCCGGCAGATATACGACGTACGTGAACCATGACGTGAACTCGTCCATCTGGGCGCGGAAAAGGCGGTCGTCCTGGCACGCGACGAGCATCTTGATGTCGCGCTTCTTCGACTGCGGCACTATGTCGCGGAGCGTGCCAAGGTAGGCGATCTTCCTGTCCTGGAAATCGCGTTCGTTCCAGGCGCGGCGGCGGCGCTTCCGACCGATCCTCTCTGTTCCCGCAAAATACCCGACGATGCGGATGCCTGCGTAGGGGTCGCCGTCCAGGAAAGCGGCAAACTGGTGCGCCGCCTCGCCGCCACCGGCCATGACGACGGGAATCTGCCCCACATTCATTCGTTTGAGGGCAAAACGCATCCAATTGCGGAACGACTGCGCACCTAAGGCCGTCAGAATGCATGCGTAGACGCAGACCGCGCGGGAAAGCATGCCCTCCGTAGTCTGGTATGCGAACGCAATGTAGGCAATCGCGCCAGCATGAGTCAGAAGCGACGATATGCAAAGCCGTCGAAACTCCTCCACGGGGCTCGACGGAGCGGACGGGTACATCCAATTGCCGTGGTACAGGCCAAGCGCCGCGTTGACGCAGATGAACGCAAGTGCCACGTAGAAGAAACGCAGGTACTCGGCAAGCTCGTATCCGCCCCAGGGGCACGTCGGCCAGCCATGCGTGCGCAGGAACCTGCCCAACGCCCAGTAGCCGCATACGACGAACGCCCACATGGCGACGATGCACAATGCGTCGGCAACCGCGAGGGCGATGACACGGATGCGTCCCTGCGTGAACACCTTAAGTCTCCTCCGGCGGCTCGTACTCCTCGGCGATCCAGCGCTCGGCCTCCGCCGCGTCCGTCCACTCGTCGCCAGTCACGAACTCGTACGTCTCCTTGGCCTTCTCCACCCCCTCCTTGGAGCCACCGCCCTCGATGATGCGGGCAAGAGATTCGACGGCCAGCTTCTCGTCCGCGCCGATGTACTCGTTCGAAATCTCCTCAAGGGCGTCTTCGTCGTTCAGGACGCCCATCGCAAGCTCGACGGTCTTGATCTTGACGCCCTCGTCCTCAATGGAAGACAGCGCCGTCGTCCATTCGCTCATCGCGCTGTCGCGGACATCCTCGTCGGCATCGGCGAGGAACGGCGTAAGCTCCGGGAGCGCCTTCTCGCCAAACCAGCCGAGAGTGTCTACCATTGACTGGCGGATTTCCGCGTCGCCGCATTTCTGCGCCTCCTCGGCACAGGCAACCGCCAATTCAAAGTCTTCGTCGTCAAGAGCCTTCTCGATGCGCTCGGCAAGCGCCTTTTCCTCTGGCGTACGATTGTCGTCCTCGTCGTCCTCGATGCTGACAACTGGCTTGGGCCGAGACGGCCTTGATGACGTTGGACGAGTGGCCTTGTCTGGGCGTACAGAGGATGACGGGACGCGGACTTGGTGCGGTTCGGGGCCTTCGTTGTTGTCGACTGCGGAAGTCCGCGCGCCACGAGAGAACACGGCTATGACTGCGACTCCCGCAACCAATATGGCGCACAGGGCCACGACATACGCTCTTGTCCTCTTCATACGCTTCCCCGCGCATTACGCGCTCAGCAGCCGTCGTCGCCCCCGCAGGAGCTCGAGAACCTGACACGCCAAGTGCCGATTCCCTTGAACACGGCCGTGCCGTATCCTACGCCATTTACGATGACGGCATTGACGGTCGCCTTGAGCTTCTTCCCGACCGGCGGTTCAATCGTCAGCGAGCCGTTGACAAGCCCCGTCTTCGCCGCGTAGGAGAACGAGAACGCGAACGGGGACTGCGTGTCCTCGGAAAGCCCAACGCCCTTCCACTTGGCGGCCACGGGAGGGACGTCGGCGAAGAGACCCTCGTCGACAATGCCATTGTCGGGGAGGACAAGCGAGGGGATCTCAAGTTCAAAGACATCCGGCAGTTCGCCGACACCTTGCTTCTGCACGAAGCGGGCCCCGCAACGAACGGAAAACGAGTTCTTGCCCGCGGCCTTCCACTCGGAAAGCCCCTCGACGCCAACAAGCTGGCCGTCCTTTAGCTTCAGGAGGAAGGATATGCCGCCCTTCTTCGAATAGAGCGCCGCCGAAACGGGCACGGCGCAGATGCCGTTGTCGCCCATTATTCCCGTCGCGGACACTTTTACCTTCGTGCCGTCGCCAAGCCAACCGGTCACCTTGGCCTTGCCCTTCGACTTGACGGCGACGGACAGCGCACCGGAGCCGCGCGCGAAGGCGACGTCCTCGACGGCGTTGGTGAGCGCCAGCGTCCAAAACCCAGTCGACAGGGCGGCCGCACGGGCCTTCGCGTCGGCGTCCTTCGCGGAGAAGACGTCGCGGGCGCCTTGGATGGAATACGACTTCCCGTCTGGTGCATTGTAGTATCCGACGAGTCCGTTCGCGCCGAGCACGACGCCGGCCGACGCCGCAAGCCCCTTCTTGGCCAGCTGGAACACCTTGTTGGTGCTCGGCGTGTCCGCCACGCCCGTCAGTTTGACCTTTGAGCCGTTCCGAGTCACGAAAGTGGCTGTCAGCTTTGAAAGCCCCGACTTCTTGTTGGCCTTCCCGGCCTTGACCGTGACGGTTCCTGCGATTTCCCCGGTCTCGCCGTCCGAGAGCCAGCCCAGGTACTGTGCCGCCGCCGTTCCCAGGAACCCGCCTTCCGCCGGATTGTCGCAGAAGCTATAGCCGCCCCAGTTCTTCGCAATCTCGAGGTTGCCGATCATGAAGTTGATAGCCTCCTCGTCGGAGACGGCGCTGGCACTGTACCAGGGGAACGGCATGCGGCCGATCAGCGTGCCGTCTGGGCGGAACACGAGCATCGTCAGATAGCTGATCTTGTGAAGCTCCATCGTCCCGCCGCCGAGACGGCTGATCACGTTGACCACGCTGCCCGGAAGGGCCATCGCGTCCTGGTAGTCGTACATGTCCTGGATGGCGGCCAGGCCTTCGTCGGCCGTGAGGCCGTTCTCTGCAAGGTAGCCCGCGTCATAAAGCCAGCACTGGAACCCCCAGCCGTCGCCCAAGGGACTCGTTCCCTTCCACTCCTGGCCTTCGGGGACGGGGAAACGGTAGGGATAGTCGCATTCGACAAGGTAGTAGCCCTTCTCGGCCACATAGTCAGCCCAGGCCTTCGACGTGAGGACCTTCGCTTCGCATGTCTGGCAGTACGGGCACCACCACGAACCAGTGAACATCACGATCGTGTACTTGCCGTCACGCTTCGCGTTGGCAAAGGCGGCCTCGCGGTCAAAAGTCCACTCGCCGGCCTTCGCACCGCTCCAGCGCGGGCGGATGGCCGACGGCGTCACATTGTATTCGTATGCAAGCGCATCGGCGCCCGACAGGCAGAGGGCAGTCGTCAACGCGACGACGGCGGTATTCTTGATGATTCCAGTCATTCCTTATCTCGCTTTCTCCCCCCTGTTTAATTGTGCTTTTGTTATTCGATAACGCTCTTGACGTAGGACGGGAACTTGTACGCCTGCGTGACGGACTCGACCGGCTTCGTCTTGCTCGAAAGAATGGCAGACGCCTTCTTGTCGTACTTCAGCTTCCAGGTGCCGTTCGCCGCAGTCCGCGCGTCGGACTCGCCGCAGTCGCACATCGTCCAACCGACGGCCGAAGCCGTCTGCTCCTCCCGCCCGGCGACCTTCTCGCACCACGAGCACTCTTCCGCCGTCGCCTCGACGGTCACGATGGCGCCAGGCGTCGACCAGCCGGCGAAGTTGCCGCTCATGTTCGTAAGCCAGGTTGCAGTACGCATGCAGATGGGCTGGCGAACCGTAGTGTCCTTGATGGTGCCGAAGCCCGAGCCCATCAGGAAGAACGTGCCGTCGCTAGACGACAGCGTCCACGTGCCCTCGGCCTTCTTCGCAGACTTGTCGATGCGGTTGAGGAACTCCCACTCGAACTTGAGGTTCATCGGCTTGCGCGTCGTCTCGTTCCAGAAGATGTAGCCATAGGCACCTTTGGCAAGACTCGTCGAGTTCGACGAAATCTGCGGCTCGGAAATCGTGACGCAGTCGCAGCCCCAAATCAGACCCTTGATCTTGACCGTGCCCTGCTTGCGGTACATGTCATAGTCGTCAACGGGGCAGTCGCACGAAATGAACTGCACCTTGCCCGACTTCGTAACCGTCGTCTTCATTGTGAGCTCCATTTCATAGACCTGTGCGTCCGCAAGCGCAAATCCGCACATTGCCACCACCATCGAGAGAACCATGAGTTTTTTCATTTGCTTTTTTCCTTTTAGTTGAGTTTCTTAAAGGGTTAAGATATTATAGCAGAGTAACCTGCGCGACGCAAGGGCGAAAAGACCGTCAATCTTCCGCGGAATCGTCTTCCGACGCCGTGTAGTTCTCCTGGAGCCAGGTCTCGGCCGCGTCCACTCCGGACCAGTCGTCGCCCGTGATGGAATTGTAGGCTTCCTTGGCCGCGGCGACCGCCTTCGCGTTCTTTCCGTCATCGATGACGTTCGCCAGCACCTGGACGGCTGCGAGCTCGTCAATCCCGACAAGTTCGTTGGCGACATCCTCAAGGATGTCCTTGTCCTTCAACTTGCCCAGGGTCAACTCTACGACGCCGGCCTTCAGTCCGTCGTCCTCTATCTCCTGAAGCGCGCGCATCCAACTGGACTTTGCCTCTTCGGCAACGCCTTCGTCGGCGTCGCTCATGAACTCCGTCAACTCCACCAACGCATTCTGCCCGAACCAGGAAAGCGCATCGACGGCCATTGCGCGCAACTCGGCATTGCTCGATCCGATGGCCTTTTCCGCCAGTTCGCGCGCGCCGTCCAGATCGTCGTTCTCAATGACGGCGAGAGCCTGCCGCATCAGTGCCTGTTCCTTTTCAGGATAGGCATTGCCGTTCTCGTCGCGGAACACATCGTCTCCGTCCGCGCCCAAACGCCCCCTGGCCACGACCTGGGCGACTCTCCCCGTCTTGTTCGTGACGGAGCGGACGGACGCCCGCAGCGCGTCCACCGACTTCACCGACTTTGACTGCGCGCCCTTCTGCGTCAGAAGCGCCGTGGTCTTCCCTTTCTCCTTCTCCGGTACAGGCGAAGGCTTCTCGCCGCGCATGGTGATGAACATATAGCAACCCAAGACGGCCACCGCCGCCACTGCGACGACTGCGATTTTATGCGTTCGTTTCATTATGGTTCTCCTTGCTCTTTGCGTTAAAGGGTTGTCGCCAGCCCGACCCAGCCCGGGATATAGAGCTCGGCACCGTCCACGGTCGCAACCCAGTCCGGGAAAGGAGGCTTGCCGTATACATCCGCATAGCGGGAAGCAAACTCGCCAAGCACCATTAGAAAACCGCCGCGCGCAATCAGTTCTGGCGGGACCTCCGACGGTCCGAACGGCGGCGAGAGGAACACCAGCTTGCGCGCCCGCGGGGCCCTGCCCTTCCGCCGAAGTTCAAGGTAGTCTCGGCAGCGCGAACCGGCGACGACCAGAACGTCGACGGACTTCGGGACGTCGTCCACGCGCCGGGCAAAGCCGAGTGCCGGCGACTGCGGCATGTGCTCATAGAACGACCGGACGTCCTTGCCAGTCAAGGTCCAGCACAGCGTAGCCCCGTCATCCACCACCCATCGGGACGGACGGCTACCGTTAACGAGCACGCAAGGCCCGTCGACGCGGATTGACGGGCCTTTCCCCGTCTGCACGGACGATCCGGCGAAATAGATCCCGGCAAGGACTGCCGCCGAAAGCCCCGCCGCCACGGCCATCGGGACGCATTCGCCGCGCCAGCCCTTCCACGGACGCGTCCAAAGCCATGGAACGAGCGATGCTACGGGAAGCAGCCAAAGGGAGCTAACTGGATGGACGGGGTTGAAACAGTCGGCGACTGCGAACATCGACCATGCGCCAAGCGGCAGCGGGCTGCCGCCCTGCCGCGCGAAGCGGAAGAGGGCAATCAGCAGCCAGGCCCAGAAGAATACCCACGCGAACCGACCCAGCCAGCCGTGATTGGACATGAACGTCAGATGTCCGCTGATCAGCGTGTAGGTCACGTCGTTTTTCTCAAGCGGCTGATACCAGTTGATGTATGCACGGCCTGACGGAAGGACGGACGCCCAGCCCCCGGGCGCGTCCACCATCATGCGCGGAGCGCGGCTCCAGACCTCCGTACGCAGGTCGTTTCCGGCGTCCTTCAGCGTCATGGAGGCGCGGCCGACGATGGATGCCGCGGCGAAGGCCGCGACAAACAGCGCCGCGAGAAGCCCGACGACGACCAGCCGTCCACGGGTCCAGCCGCCTTTCGCAAATCGCGAAATCCCCATAAGCGCAGCGCCCAGCACAAGGGCTACAAGACCGCCGCGGGAACCAGTCGCCAGCACAAGCACGCCGAAACCGCAAAGCGCGGCAGCGCCCGCCGCCTTCCACATGCGTCCGCGGCGGAAGCAAAGCAGGCAAAGGCCCGCCAGCGCCAGAAAAGAATAGAGGACGGCATCATGGTTCGGATTTCGATAGGGCCAGGCAAAACGCCCCTTCCACTTGTGCGCAAGCGGCGACTCTTCGCCGGAGACATCCCACATCTCGGGAATTGTGCCTGGATAAACAGGAACGGAACGGCGCTGCACCGCGAACTCGTCGTCGCCCAGCAGGAATCCGACAGGGGAGCCGTTCTTGAATCGGAAACGCAGACGGTTTGGCTCGTTGGGCGGAGTCACCGTCATCGTCTCGCCGACAAGGTCCGCCTTCCAGCCGTCAGGCCCGGCGAAACGGCCGCCCCTCCCTACTCGGCGGAATTCAACAGTCCCGACCGCCGGATCGTAAAGTCTGTAGAACATCGTTCCCGCCATCGGGGCGATGTACATGGAACTGACCCGCCTGGCGACTTCTCCCGAAGCCGACGCGCCATCGGCCGCCGTCCCCGCAGAAGCAAGCAGGAGACAGGAGAAAAGAACGGCAGCCGACAGACGACTCATTGACGCGTCCCAAGCACCCCGAAGTTGAACGGACCGGAAACGGGGATCTTCACTTCGTCCGGGAAAAGCACGCGCCAGGCGCGATCGCCTTCAGCGACGAAGCCGACGCCGGGGAAGTTCAACGCGACATTGGTCAGCGCCAGCGACAACGCCTTCTCGGGAATCTCGGGATTGGCACGCGTCTCGCTCTTTGCGAAGACAGTCAGCTTTCCGTCGGGGCCGACGGCGCAGTCGATCTTCATCGACGGCACGTCAAGTTCCTCAAATGACTTTAGCGCCTCCGCCGTTGCCCTGACAAACGCTTCGCGCCGAACCGCATCGACTTCGCCGAGGGCGACCTGAGGGACGGCGGGCGCATCCTTCTCACAGCCCGCGGCAGCCGCCATAAGCAACGCGGCAGCCGCCGCCCGTCTCCAGAAAAGCCCGCCGACAGCCATCGTTCAGTCCTCCTCGTATTCGTCGATAGTGACCACGGCGCCTCGCGTCGCCGCCGCTCCGTTCAAAGTGTCCGAAAACCAGACGGCTCCGCGCGCAAAGGGCTGCGAGACGTCGATGCCAAACGGATCCGCCGGATCGGGCGGGCCCTCGCAACCGCAATCATGCCAACCCGGAAGGACGACACCTGTAAACTTGCCCTTGACGTACCCGCGTTCGAAGGATATCTTCATCGTCCCCTTGAAGACTCCTGTCCGTTTGTTGAAGGACATTTTGAGGTCGGAGCTCTTTTCGAGCAGCTCCAGCGAAGACGGATGAACCCGCACCTCTCCGGACGCAGCGGTCTTCACCGCCCCCCTTGTCGCGCTCGCAAAGCCGTCAAGCTTGGCGGAAAGGAGCAGATTTGTCTTGAAGAACTGCGTATAGCAGCACTCGTCAAGCACCCCGTCGCGGTCGTAGTAGCTGCCGCGAATCTCGCAGTCGTGGGCCGTTGCCGGATTCGCGACATGCGCCCAGCGCGCCACGGTGTTCGCGCATGTCTTCATGGCGCGCGGGAAGTAGAGCGACTTGCCGTTTGGCCGGATGCGGACGGCAGCCGCGAGGTAGTCCTTGCTGGCCCGCTTCAACAGCGGAAGCACCGCGTTTCCGTCGCCGTCTATCGTAACAAAGGCCGAACCGGAAACCGACTGGCCGTTTGCAAGGGCCCCAGACCACTTCGCCTTTCCGTTGGCCGACAGAGACTTAAGCACTATGTATCCGTCTCCCGCCGGATCGTCAGCCGACATCTCGATCAGGCTGGCCGTGTAGGTGCCGACAAACGCAGACGCATACGAACCGACACCGACCTTCAGCGGCTCGCCCGACGACAGCTTGAGGCCGGCGGCCGGATCGTCCAGTTCCGCCGCGATTCGCCCGGCGGCGTCAAGGACGATCCGAAGTGTCTGGCCGGTGCGGCCGGACAGAACGCCGGACTCGACAAGGCCGTCCGCCATTGTCGCCCAACCGCCCTTGATGGAAATCTTCTTTCCGGACAGCCCGCAGTACTTCGCCGCAATCTTGTTCTTCGCCGAAAGGGAGATGTCGAGAGTGCCCTTGAGCGCACGCACGCCGCCAGCCTCTTCCGCGAAAAGCGGCAGCGTCGCCTTGATCTTCTTTCCGAGCAGCGCATTTCCGCCAGCCGAAACGTCTGACGCCGCCGCCACTACGAGCGTCAACTTCGTCTCGGGTCCGACGACCGTCTCGGCGCCCTGCTTCTGTTGGAGGACGAACGTGCACTCGTAGGTTCCTGGTTTCTTCGCCGAGCCGAAGAGCATGACGGCGCCATCGGCGCAGACAAGCTTGACTCCGCTCGGCAGCTTGCCGTCAACGCACTTGACCTTGACTTTCTCGCCACCCTTGGCGTTGAACACCGTCTGGGCCTCCAGCGCCGCCGCGGCGTCAAGCGTCGTGAAGAGCGGGACTGTGTACTCGGCCTGAGGGAGAACCGGTTTGTCCGTGCTGCACAGCGTCACGGTAAGCGCGCCGGCGTCGACGGCCTCAGCCTCAGTGCCGCCAGCTGCCGAAAGACCGAGGACAAATGTCTGGTTGGACATCTCGGCCGGATCGTCCCGCAGGGAGATCGTCGCCTGCCGGGTGCCAGACTCGCCGTCCGCCCAAGAGAAGACTGTCTCGTCATTCCATACATAGCGTTTCCCGTTCTCCGCATCGCCGCCAATTACCGACACCTTGACGGCCAAAGGCCCAGAGCTGCCGCCTGAGCGCGTCACGGAGAACCCAGCAGAGCCCTTGAAGGTGAAAGCCGTCAGCGACGTCTCGTCGAAGGCCGCCAGACCAGGATTCCAGATCTGGTAGACGATTTTCGCGTCTAATGGCTCCAGGGCGATCTCACGCGTGTCCTCCGCCACGTAGTACCGGCCCCCCAATGCCGCCGCTCCGACGTCGCGCATGGCGGACGCATCGGGCTTCGCACAGCCCTGAAGCCGATACTTGACGCCCTTGCGGACCGACAGCTTGGCAGTACGCCCGGCCGGAACGAAAGTCGATGCGCTTTCCGTGGGGGTCAAGACCAGCGACGTGGAGACTACGGACGTGAAAGTCGTGTTGCCGCCATACGACTGCTCCCTCGCCCCCGAAAAGGCCGCCAGCTTAAGCAAATATTCGCCAGATCCGGAGAACGCGCAAGTCACGCTGTTTGTCCCAGCCGCAACGACGGTCTCAACGCCATCCACGAGGCGAACGACCGAGACGACGAGCGGATTGACCGCATTCCCGCCCGTCGCCGCAAAGGAGCAGCTGGCGGCCGACAAGCCAGAGAGCCGGAAGTACTCGACGCTGTCGTTGACCTGAAGCTCGGCGCTTGCCGACTCGCCGCCGACGGTCAGCGTCCGCGTGGTCGTGGTCGCATAGTTCGCGCTTTCGCCAGCGCCGCCCGACAGCTTAAGCAAATCGACAAAGCGGGACATGTTCTCATCGAAGTCACAGGCGTAGCCGTCCGCCTCATGCCGATTGAACCTCCCGGCGACTGACCCGTCCGCGTTGAGGAGAACGAACGTCGGATAGCTGTTACGTCCGGCCCCGGGGGCGCAGTATGTGCCCTCTCCCCAGGCATAGCCGAGGCGCCGGTTGCGCTGCAGCACGAATTCGGCTGTGCCCGGCGTCGTCGCGCTCCCGATGGCGATTCCCTTGCGCGACAGATAGGACGCGCCCGACTCCTGCCGCCCGGCATAGGAGTTGTTGCCGGAGGCGTAGCGCAGAAGAGTCGGCGGCGCACCCGAGGCCTCGCGGATTTCATAGTCCTCGGCAACCGCACTGGAGGAACGACGAGGATTGTCCAGTTCGACAAGGGCAATGTCGTTGTCCCGGCACCACCCCAAGAACGAGTCCGTGCAAAGAACTCCCGCCTCAAGCCCCTGGCAGTGCGGGCACCACATGGCTCCTGTAAAAAACACGAGGACGTTCTTGAACTCCCCGTCCTTGGCACGCCGAAGCGCGGCGTCTATGTCCATCGTCCATTCGCCGGCGGCAAAACCTTCTCCCAGCCACGCCGGGTTGCGGAGCGAATTCGCCTGCGGCGCGACCACGGCGACCGATGACGTAGCGGCCAAGTCTCCATCGTCGCGGAGAAGCGCCAGCGGGATGACAGTGCCGGCGGCACAGCCGTCCGGAATCGTCACGGAGACTTCCCGAACGCCCGTCTCGCCATTCGCCCAGCTGACGACGTTGGTTTCACTTCCGCAGACGAGCCGATTGACGTAAGCCGCCGTGGCACTGCGCGTCAGCGGCACATTGACGCGCGTCCCCGCCGGATAGCCCGCCTCAACCTCGAGCCGGGCCACGTCATTCGTCGCGGACAGAAGAAAGTCGCCGCCGTCGTATGGATACGCGCCAAACACCATTTCAAGCGAGCGGATGAGCTGGCTCGCAAGCGTTCCGCCCTTGGCCGGCATGATACCGTCCTTCCCGCGAAAGCACATATAGTATTCCGTATGCTTGGCAGGGGCAGTCCCGAATCGGTTCCAGTAGGCGGCGATGTAGGGGAAACCGACTTCGCTGCCATCCTCAGGGATCGAGAACTTCCTGGCATTGCCGCGCGTCGTGTCGGTCGTGAAGATCATGATGACCTTCTTCTTCGCCTGCCACGACGTGAATTCGTCCGTCAAGCAGGCGCGCTGCAGCGTCTCGCAGACGCCGCAGGACACACCGCCATAGAACACGACCATCGGGATGTTCTTGGAATCGGCCATCGAAAGGCCGCTGGAAAAGTTCTTGTTCCACTCTCCAAGCACAATCGGCCCCGTCGAGGAGTCAATGATGTCCTCGGAGACGCCAAGCCCGTAGCCATGCAAGGCCGTAGAAACCACCGCAACGGCAAAAAGCCAATGACGCACCAACCCAAATCTGCCAACAGACATGCGAAACATCCTCTCCCCCCCCGTCAGATCCGCCTACTTTGCAGCCTCCAGCTCAACCGCAAATGCCGTAGAGCCGACAATGCCGCCGCCCATGCCCACCAGCTTGCCGCCCAACGTGAACAACGCTCCCTCGTATGTGGCCTTCTTGCCATTGTACTTGAAGGACCCCTTGAAAATGCCGGTCGATTTCTTTGCCGAAAGCTTCGCGGAGCAGTCGTTCTCCCCGGGAGCAAGCTTTTTCTCCTCGGCGACGACCGGGATTTCGGTCAAGTTCCCGAAGCTCAAGACGGCGCCGTCATACGCAGCCAGGGACGGAGCCTTCCACTTGGCGCCAAAGACCTCGTCGTATGTCCTGCCACCGAACGAGAAGACGCCGGACAGCGTTCCGTTGGCATAAAGCATCAGGCCGCCGTCGAAGACATTCCCCGAAGACTTCTTCCAGGCACGGACGAAGCCGACGGATCCGCCGTTCTCTACCGCGCAGGACGGCAGGTGCTCGGCGACAAATGCCGCGTCCAGAACCAGCAGCTGCCCCTTGGCTCCCAACTTCGACTTGCCGGCTATCTTGCCCTTGATCGTCACCTTGCCCTTCCCGGAGACATTCGCCGTCAGGTAGCCAGCCGGCGCCTGCGACATGCCGCCGTTCCAGACGCCGCTCCATGTCGATGAAAGCGATCCTTCCGATTTCTTGCCGTAGACGGGAAGTCCGTTCCACGCGCCCTCCCAGACCGTCAGCCCAGGCATCACAGCGGCGGCAAAGCCGTCGCCGTCGATAATCGGCTGTCCAGCGGCGTCGATTTCGCAGACGCCCTTGAGCTTCGTCTTCGCGCCAGCGCGCTCGAACGACGCCTGCCACTTGCCGTTCGCGGCGATCTTCCACGTGACGCCGCCGGCAATGGAGCGCTTGGCCTTGTCGAAGACTATGCCGTCGTAGGTACCCTTGTACTTCGACGGGAAGGCTCCGACGGCGATGGCCACGTTCTGGGTAGTGGCTCCATAGCCATTGCTCGCGACGATGATCGCGTCGAAGGAACCGCTCTCTTCCGGCGTCCCCTTGAGAAGCCCCTTCTTCGTGACCCTAAGGCCCTCCGGAAGCCCCTTGGCCGAATATGTCACCTCGCCGGACGCGCTCTGGGCGGCAAAGGACACACGCGATTCGAACTTGAGATACGAAGTGACGCTGGAGGCGACGTCGTCGGCAAAGCTGGGCGCTTCGTTGTCGGCCGTAAACGCCATCACCTTGAGCCCGATTTCACCCGCCTTAAGATCGGTCGCCGCAGTTGCCGTCACCGTCACTGTCGCATCCTTCGACACGTGGATGCCCTGCTTGTTCGCCGTCAATGGATAGGTATTGCCGCCGACATTCGCCGTCAAGGTGCTGTTCCCGTCGACCTTGCCCGCAAGCTCAAGCGTACCGTTGCGCGGAGCAGTCCACGTCAATGTGCTCGTGGCGTTCGCAGCCAGGGACGAGGCGGCGAGCACCGCTGAACCATCTGCCGGCACATACCATAAGGAGCTCGCCGTCAGGCTTGAAAAGGCCTCGTTCGCGGCCTTGAACTCCGCCAGTGTCTTCGCTACTTGCCCGTCCTTGAAGGACACCGTCAGCTGCTGCTTTCCGTACGTTATCTTTGAATCCTCGAAACCAGTCGCCGATATCTTGACGACGATGTCGTCCGACCTGATGTCTTCGCCGTCCGCAGGCCCAGACACTCTGAACGTCTTGGAACCGTCGGACGAATCCCAGTCAAACGACGATGGCTCGGCCTTGTAGTCTCCGGCGGCGCGCCCCGAAAGCGAGATGGAAACCGTTCCGGCAGTCTTGGCGCCGCCTGAGCGCGTGATCGTCCCAGTCCACGCCGACCCCATCTTCACAGAGGTGGTTCCCGCGCTCAAGGCAAAAGTGCTTTTTTTGACGGCAAACTTCTCGATTTCATCCTTTATGCGGCTGACTATGTTGCCGTCGACAAGCGGATAGCCCCAGCCCTTGCTGACCGCGCCGTCCGGCGCTCGCACGCTGACGCTCGGGAGGATTGGGTAGACGCCGAAATTAATGCGGTACGTGCTGGCCAGCGACGAATAGCCGTTCGCTCCAGACCAGTAGTTGAGCAGGACCATGTAGAACTTGTAGTTCTTGGCCAATGCCTCGATGCCCGCGCGGTTGTGCTCAAGGAAGGATTTGCAGTGGTCGCAGCCCTCGCCTTCGTTCGAGTCGTTGATGACGACGACAAGCATTGGATAGCCCGTCGTCTTCGCCGCAGCGCGAACGCCCGTGATGTTTCGCGTCCAGACGCACGGCTCAGTGCTGTCGCCGACGGTGGGCAGCGAAAATGCCGATGCCGCCAGCGTCGCCAGCGTCGCCATTACAGCCAGCATGATCTTTTTCATACTTAGTCTCCTTCTTTTATGACACGTTTACGCGGGATTTTCCGCCCTGGTTTTGTTGAATCGCCTTGAAGAGGAATGAGGCAGTCGATTTTCGTCGTCTTCAGCAGCTCCAGCAACTTTACCGCCATTGCCTCCCGTAGCTTCTTGTTCTCAATCTTGTGGCGGGCCTGTTCCGCAGTAAGTTCGGGCAGAAGCGGAACCTTTTCCAGCATAATATGGGCGATTTCGACAGAGGCATCCTCATCTTCAGTCTTGGGGTGCCGCGCCAGCAACTTGATGATGTGCCAGGAATACGGAGTCTCGACCACGTCACTCATTTCACCAGGCTTAAGCTTGTCGTAGGCCTGCTCCACCTCTGGACGGAGATCGCCTTTATGCAGGCGCTGCGGCTGGTCGTTGACATCAGTAAGAACGCCGCCCAGATCTGAACTCGGGCAATCGCTCCACTTTTCGGCAAGGGCCGCAAAAGCCGATGGATCCGACTTTAGACGCTTGCGCAAGTCTGCTACAAGCGTCCTTTTGAAGGCGTTCGTCGCCGCGTTCGCCTCGTTGTCTGCGTGCTGCTTCTCCACGCGCGCTGCGATTTCCTCGGCCGTAATCACCAAAGTCGGACGGACAACCTTCTCGGCATACGCCTGCCAGAGAAGCGCGTTGGTCAGATTGTGTTCGTAAAGAGATTCCAGGGCCGTGATTCGCGCCAGTTGCCGACGCCCAGCCGCGCCCTTCTTGTCCAGTTCCTGTTTCATGCGGTCACGCTGTTCGACAAACGCAGACTCCGGCACAGTAATTCCATGTTTTCGTGCCTCCACCGCAAAAACAGCATACTTTACATAATTCCGCAAAAGTTTTGAAAGTCTCGAATTAAATACAACTTTTCTGGCATTCCTAACGGCGGCTTCATCCATTTCCGGCCGATGCGGGAATCCATTGACGATATCTTCCATCTCGTCGCGCAGAAGCTTCCATTTAACGCGATCCTGCCCTGCTATGTCTATGAAGATAGCTTCGTCATCAAACTGCCGCAGGACATCAACCTCGTCCTGCTCTACATCTGCTCGCGCCCCCTTGACCGATACGCCGCGCCCAACGGCCTCTGCATTCTTGATGTCGACTACAAAACCGCGGCCTTCCCCTTCGTCGGCACTTGCCTGAATGCACAGCGCCAGGAGAAGACTCACAATAATCAAAGTACTTGCGACTATGGATTTCACATTTATTTCACTGATGAAAGGCGGGGGTTGGTTTGACCCGACCCCCGCCTTTGTTTTGCCATTCGGCATTGTTACGGCTTTTTAGCCGCCTTGATTAGTCCTCGTCGTCGTCGCCGCCGAAGAGAACCTTGCCGAACGCGACGCGCTGAGCACCATCAACGGTGTTGTACTTAGCCTGGAAGACAGCCGTCCAGGTGCCACCGAAGATGTCGTACTCGCCGCACTGGCAGTTGAAGCACCAGCCGTCGCTGATGAGGGCGCGCTGACCAACGAACCAGCCCTTGTAGGTGCCAGGAACGAAGGAGAGGACGCAGCCCGGATCATCCTCGGGGTCGCAGTAGGCATCGTTGCCAGCCTTGCCCTTGGAGAGCTTGGCCGTCATCTGGCCGAAAGCGGACGCCCAGATGCTGATCTCATCGATAGCATCCTCTTCATAGTCAACAACCTCGAGATCCTCACCCGAGATGAAGAGATCGGACTCAACCTTGGTCGAGCTGCCCTTCTTCATGTCATGGAGGTAATCGCGAACCTTCGCCTCGAAGTTCTTGCCGAAGATCGACCACTTGCCAATCTCGAGACCCTCAACAGCAACCTTGCGGGTAACCTTGCCGTTCTTGAGCGTAGCGAAGAGCGCCGCCTCAGTGTAGCAGCAAGCACCCTCTTCCGCGCAACCCTCGTCATAGAAGAACGCGAGCGCGCCCTTGGTGACCTTGAGGTTGGAGACGGCCTTGTACGACGCAGAGCTGGTCTCAATGTCCTGGACAGTCTTGCCAGAGGCAGTGAGCTTGAACACCTGGATGTCGCAAGAACCAGGTTCCGGATCCTCAACGCAGTCGATCGGAGTCAGCGTAGCCGCCTTGACCGCCGAGACCAGTGCCGCAACAGCGGCAACAATCATGAGCTTCTTCATTGTTGTTTTTTTTCCTTTGGCTTGTTTCTCCAGACTTGCGGATTTCCGCCTGTCCTTCGACCGGAGCTACCCGGCTGACCCGTTGTGGGCGGTGGTTTCATACCGCTTCACTTTCTTGTACCCGCGTGAACACGGTCGACACACATGTTATGCCATTCAGCTCTCTTCGACGGTTTGAGTTTCGCGTCTCCGATCACCGAACCCTCTTGTGCGTCAGGTAAGTCAACATTCGTTTCACCTGGTTTAACCTAGGTGCCAGGCTTAACGCCTGAGGACTTTCCCTTCTTCACTCAAAGGTTGTGCGAATTGTATCATATCTTCGTCGCGCCCGTCAAGGGGGAATCTGAAAAATTTTTCAAAAAAAATTTTCATTCACCACGATGGACTGGAGACGTCTCGCGACTGTGCGGTTGGCTGCGGTAGAGCGACCATCCGTTGTTGAGCCAGAACGCAATTCCGCACACCCACATCGCGGGCGCGAGCAGCTGATGATTGCCGGAGATCTCAGCGACCATCACGATCGCAGTCATTGGGATTCGCACGGAGCTCGCGAGAAATCCCGCCATGCCGACAAGCGCAAATGCAGACGGATGCACGCCCCACGACGCAGGCAGAACGCGCGCGAAGAATATGCCTGTAGCAGCGCCGAGCGTTGCGCCGCAAACGAGCGCCGGCGCGAATATCCCGCCTGAGCCACCGGAGCCGACGGTGAACGAAGTAGAGACGACGTTGAGAAAGAAGATCGCGAGAAACACGAATGCGTTGCCGTTCTCGACGAGGCAGCGGCGGATGATCGGATAGCCCGCGCCGTATACGCCTGGAAATATGAAGTAGCCGAGAAGGCCGACGACGAGACCGCCGACGACGACCTTCGCAAAACCGGGGATGCGGAGATTCGCGAACGTCTCCTCGGTGCCGCGGAAGAAGCTGATGTAGAATCGCGCGCCAAACGTTATGATAAGCGCGAGCGCGAAATACGGAAGAAGCCTCAGCGCATTCTCGTATGCGCAGGGCGGCATCGCGAAGAGCGGCTGCCACCCGAAGAAGTACGCGTAGATCGTGTACGAGATCGGCGCGGCAATGAAGCACGGGAGAACCGTTTCGTACTCGACGTCGCTCGACGAGTAGAAGATCTCGAAGCCGAAGATCGCGCCGGCGAGCGGCGCCTGGAAAAGCGCGGCTATGCCGGCGGCGAGACCTGCGGCCATCAATATGCGCCTCGCGCGCACAGTGAGATTTAGCATGCGCGCAACCACGCTGCCGCATGCAGCGCCGATGAGAGTCACTGGGCCTTCGTATCCCGCGGAACCGCCGGAGCCTACGGTCAAGACGGACGCAACGGACTTTATGGGAATGACAGTAGACGTGATGTAGCCGCCGTGCTGGTGGTACGACTTGATTGCGCTGTCGGTCCCGCGCGCGTGCTCGAGTCGCGCGAACCTCTTTATAAGGACATATCCCGCGAGTGCGCCAAGCGCCGGCAGGAATATCATCGCCCAGCGGCGGCCAGAAAGCCACGAGCCGCCCATGAGGAGCGACTCGCCGAAGTTGATCATGTAGCGGAAGGCGACGACAACGAACCCGGTGACGAGCCCTACGAGCATCGACTCCACAAAATACTGCCCGGTGCGGAAGGATATCCCCTTCCCCGCAAGGAGAAATTTCCAGCTCGATATGGAAATCCGCCTGAACATGGCGGCATCAGTCGAGAACGTCGGTCACAAGCCCGCGCGCGACTTTCATCGCGTTCTTTTCATCCGTCAGCGTCTTGAGGACTACGAGCGCGAACAGCATGGCCGAGCCAGGGGCCTGGCCGGTGATCACGTTGCCGTCCTCGACGACGGGAACGCCCGCGCAGGGACGGTCGAGATCGACAGAACACGTCGGATAGCACGTGACATGCTGGCCTTCCTCGAGAACGCCCGCCTCGACGAGAACCGTCGGCGCCGCGCATATCGCCGCGAGAAGGCGGCCTTCGTCCCTCTGGCGGCGCAGCCGCTCGAGGAGCGCCCGAGACGCCTTGAGGTTCTCGGTGCCCTCGCCGCCGCCCGGCAGGACGATCACGTCGAAGTCGTCCTTCTCCGCCTCCGAGAAAGGCGCGTCCGCAAGCATGGCGACGCCATGTGCGCTGCGCACCTCGGGGCCTTCCGCGAGAGATGCGGTGACGACCTCGACTCCGCCGCGGCGGAGAATGTCAATCGCAGTGACGGCCTCGACGTCCTCGAAGCCGTCTGCGAGCACCACAAGCGCCTTAGCCGACATTCTTGGCCTCGTTGCACTTCAGCTTGCGACCGAGGATCTCCTTGTCGGAGAGCGCCTTTACGGCCGCGTCGACCTCTGCGCGGTTGGGCATGTGTACGAACCCGAAGCCCTTTGAGCGGCCGTTGTAGCGGTTCGTGATGATGCGGACGTAGTTGACCTTGCCGTACGCCTCGAACTCCTTGCGGAGCTGGTCTTCGGTGAGGTCGTAGCTGAGGTTGCCGACGTAGATCTCGATCGACCCGTCGGCAGGTGCGGGATGGACCTTCTCGAACTTCGGCTCGGCGGAACGCTTCGCGGGACGGCGCGAAGACTCGTTCTGGCCGCCGCACTTGCAGCCGCCGCGCAGCTTGCAGACGATGCACGTCAGGATCACGCCCGCGACGAAGCCGATCGCGCCGGCGATATAGCAGCACACCTGTGGGTTCTGGCACGTTTCGTTCATTTTTTCTTCCTCTCTTTTCTTTCTCTTTTCTTCTTTCGCCGTCCGCCTTGCGGATCAGCTGTTTCGATAGTCACCGAGCGATTTCATGCGGCTCGGATGACGCAGTTTCCTGAGCGCCTTCGCCTCGATCTGGCGAATTCGCTCGCGCGTTACGTTGAACAGCCTCCCGACCTCCTCAAGCGTGCGGCTGTAGCCGTCGGTCAGGCCGAACCTGAAGTCGACGACCTGCCGTTCGCGGTCGGTCAGCGTGTTCAGAATGTCCCTAAGCCTCTCCTTGAGGAGATGCCCCTCGGTTACTTCGAAGGGGTTCTCGCTCGAGAGGTCGGGGATGAAGTCGCCGTAGTGGGCGTCGTCGTTGTCGCCGACCTTCGACTGCAGCGAAATCGGCTGCTGCGACATCCTCTTTACCGCCCTTACCTGGTCGGCGGGAAGCCCCATCTCCTTCGAAAGCTCGGCCTCGGTAGGTTCGCGGCCGAGCTTCTGGATGAGCTTCTTCTGGACGCGCATCAGCTTGTTGATCGTCTCGATCATGTGGACGGGGATGCGGATCGTCCTCGCCTGGTCCGCTATCGCTCGGGTCGCCGCCTGGCGGATCCACCACGTCGCGTACGTCGAGAACTTGTAGCCCCGCTTGTACTCGAACTTCTCGACCGCCTTCATGAGGCCGGTGTTGCCCTCCTGGATGAGGTCGAGGAACGAAAGCCCGCGGTTCATGTACTTCTTGACGATCGAGATGACGAGGCGGAGGTTCGCCTCGACCATCTTCGTTCGCGCAGTCTGCCCGGCCTTGAGGACGCGACGAAGCTCGGAGAAGGTCGTCATGAACTCCTCGGCGGGCATGCCGAACTGCGCCTCGAGCCGCGACATCTTCTCGCGGACCTGCGCGAGGTCGTTGTCGCGCTTCTTCGACGGACGGGCCTGCATGAGCGCAGACTGCTTCGCGACGAGCGCGCGGTACGGCAGGTAGATGCGCTCGTCGGCGTCGGCGCAAAGCGTCTCGAGGACCTTCTGCTTGAAGCTAAGGTCAATGAAGCACTGCTTAAGCGCAGCGCGCGCGTTTGCGAGCTTCTTCTCGGCGTTGCGCACCTCGGTCGAAGTCGGGCGCTTCTTGGCGATCGTAGAAAGGTACTTCGAGCTCGCCTCGACGAGACGGCGCTCAACGTCCTTGATCTGCTTGCGGAAGCCGGGAATGAGGGCAATGTACGCATCGCGGTTCTCGTCGAACTTGTCGGTGACGATCCTGTCGAAGCGCTCCGACTGCCCCTCCAGCTTGTCGAGCTGATCGGCGTACATCTTGGGAACGAAGAGGAACCTGTTGAACATGTTCTTCGTCTTCGCCTCGGCGTCCTCGATGGTCTGGCAGATCGTGACCTCCTCGTCGCGCGACAGGAGCTGCACCTGCCCCATCTGGTGGAGGTACATGCGGATCGGGTCTTCGATCATCTCGGACGCGCGCGCCTTTGGGTCGGACGACTTCTGGTTCTTCGCCTCAAGCCACTTCTTGACATCCTCCTCGCGCAGGACCTGCACGCCCAGCGCCTCGAGAATCTTGAGATACCGATCTGACTGGATCGCGTCGACGATGTTGGAGGGGAGTATCTGGTTCAGCTCCTCGTAGGTGATGTAGCCGCCATTCGCCTCGCTGCGGCGCTTCACGTCGACGATGACGTCGTTCAGCTCGGTCTCGCGAAGGATCGACATGCCCTCCATGGACGGAAGGACCGTCTCCGACGCCTCGATGTCGTCTGCGCCGAAACTCGGGAGAGGCTGGGGGGGAAGCGCGGCTTCAGACTCGTCGGCGTCGGGAGCCCGCGTGTCGTCTTCGTGCTCCTCCTCGCGTTCGACCTCGGCGACCAGCAAGTCGTCGTCAAGGGCCTCGTCGTCTATTCTCTCGTCGGCATCCGCCGGGGGAAGGTCGTCGCCCACATCTTCTTCGGACGCAGCGACTTTGCCGTGCAACCGGGCAGATTTCGCCTTGGAACCCTTCTTGCCTGTGCCAGACTTCGGCCCCGCCTTTTTGGCGGGCGTCTTTGCAGAAACGGACTTCTTCTTGCCCTTCTCGGGCGTCTTCGACAGCTTCTTCGTTAGCTTTTTCGCGGCCTTCTTCAGGGCCTTCTTCACATTCGCCATGGTTGCTCCAGTATACAATCCACCCAACTGCACTTTGTCAAGTGGTTTGAATAGTATACCACAATTTTTCGTCCGCGTGTGGGGAAAAATGAGAATTTTTAACGCAGAGACGCAGAGCCGCAGAGTGTGCAGAGACTTTTGGGGCGCATTTTAGCCGTGCAGAGGTGGAGATGTGGAGAAGAAGCCGTGCAGAACGTGTAGATCGTGTAGAACCAATAAGGCGCACCATCGCTCCCGTTACTGTATCAATGCAAGTAGAGTAGAGCAGAGCGCCCCTCGCCGGGTACGCCCGCTCGGTCTTCGACTACCCTCAAAACGGACTTCGCCGTTTTTCGGCGGCTACCCCTCATCGAACCGTACGTGCAGTTTTCCCGCATACGGCTCTCCGTGTGGGACTGGTTTCATCGGTTTCGCTCCCCTTCGCCTCTCGGCTCCGTTTCA